>NZ_AKIU01000050.1:0-59278 GCF_000282675.1 Pantoea sp. GM01 | reverse complement strand
CGGTCGCCGCACGGCATAGCTGAAACTGCCCCAGCCGAGGGCGAACGAAAGTTGCTCAGTGCTTAACTGATCGGCATTACGCCATTTATGGCGACCGCTCATATCAGCGGTGATTTAGCCTGCGCGACAACCTGTCGCCAAAAAACTGCAATACCGTGACCAGCGCCACCAGCACCACAATCACCGTCAGCATCACCTGCATATCAAAGCGCTGATAACCATAGCGATATGCCAGATCGCCCAAACCACCGGCACCAATCGCGCCGGCCATCGCGGAGGCATTAATCATCGTCACCAGCGTAATGGTAAATCCGCTGACGATGCCCGGCCGCGCTTCGGGCAACAGCACATGCCAGATAATATGCCAGCGATGAAAACCCATCGCCTGCGCCGCTTCGGTCAATCCTTTATCCACTTCACGCAGGCTCACTTCGGCGATTCGCGCAAAGAACGGTGTTGCCGCCAGCGTGAGCGGCACTACCGCCGCCCACACGCCGTAGGTGGTGCCGACGATCCAGCGGGTAAAGGGGATCAGCGCCACCATCAGGATCAAAAACGGAATCGAACGGAACAGGTTCACCACCCAGCCAAGCACACGATTCAGCAGCGGACTGGGAAACAGATCGCCGCGTCCAGTCACCACCAAAATCACCGCCATCGGCAAGCCCAAGGCCAGCGCCAGCAGCGACGACACGCCAACCATCAGCAGCGTATCCAGCAGCGCCACCCATAAACGATCAATAGCCAGTGACATAGCCCGGAATCTCCAGTTGGTCAGCAACAGAGGTTAATAGTGCACGCGCAGCGTCAGATTCATGGCGCGCATCCAGCAGCAGCAACATCTGCCCGGTCGGTTTGCCATCCACCCACTCCACCGCGCTAAACAGCAGAGTCAGCTCACCGGCAACGCGCGTACTGAGCGCGGCCAAGTCCGGCTGCGCGCCTTGTCCGGTGTAGCGCAGCCGCACCAGCAGACGCGAATCGGTGCGCTGACGCGTCGGCGTCAACAGCGGTTGAATCGCTTCCGGCAGCGCGCTGAATTGCGGATTCAGCAGTTGCCGCGTGGTCTCTTGCTGCGGATCGCTATACACCTGCCACACCGGCCCACGCTCAATGATTTCGCCCTGATCGATCACCGCCACCTGATGACAAAGATCGTGTACTACGTCCATCTCATGGGTGATCAAAATGATGGTGATGTGGCGCTGTTGATTGATCTTCTTCAGCAACGCCAGAATCGCGCGCGTGGTTTCCGGATCGAGCGCCGAGGTTGCCTCGTCGCACAGCAGCAGTTCGGGATCGTGCACCAAGGCGCGCGCAATGCCGACCCGCTGCTTCTGGCCGCCGGACAGCTGCGCAGGCCAGGCGTGCTGGCGCTGTTCCAGCCCCACCAGCGCCAGCAGTTCATCCACCTTGCGCCGCCGCTCAGCCGCAGGCACGCCCGCCACTTTCATCGGCAGCTCAATGTTTTCACGCACCGTTTTGGCAGAGAGCAAATTGAAGTGCTGGAAAATCATGCCGGTACGACGTCGCCAATCTACCAGCTGACGATCGCTCAGGCTGCCGAGATCGATGCCGTCAATCACCACCTGCCCGCTTGTCGGGTTTTCCAGCCGGTTAAGGCAGCGAATCAGCGTTGATTTTCCGGCGCCGCTGCGGCCAATAATGCCGAAAATCTCGCCGCGCTTAACCTGCAGATCGACCGCTTTCAATGCGTCCAGGCTTTGTCCGGGATAGCGTTTACTTAAGCCGCGAATCTGCACGTGCACTCTCCCTGCCGTCTCGGCCGTCGGTGACAGCAACGCATCGCGCTCGCCGGGTAGCGTCAGGCTAACCATGCTTACTGGCTCCAGCCCGGCTGATACAGCTTGCCGTAGAAGTCATCCAGTTTGGCGCGCACTACCGGTGAATGCTGGTAGATATCGACAAACTTCGCCAGGCGCGGATCGTTCTGATGGCCATCACGAATCACGAACTGAATCACATATTCCGGATGCTCAAGGCCATCAAACAGCAAGGCCTTGTTGGGATCGATGGTCTTCGACAGGCGCAGATAGTGCGGATAGCCTTGCGCTAAATCGACTTCATCCAGCGATCGCGACAGCTGCACCGCTTCCACTTCGATAATCTTCAGATGCTTTGGATTGCTGACAATGTCATCCACGGTCGATTTGAGGCCCGCGCCCGGTTTCAGCGTAATCAGTTTGGCTTTTTGCAGCAGCAGCAGGCCGCGCGCGCCGTTGATCGGATCGTTAGCAATTGCCACCGTGCCGCCATCGGGAATCTGGTCAATCGCCGTATGTTTTTTCGAATAGAGGCCGATATTGTTGATGATGGCGGGTGCAAAAGGCACCAGATGGAATCCGCCCTGCTGGTTGGCGTTCTCAAGGAACGGCTTATGCTGGAACAGGTTGACGTCGATGTCGCCGTTTTCCACGCTGACGTTTGGCGCCGTCCAGTCGGTGAACTCCACCAGCTCAACGTTCAAACCCTGTTTTTTCGCTTCGGCCACCGCGGTTTCCAGTGGCGGCGCAAAGGCGGCGGTGGTGCCGACTTTGAGCGGTCCGCTGTAGTTCTCGGCAGCAATGGCGCTAAACGCCAGCAGTGCGACGCTGGCAGCCAGCGCGAATTGACGTGCAATTTTCATATCAGATCCCTGAGGTTAAATTAACGAAGGTTAACGCCGTCGCGCCAGCGTGCCGCCGGATGACGATCGGGCAAACGGTCTTGCTGTTGAAAGATTTTTTGCCTTAACGAACCGGGCTGATAGGCGGTTTTAAAGCGGCCGCGCTGCTGCAATTCCGGAACAACCAGATCGATAAAATCACGGTAGCTCTGCGGGTTGAGGATGCGCGTCAGGTTAAAGCCGTCGATATCGCCTTCATCGATCCACTTGATCAACGCATCGGCGACCTGGCTCGGATTACCGACGATCAGCGGATAGCGGCTGCCCATCGCGTGCTGCTCCAGCAAACGACGACGCGTCCAGCCGCTAAAGGCTTTGCTTACCGATTCTATCGCGCGCGTGTCGCCGGTCTGAATCGGCTCATCCAGCTCGAAGGCCGCCAAATCCAACCCAATCGAGCTGGAGAAGTGGGCGATGCCGGCTTCCGGGCTGGCATAGTCGAGATAGCTGCGCTGCTTCTCCTGCGCCTCACGCTCGCCAGGCGCCACAATCACGCTGACGCCCATAAAGATGCGCAGATCGTCAGGATGGCGTCCGGCAGCCACCGCCGCCTGACGCAGACGCGTGGATTGCTCGCGCATCGCCGCCGGGGACGCCGCATTAACAAAGCTGCACTCGGCATGACGCCCGGCAAACTGCACGCCGCGCGTTGAGGAACCGGCCTGAAATAGCAGCGGCGTGCGCTGCGGTGATGGACTGCTGAGGTGATAGCCCTGCACCTGATAAAACTCGCCCTGATGATTGATTTGCTTGATCTTGCTGGCATCGGCGTACAGATGATTGGCCTTATCCTGCACCAACGCATCGTCCTGCCAGCTGCCTTCCCACAATTTGTAGGTGACATCCAGAAACTCATCGGCCTGATCGTAGCGGCGATCGTGCGCCAGCAGTTGTTGCTGGCCCATGGCGCGCGCGGCGCTATCAAGATAACCGGTGACGATGTTCCAGCCGATGCGCCCATTGGTCAGGTGATCGAGCGTGGAAAGTCGGCGCGCGAACGGATACGGCGCTTCATAACTCAGGTTGGCGGTGACGCCAAAGCCCAGATGCTGCGTAACGCTCGCCATGCCGGAAATCAGCATTAGCGGATCGTTAACCGGCAGCTGAATCGACTCTTTGGCGGTCAGGCCAATGCCCTGCTGATAGACGTCGTACACACCGAGAATATCGGCGATAAACAGCCCATCAAATAGCCCGCGCTCCAGCAAACGCGCCAGATCCAGCCAGTAATCGAGCGAATTGAAATCCACTGAACGATCCTGCGGATGTGTCCACATGCCGTGATGAATGTGCCCAACGCAGTTCATATTGAAGGCGTTAAGCAGAATCTGTTTTTGACTCATATCGTTCCCCGACGCGGTGGCAGCACGCCATTCAGCAGGTAATTGCCAATCGCCGGATATTTCCAGCGCACCGGATCGTGCAGGGTGTGGGTGCGCGCATTGCGCCAGTGGCGGTCAAAGTTGTGTTCGCGCAGGCTGGAACGCGATCCGCCCAGTTCAAACAGCAGATTACTGGCCTCCAGCGACACTTCAGTGGTCCAGGCGCGCGCCTTCGCCACGTCGACTGAAGCTAGCGCCACGTTTTCCGCACTGGGTTCGCGCTGCGCCACGTCAACGGCGTCACCGGCAATTGCCAGCAGCGCATCACCTGCGCTAAGTCGCGCGGCAAGGCGACCGGTACGATCGAGCGTCAATGGGTCATCGCTGGCGCGTTCCACACCGCTGTCCGGCCACGGACGTGCACGCTGGCGCAGAAAATCAAGCATGTCATTAAAGGCTGCACGCGCGATGCCTTGATCGATGGCGGCATGCATAATCTGCGCAAACGGCCCAACGGTGCTCGGCCGTTCAAACGCCGTCTGGAATGGCACCACATCTTCCGGCGCAATCGCCACATCGCGGAACTGCACGCTGCCGCTGCCGGTGGTGCGCTGACCAAAGCCGCTCCAGTCATCGATCACGTTGACGCCTGGCTGCTGGCGCGGCACAAACACCAGCTGTTCTTTACCGTCATCGGCAATCGCCAGCGTCGGAATACGATCGGCGTATAACGCGCCGGTGCAGTAAAACTTGTTGCCGTTGAGACGCAATCCCTCAGCCTGCTGCGAAACTGCAGTCGATCGCTGATGCGCGGCCGGCGAGCTGAACTCCGCCAGCGCATTGCCGTGATGCACGCCGTCCAGCACCTCGGCATACAGCCGTTTTTTCTGCGCCTCGCTGCCGTTGATGCGCAGCACTTCCAGCGCGTAAAAATGGTTCTGCGGCACCTGACCAATCGAACCGTCGGCAGCGCTTAACATCACGAAAATCTCAGCCAATTCAGCGCTAGAAATTTCAATGCCACCGAAGGCGCGCGGCACGGTGATGGCGCCGAGCCCGGATTGAAACAGCTGCTGCAACTCGGTGTGCGGCAGCTCACGTTCGCGGTCGCGCTGGGACGAACCGGCACGAAAACGTGCTGCTAATTCCTGCGCCACCTGTAACGCTTGCTGGGCTGTCGCGATGCGCGTCGCGCGCTGTTTAGGCAATACCTGCGTCATGGTTGCTCCTTAAATCCACGCATGACGCGCAGGCAGCGCATCATTGAGGTAATAGTTGCCGATAGCGTGGGTTTTCCAGCGCACCGGATCGTGCAAAGTGTGGGTGCGCGCATTGCGCCAGTGGCGATCGAGCCCGTGGCGCAGCAGCGTGCCGCGACTGCCGCCCCATTCCAGCAATTTCTCACTGGCACGCAGCGCAACCTCGGTGGTGAGCACTTTGGCTTCCGCCACCGCAATCGACGCGCGCGCGCAATTTTCAGCGGTCAGCGCTTGCCGATCGATGCTGTCCAGTACGCGGGCGGCACGCGCCAGCAGCGCATTGGCGGCGCTCAGATCGGTGCTGATGCGGCCCACGTCGGCGAGAATATAGGGATCGTCGGCATTGCGGCTGACATTGGCATACACCCACGGTCGCGAGCTGCTGCGCACAAACTCCAGTGCCTCATCCAGCGCGCCCTGAGCAATCCCGGCATCAATCGCAGCCTGAATCAGCTGTGAAACCGCGCCGCGCAGCGTCGGCTTTTCCGACGCAGGCAGCGACATCAGCAGTGCCGGATCCACCACCACCTGCTGCAGTTTCACCGTGCCACTGGCAGTAGTGCGCTGTCCGATGCCGGACCAGTCATCGACAATTTCTACGCCCTGCGCTGGCAACGGAATAAACGCCATGGTCGGCTGCTGGTCATACATGGCGGTGGTGACCAGAATGTCGGCGAATAGCGCGCCGGTAGAGTAGAACTTCTCCCCAGTAAGCTGCACACCTTGTGACGTTGTCACCAATTGCGCTTGCACATCGCGCGTGTGTTTGGTGTTTTTCTCTGGCCCTCCATTGCCAAGGCGCTTGCCGTCGACCACCGCACGTAACAACTGCTGTTGTTGCGCTGCAGAACCTTCACCGAGGATGAACTGAATCAGGCCAAAGTGGTTTTGTGGGATTTGCCCGAGCGACGGATCGCTGGCGGAGATCAGTCGAAATACCTCAGCTACCGTCTGGAACGACAAGCCTGCGCCGCCAAATTCACGCGGCACGCTGATGCTACCAAGGCCCAATAAGGTGAATTGGTTCAGCAGCTCAATCGGGTATAGACGTTGTTGATCGCGCTCGACTGCACCGCTTTTCGCCTGTTCGGCTAAATGGCGTGCGGCGGCAATCGCCTGTGCATCGCTGCTTAATACCGCGGCGCGGTTAATAATCTCGTCACTGTTTTGCGTCATAGCTGATTTCACTTTTACTGCACAGCGAATAGTAAGCCTGCACTGAATAAGCCAGCAGGCGTTGGAATTAATAACGGGTTGAAAGCGATGATAATCAGCAGAGTTTAAGCAAGTAAATAGCGCGGTTATGCTATATCTGGCAATGAGTTTCCATTATTAAGCTATCGATTTATTTAGACACAACAAAGGGCTACAGGCGGCGCTGCGAGGAGTAGCTGAGTATAAAAAAGCGGCGAGTAATTCTTAAGATCAAATAACGCAATTGAATTTTAATTAATGCATATGGTTATTTTGTAGGGTCGCCATTAATGGCGACCTTACGACGACAATGCAACGGATTAGGCATTTATATTTGCGCATCAAACTGCGCGGCGGCGAATAAACGGCTCGATTCGCTTTTCACGCTGTGCGGGATCTCTACGCTGTCGATCAACTGCGCCTGCTGATAGGGTTTCACCGTCTCATTTTGCGTCAGCTGCTGCGAATAGTTTGCAGTCAAATCCCCTTTCTTATTCTGCGTCACCGACGTCTGGCTGCGCTCTTCATCATCAATCAGATGATATTTGTAGTTCTGCGACGATTTCTGTTCGGTAAGTTTCACCGCTGAGGCGGAATCCAGCGCGGTATGGAAACTGGCTTTCAGTTTAAACAGCGTCTGCTGGCTCAAATCCTGGCTATCGTCATGCTGCTGCGTGGTGGTTTTTTGCGCCACATTGAGTGAGAAGCTATCTTCCTCTTCCGGCTTATACGGATTACCGGAAATCGGCGTCTGCTGATTGCAGGCTGCTGGAGACATCCACGGAGCTTTGTACCTGTGCAGGCACGATTTTGTAGATCGCTGCGATGGCGTCACTCGCCTCGCTGAAGGTCACTTTGGTGGAGGCGTCTGTCGTTAAGGCATTTTGCACGGTTTTGTTGTTGACCGTCGGTGTAACCACCGCGTTAGAAGCGATTAAATTTCTCAGTACGCTGCTGCCAATCCCATTTAGCATGAAAATAATCCTCGTTATGTACTATTCCGCTATGTTATCGGCGAGAATTTCGGCAGCTTTAGTGTTTTGTCACCCGCACCACACCACGAGTTGGCATTTCTGGCACAGCATCTGTCTGGTTAAACACAGCCCGCACCACGCGCCTGACTTAGGTTATTCATCAGCACATCTCTCACTCACGAGGAAAGGTCAGGATGAATAATCTGCATTACAAAAGCTTGCTGGAAATTGGCCGTCTAATTCAGTCGGGCGACATCTCCTCGCTTGAGGTCACGCAAACGCTGCTGGCGCGTATCGATACGTTGGATCGTGACTTACACAGCTACTTCTACATCATGCGTGACAGCGCGCTGAGGCAGGCGGCCGAAGCCGATGCAGAGATTGCCCAGGGCAAAATGCGTGGCCCGCTGCACGGTGTGCCGATTGCGTTGAAAGATCTGATCTGGACCAAAGATGCCCCCACCAGCCACGGCATGATCATCCACAAGGATCACTATCCAGACGAAAACTCCACCGTGGTGGAACGCTTCCGCGCGGCGGGTGCGGTGATTCTCGGCAAGCTGACGCAAACCGAAAGCGCCTTCGCCGATCACCATCCCGAAATCACCCGCCCCAATAATCCGTGGGGCAGCGCGTTGTGGACCGGCGTCTCCTCCAGCGGATCCGGCGTCGCTACCGCAGCGGGCTTGTGCTTTGGCTCGATTGGCACCGATACCGGCGGTTCCATTCGCTTCCCGTCTAACGCCAACGGCCTGACCGGGATTAAACCAACCTGGGGCCGCGTGACACGTCACGGCGCCTGTGAACTGGCGGCATCCCTCGACCACATCGGCCCTATGGCGCGCAACGCCGCTGACGCCGCTGCCATGCTGCAAGCCATTGCCGGTCGCGATGACAAAGATTCCACTTCCAGCAGCGAACCGGTACCTGATTATCTGGCGCTAATGACGCGCGGTATTAGCAAAATGCGCATCGGTGTCGATAAAAGCTGGGCGCTGGAGAAAGTGGATGAAGAGACGCGGGCGGCGCTGCAAGCGGCTATCGCCACGTTGAGTTCGCTCGGTGCCACATTGGTGGATATTACGCTGCCGGATACCGAACAAGCCGCCACCGAGTGGAGCGCGCTGTGCGCCGTGGAAACCGCACTGGCGCATGAAAAGACCTATCCAGCGCAGAAAGATCAATACGGCCCGGGTTTGGCGGGTCTGCTGGATCTCGGCCACAGCGTCACCGCACTCGAGTATCAGCGGCTGCTGCTCAATCGTGCGGCGCTGCGCGGCGATATTTCCGCACTCTTTACTCAGGTCGATTTGATTCTCGCTCCCGCGACCGCCTATGCCGGATTAACCTGGGACACCATGACCCGTTTTGGTACCGATCAGGCACTGTTTAACGGCGTGCTGCGCTATACCAGTGCATTCGATGCCAGCGGACATCCCACCATTACCTTGCCGTGCGGCATGACGGCAACCGGCGCGCCTATTGGCTTCCAGCTGGTCGCGGCGCATTTCGCTGAAACCACCATGATTCAGGGCGCGTGGGCCTTCCAGCAGGTTACCGATTGGCATAAACAGCATCCTGCGCTGTAAATCTTTCGCCTTTGCCGCCTCCACAGCATCGGGGCGGCCCTTTCACCCGCTGATGGCCTGAAACTTGCTTTAACTCCTCTACTTCCGCCCTTTTTCGCCATGTTTAGGGGATGCTGATATGAAAGAGCTGTTCACCACCGATGATCTCGATAATCGTCATCGCTTCGATGCCTGGCGCGATGCGGTGTGCTCACGTTTGATCAAGGCCGAAGCGCGGCAAATGCACGCCGGTGCGTTTTCCGGCAGCTTCGCCTATTCGATGTTAGGCCAACTGGATATCGCTAATCACGTATCGCATACCGCGCTGATGTGGCAACGCACGCCGGAGTGCATTCGCCGCCATCCTAATCACGATTTCTATCTGGGTTACATCAGTGCGGGCAGCGGTACGCTGCGTCAGAATGGTCACCAGTCACGCGTTAGCGCTGGCGACGTGGTGATTTACGATGCAGCCACGCCGTTTGATTTTGCGATGGACAATGTCGCCATCAATATCGTGCATCTGCCGCGTCACATCATGGAGAAAGAGGCACCTGCCACGGCAAAACTGGCGGGTAAAACGCTGGACCTTACGCGGCCCGGCATGACCTCGCTTAAACAACTGCTGCAGGAAGCCTTTGTGTTTAACGCCGAGCGGGAGAATGCGTTTCTGGCCGCGCAGTTTGCTAATACGCTGCTGAATATGATTTCGGTCAGCGTTAATTTGCAGCACAGCGAGCAGGCGTTGAAACCCGATCTCTATTCGCGCGTAGTACTTTTTTTGCGCCAGAATCTGCAGGAGCCGGAGTTATCAGTGGCGCAGATAGCCAATGCGCATCACGTTTCTCCGCGCACCATCAGCCGGGTGTTCGCCGCCCACGGCACCACCCCGATGAACTTCCTCTGGCAGGAGCGCCTGCACGCCTGCCGCCGCATTCTGGCGGAAGGCAAAGCGCGCAATATTACGCAGGTGGCGCTGGATCATGGTTTTAGCGACATGTCGCACTTCAGCCTGGCGTTTCGCAAAGCCTTTGGTTATACGCCCAGCAGCCTGCTGCGACTGCCGGACGCTCAGGCGCAGGAGTAACTACTTTTGCAGAGTATTAATCACGCGTTGCGCGGTAAATTCCAGGCTGCTGCGCGTGTTCATCGCTTCACTGCGCATTAAACGATACGCGCCGGACTCATCAAGGCCAAAGGTTTGCATTAACACGCCCTTGGCCTGCGCTAACCTTTCACCACGCGCTCTGCGCACCTGTAGCCGCTCGCGCTGGCGCACGGTTTTTAACGTGCCGATGATCTGCACAATTAAGGCAAAGGGATTGATTTCTCGCTCGGCGATGGCGCTGGGCTGAAGTTGCAGCAGCAGCGGAAACAGCCGCGCATTGTGGCAATCGGCCAGCGCAACAAGGGGAATGTCCCGCTGCTGGGCGCTGCTGAAGAGGCCAGGCAGCGCTTGCTGCTGATGGGCGTCAATCGCCACCAGCAGCAGTTGTGTTTCCGCAGGGAATGACGCCGCGGGCGGCCAACTGTGTTGCGCGTGACAGCCCAGCTGCGCCAGCGAGGCGCAAAACGCGCGCACGCTTTGTGAGTCAGGATGGAAAATATGCAGCCGAACACCAGAAAGCGTTGCCAGTAATGATTGTTCAATCATGATTCATCCTATGCGCATCCCGAAAAAGGAAGCTTCACAGTAAGCGAGCGGATGAGTTAACGCTTTGCTGATGCTGCCGGGTGCTGTGTCAAGGAGGACAAACGTGCCGCCAATCCCTCACCCTAACCCTCTCCCGCAAGCAGGAGAGGGAACCGTTCGGCGCGCTTTCCCACCCTCTCCCGCAAGCGAGAGATGGCTGGGGTAAGGGCAATCTACCTCACACGTGAAACCCCAAAAACTGCTCCGCCACGCTGGCGCTCGACTGGGTTTTCGGATCGATTTTCTGCACAATCTGCCCCTTCTCGATCACATGAATCTGGTCGGAAAGCGCATACAGAAACTCAATATCCTGCTCCACCAGAATGATTGAAATATCCATCTCATGGCGCAGCCGCTGTAACGTCGCAATAATCTCCTCGCAGATATTCGGTTGAATCCCCTCCGTCGGCTCATCCAGCAGCACCAGCTGCGGTTGTCCGCACAAGCAGCGCGCCAGCGCCAGCAGTTGCTGCTCGCCACCCGAAAGCGCGCCGCCGGGCTGTGCCAGCAGGCGTTTCAGGCGCGGAAAGATCTCCAGCATCTGCTCGATAATCTGCCCGGCGCGTGAAAAGTGTTTCACGCAGCCCATGCGCAAATTCTCTTCTACCGTTAGCAACGGAAAAATCTGGCGCCCCTGCGGCACAAATCCAATCCCCGCCGCCGCGCGCTGATGCGCCTGATAACGCGTAATATCGATGCCGTTCAGCGCAATGCTGCCCTGCCAGGCAGGTAGTTCGCCCATAATGGTGCGCAGTAGCGTGGTTTTGCCCATGCCGTTGCGGCCCAGCACTCCGGTAAAGGATTTAGCACCGACAAACAGCTCGGATAGGTTCAGCACCGGTATTTTGTTGTAGCCCGAGACCATCTCTTTTATTTCAAGCATGTTTAATCTCCAGATTGCCGAGATACGCCTCTTTCACCAGCGGATTTTGCGTCACTTCGCGGAAACTGCCCTCCGCCAGCAGCGCGCCCTGATTAAACACCGTTACTCGCTGCGCAATCATGCTGATGAACTCCATGTCGTGCTCCACCACCACCACCGTGCTCTGCTGGTTAATGGTTTTGATCAGCTGCGCCGTTTTGCGCACCTCCTGATGCGTCATGCCTGCCGCCGGTTCGTCCAGCAGCACCAGCTGCGGTTTTGAGATTAGAATCATGCCCAACTCCACCCACTGCCGCTGACCGTGTGCCAGCTCCGAAAGCACCGCATGCTGCAGTTCGGCGAGCCCAATATCCTCCAGCACCCGATCAATCGCCGCTGGCAGCGCGGCTTTTGCCAGCTTATTCGCCGCCGCCTGCCACAGGTTTTCCCGGATGCTTAAGCCCTCGAACACGCTCGGCACCTGGGTTTTAATGCCGATCCCCAGACGTGCAATCTCCCACGGCCGTTTACCGGAGATCACCCGATCGCGATAGCGACACTCGCCGCGCGTTGGCGTCACCTGCCCGCTTAACATTTTGAAAAAGGTACTTTTGCCGGCACCGTTTGGGCCGATCAGGCAGCGCAACTCACCTTCATGCAGAGTAAAATCCACCTCTTTTACTGCATGAACGCCACCAAAGCTGACGCCCATCTTGCGGGTTTCCAGCAACACATTGGCCGTCATGGTTTCACCTCACTCACCTGCGCACGGCTGGCCGTGGCGCTCATCGTTCGCTTGCGCCGCACCAAACGCTGCAGCGTGGGCAAAATGCCGCCCGGAATCAGCAACACAAACACCGCCAGAATCACCCCCAGCACTAAATTGACGTCCACGGTTTGCTGCGCACCCAGCCGCGTCACCATCCACTGCAACAGCACGCAGCTGATCACCGGGCCGAGCAGCGTGCCGCGCCCGCCGACAATCACCCAAATAATGATCTGCGCTGACTGGCTGATGCTGAACACGCCAGGACTGACAAACGCGCCCCAGTTGACGTACAGACAACCGGCTAAACCGGCAATCGCTGCGCCGATGGCAAAGGTCGCCAGCTTATGTGCCGGCACGTTATAGCCGAGCAAACCGGCGCGCTGTTCGTTCTCACGGATCGCCACCACGGTTTTGCCGAAACGGCTCAGCAGCACAAATTTCAGCAAGGCGTAACAGAGCGCCAGACAGCCCGCCGTGACCATAAAGATCGCTTCCGGTGACAAAATGGCCTCGGGCTGGAACGGCAGGTTGAGCGTCGGCACCGACGGAATCCCATTGAAGCCGCCCAGCAGCGCCTCACCAAGGTGATACTCGCTACCGGAAGTGGAGTTGATCCAGTTAAACAGCACCAGACTCACCGCCAGCGTTATTGCGCCGAGATAAACATCGCTGACGCCGCCATAAAAAATCACATAGCCGAGCAGCAGCGAGAACAGCGTAGGCAGCAGCACCGCCATCACCACCGCCCAGGTGGAGTCGCCCCAGTTAATCGCGCAGATGGCATAGGTGTAAGCGCCCAGGCCGAAAAACGCCGCCTGGCCGAAGCACAAAATACCGCCGTAACCCCAGATAAACGCCAGACTGAGTGACAGCAATCCCATCACCAGAAACACCGTCAGTGATAGCAAGGTGTAGAGCTCAATCGTGCCGGAGAGCCACAGCGCCACTAGCACCATTACCAGCGCGGTAAGCACAATCTGGACTTTCTCAGAGAAAAATTTCATTACAGCGATCTCCTGAAGAAGCGTC
Source organism: Pantoea sp. GM01 (assembly GCF_000282675.1). NCBI lineage: Bacteria > Pseudomonadati > Pseudomonadota > Gammaproteobacteria > Enterobacterales > Erwiniaceae > Pantoea > Pantoea sp. GM01. The sequence continues at coordinate 45,922 of NZ_AKIU01000050.1, read as the reverse complement.
CGGTGATGCCCTGCGGCATCAGGCGGAGCAACACAATCGCACTCAGCAGCAGCGCCACCGCCCCGAACACCGGCGTGGAGGCATAGGTCACCAGCTGGGAAATGGTGCCGAACAGCGTGGATGAGGAGAGCGTGCCGGCGATAATCGCGCTGCCGCCGCCGATCACCGTGATAAAGGCTTTGGCAATAAAGCTGACGCCAATGGTTGGGATGACGCCGGTAATCGGCGCTAACAGCGCGCCGCCTAAACCGGAAAGCGCCGCGCCGAGTCCAAACGTCAGGCTGTAGATTTTGCCCGGATTGCTGCCAAGCGCCGCGGCCATGCGGGCGTTTTGCATGGTGGCGCGAGCGCACAACCCTAAGGTGGTAAAGCGCAGCAGCAGCCACAGCGCCCCGATCAAGCCCAGCGCAAACACAATCATGAACAGCGAATAGCCGCTGGTGCTGTAGCTGCCCACGTTAACGCTCGGCAGTGGTGAGCTGATGCCTAAAGTGGTGTTGCCGAACAGCATGGTGGCGGCACCAATCAAGGCCAGGCTCAAGCCCCAGGTGGCCAACATGGTGTCGATCATCCGCCCATACAGATGACGAATGATCACGCGCTCCACCACCGCGCCGAAGACGCCCACGGTGAGCGGTGCGATCACCAGCATGGCGATCCAAATCGGCACGCCCCACTGGTTGGTTGCCAGAATCGCGCTGTAGCCGCCCAGCATCATGAATTCGCCGTGCGCCATATTGACGATTTTCATCATGCCGAATACGACCGCCAGCCCAACGCTCATGATGATCAGTACGGCAATGGCATTGAGCACTTCAATGCCGTAGATAATGAACAGATCCATAGCGGCTCCTGTTACAGCTCAATTTGATACTGTTTGGTATCGCGCGGATTTTTCTTCAGATCGCACACCATCGCGGTATCCACCGGCGCTTGATTGGGGAAGGTTTCCAGGATTTTCATCTGATGGTTTTCCACTTCGGCGATGTGCACATCCAGCGAACAGTGATGGGTAGCCGGATCGACGCTGAGCTTGCCGCTGGGCGACGTTAGCGTGATGCCGGATTCCAGCGCCTCAATCACCTTCATGCGATCGATATCGCCCGCTTTGCGTACCCCTTCTGCCCAAATCAGCATGCCCTGATAGGCGCCCATGGCTAAATCGCTGATATACGGCGTATTGGCACCGTAGCGTGCATGGAATTTTTCGACAAAGGCCTGGTTCTCTGGCGAGGGAATTTCCTGCATATAGTTGGCCGCCACCAGAATGCCGTTGCTCTCTTCCGGCGATAGAATGATGTGTTCGTTGCCGCCGCCAAACACCGTCGAGGCAATCGGGATCTTGCCGCTCATACCGGCGGCATGCCACTGGCGGTAGAACGAGATGTGCGCGCCGCCCACCAGCGCCGACCACACCATGTCGGGTTTTGCGCTCTGGATTTTAGAAATTGCGGCACCAAAATCGGTGATATCCAGCGGGAAGAATTCCACGGTCATCACTTCGCCACCGTTATCACGCACCGATTTTTTCACCCAGGCAGAGACGATCTGACCGTAGTTATAATCCGCTGCCAGCACGTAAACTTTTTTACCCCACTTTTTCACCGCATAAGGCACCAGCTTTTCCACGGTTTGTGCCGGAGTAGAACCGGAGGAGAAATAGTTGCGGTCACACACTCCACCTTCATACTGCGCCGGATAAAAATAGAGCGAGCGAAAACGATCCAATACCGGACGAATTACTTCGCGTGAGGCTGAGGTTATTCCACCGTGCACCACTGCCACTTTGTCTTTTAGCGCCGCCTGCTGCGCATATTGCGCATAAAGCTGCATGTTGGACTGCGCATCGTAATTAATGACCTGCAGTGGACGCCCTAATAATCCACCTGCGGCATTGATCTCTTCCGCGGCCAGATTAACCGCATTCGACATCGGTTTACCGTAGATATCGAGGCCGCCGGAGAGGTCGAGAATACTGGCGACTTTAATGGCGTCCTTGCTATCGGCGGCGAAAGTGAATTTAGGCGCCACGCCTGCAGCTAATCCCAATGCCGATACCGCTGAACCCTGGATAAATGAACGACGACTAATAGCCATAACATCCCCTTAAGGAAGTAAAGAAAAATAATTGGGAGGTTTCCGGGAGGCCGGAGAGAATAAGAGAGATCGGCAGACGGCGTTGTCTACATTAACCAGAGGGTTGCCACAGCGTTGGGGCGTTATTTTATAAAGCAAGAAGTGGGCCAAATAACATAATCCCCGCGCATTGACGTAATAGCGTGATTAAATGCGCAATAAATTGCGCCGCTACGGCAATGTGCGCACTGTTAAATGGCAATGGGCACCAATAAGGTGCGAAAGATTAAATATAGATTTAATGCAGACTGTCCGTTTGAATATAATGGATGGCACGACTAACCAAGCGGTTATTAACGGTCGCTATAAATGGCGACCGCAATACAACCCTTAATTAAAGAACTTGATATCCGTCGGCGTCGCGATCTTCGCCACCTCGCCCGCGGCTTTTAACGCACCGCTTTCCGCATCAAAATGGAACAGGGTGATGTTGTTAGTGAACACGTTTGCCACGTACAAATATTTGCCGCTAGCATCAAAGGCGAAGGCGCGTGGCTCGATACCGTCCGCCTTATAGCGCACCGGTGAACCCAATGAGCCATCCTGCTCAATCCTGAACACCACTAAACTGTTGTCGGAACCTCGGTTAGCGGCAATCAGATACTTGCCGTTCGGGCTAAGGATGATGCCGCCACCGCTTCTGTACTCGGCGCTGCTGTTTTCTGTATTCAGTTTGACCGCCGCTTGTCGCTCCAAACGATCGTCCTGCACGGCAAACACCACGACTTCAGCGGCCATTTCGGTGGTGACATAAGCGTGTTTGCCATCGGGTGAAAACACCATATGACGCGGGCCCGATCCGGGCGGGAAAGTGACGTCACGCGCGGTATCCGCCTGCAGCGGCTGGGTTTTCCCCGCGTGATAGGCGTAAGCGTGAAGTTTATCGCCGCCGAGATCGGCGGCGTAAAGATATTTGCCGTCGTGGGTGAAGGTCGTTGAATGCGCGTGACCGCCATCCTGACGATCTTTCACCGCGCCGCTTCCATCGGCAAATGGGAAGTTCTGCACCTGTTCACCGAGTGAACCATCATGATGAATCGGGAATACCGCAACGCTGGCACCACCTTTTGCCACCGAGTAGTTGGCAGCAAACAGGAATTTGCCATCCGGGCTGATGGTGGCATGAGTGGGTTGTTGGCCGTGGCTATCCACCGCATTGATCACCCGCACCTTGCCGCTGTTATCGATGGCGAGCGCGGTAACAGCGCCGGCATTTTCTTCATTGGTGGTATAAGCAAAGCGGCCGTCGTGGGATTTCACGATCCATGAGGGGCTTTTCATTTTGATGAAATCAAGTGGCGTTAAGGTGCCGTCGCTATTGACCTTCAATCGGTACAAGCCTTCGCTAGGATGTCCCGGATTTTGCACTAACGGCGCATCCGGAATGCTGGTCCATGTGCCGACTAACGCCGTTTGGTTGTGGTGTTCCGCTGCAGTTGCCATTGCACTTCCCGCTAAGATGAAAACAACCGCAGATAATGCCATGGATAGGTTGGATGCTAAACCCTGCCTGTTAAAATTATTTGAATTATTCAACTTAACACTCCGCCTAAATAATAGATTTACCGACTGTTAAGCGAATATAGCGTGCGTCAGATGACAGCACGCCCACTGAAGGTGACCGCCTTCACATTATTGAAGTAAAGACGCTAATTAAACCCGCCACGTTATTCTGCGATAAGTTTATTAGCGCCAGGAGAAGCAATCTGCATGGAAATCCTTAAGGTTAATTTCGTGTTGATTTACAGCCTGAATGAGCGATTTTTTCAGACCTTCAGGACCACAGAACCAAATATCCAAGGCTGCCGAGTGCAGATCATCTTTGATTGTGCTCACACGTTGTTCCAGAGTTTGTATAGCGTTGGCGGTAAAATAGTGCAGCACCACCTCTGTTTGCTGACACAGCGCTGGTAAATAGTCGGGATAGCTAATTCCACTCTCGACTCGGGTGAAATACCACAATTCTACGCCAGAAAGTTTTTCGCCTCTTCTGGCGGCGTCTTTAAGTTTCGCCATAAATGGCGTAATACCTATTCCGCCGGCAACCCACAATTGCTGATGACTTGTCGCCTTGAAGGTGAAATTACCATAAGGCCCCTCCATGTTTACGCGCTGGCCGGGCTGCAGATGGTGAGCCAGCTGCCGGGTATAATCGCCGAGTTTTTTTATCGATAAGGTCAGCGATTGCTGTTGCGGATTAATATCAGACAGCGTAAAGGGATGACGCTCGGTTGAGTGTTCAAACTGAACGAAAGCAAACTGCCCGGGTAACATGGCGATATTGGCAGGGTTGCGCAGTTTAACTTCTACAATATCTTGCGGTGCCGCAACGACTTGTAGAATCTCGCCCTGAGCGGAATGACGGCGCCCGGTGCGTTGAAACAGCGAGATTAATGCACAGCCAACTGCAACCAACGTTACCAGCGCCAGCAGGTAAGCCGCCGGTGTTTGCCACCATTCGGTTTTAAAAAGAGAGGTCATTACATGATACGCACAGGCAATATACACCACCGGGAAAGCTTTATGCAGATAATAGAAAATATGATATGGAATCTTTTTAGTAACGGAAACCAGTGAAAGCGCGATTAAAATATATAAACCATACTCTGCCAGTATCAGTCCAAACTCTAATAAACTCTCCTGCCATGACGTCATGACTATATGGCCCAATTCACCGGGATGAGCAGCCACCCCGGCATCAACTAACCAATGCGGCACTTTCTCTGCCAGCCAGTGAATAAGCGCAAACACTACCGATGAAATAGCACACCACTTATGCAGCTTATACGCTTTATCCAGACCGCCGCACCAGCGAGAAAGTAACGGATGGCGAATGCTAAGAATAATGGTAAACGACATGCCAAACCATGCTAATAAACCTGCCAGAAATACCGTATTCTGCCGTAAACTCCACAATAACGCATTGGCGTTAATATTGGCATATTCTGCTGAGAGCAGATAAGTCAGGAGCGCGACGATAAAAATAGAGAGATAGAGGTGTTTAATTTTCTTCATTGATCAAGCACCTCGTTATTAACATTTATTCCAATCGGGTATAACAATTCCATTCTGATAGCGACCATATTCATCCCTCGTAAAGTTGCCGGATAAATTATCACGCACAATATCAAGATTTATGAGCAAGCTAAAAGGAGATTAAACATTGTGATAAGAACGTGGAGTTACTTACGGCTGAATTAGCATAATAAGAATGAATTGTGTGAGTGCAGCATTAATGCCTGCATGCAGCGCGATAAATTGCCCGCTACGAATAGTGCGACTTGTGACATCACGTTGTGATTTAATAACACTCCATTTACATGCCAGGGATGCTGACATTGCTATGTTGCAGTTTTCAAATGGTTTTCTGCTGAGTTTATCGTTGTGCCTGGATATTGGTCTCGCCAATATCGCCATGATTACGCTGGCGATGCAGCGCGGCTATTTTCACGGTTTCTGGCTGGGGATTGGCACCTGCATTGGCGACCTGGTCTATGCGCTGCTGGCGCTAGCAGGAATGGCCGTGGTGTTGCAATTTACCGCCGTACGTTGGGTGCTATGGATTGGTGGCGGCGTGCTGTTGCTGTGGTTTGCCGGGAAGATGCTGTATGCCGCACTGCGTAAACAGACAGAATTGCCGGAAGCGGAACAGCAGCCGTACCGATCGCTACTGCGCGAGTTTAGCCGTGGCGTGATGCTGGCGATGTCGTCACCTACTGCAATTCTGTGGTTCGCCAGCGTGGGCGGTGCCTTGATTTCGCGTATGGGACACGGCAGCGCCGCCGCCACCTCATCCTTCCTCGGCGGCTTCTTTATTGCGGGCGTGGTGTGGACCTGCGTACTCTGCCTGGTGGGCAGCATGGGCGGTAAGTTGCTCGGGCAGCGCTTGCTGAAGTACTCCTACCTCGCCTCGGCGTTGATCTTTGTCTATTTTGCGATCTATGTGATTTGGTCGGGTTATCGGGAATTTATTCTGGTTTGATGGGAGGTCGCCATAAATGGCGCCCCTACAAAAGCGTGGAGAATCGTCGTAAGGTCGCCATTGATGGCGACCACAACCAAGATCACAACCCAGCAATGCGCTTCAAATCGGCTTCTGCACCCGGCGCCACGGCCAGTACCTGCGCGCCTTTCAGCAGACGTTCGCCTTCAGTGTTGAACGGGTGATACCAGCCGCCCGCCTCTTTCACCAGGCAATAACCCGCCAGACAATCCCACGCATGCATGTAAGGCTCGTAATAACCGACCACGCGGCCGGCGGCGACCCATGCCAGCATCAATGCGCCCGAGCCGATGCGGATAAAGTTGCCGCCCGCCGCCAGCAGCGAGGCGAGAATTTTGCCCACTTCATCCGGGCTGACGTGGCTGTTGGCACCAAATCCGGTGACGTGGTTTTGCAGCGTGCGCGTCGCGTCCACCTGCAAGCGCTTGCCGTTGAGCGTCGCGCCCTGACCGATCGCTGCCACGTAGCACTCTTGATAATAAGGCGCGAAAATCACGCCAATCACCGGCACGCCGTCATGTAACACCGCCACTGACACGCACCAGTTTGGCATGCCGTTCAGGAACGGACTGGTGCCATCGATGGGATCGACCACCCACGTATAACCCGATGAACCCTGCTGCAGCCCGTACTCTTCGCCGAGGAAACCGTCATCCACAAACTGCGCGCGAATTTGCTGATCGATCATCTGTTCCACTTCACGGTCAGCGCGCGACACCACATCCTGCAAATCGTATTTGGTTTCCACCACTAAGGTCTCGCGCTGATGGAAATACTCGAGCGCTTTGGCACCGCCGGCGCGCGCGACTTTTTCCGCCAGAATCAGGCGTGATAACAGCGGATCGTTGTCTAATTCACTCATCATCCATCCTTACATTAACGGGCAATCAGGGCCAAACCCTGAGGTTTAAAATCGATGGCGACGTTCGATGCCAGCGGCAGCTGCTGCTCCATCTCCGCATCGACAATGAACAGCGAACCCAATTCGGTAGCCACCTCATATTCGATATGGTCGCCGAGCCACGTGCTGTGCGTCACTTCCCCGCGTAGTGCTCCCGCGCCCTCACCGCGCAGCGTAATGAACTGTGGCCGCACCGACAGCTGTGCTGCACCGGTTTTCAGGCCATTACCGCGCACGCGATAACGCTGGCTGCCTAAGCGCACCAGCGCTTCGCTGCCTTCCAGTTGCTCCACTTCGCACGGCAGAATATTCGCTTCGCCCATAAAATCGGCGATAAACACCGAGTTTGGCGCGTGATACAAGCTTTCCGGCGCGCCCTGCTGGGCAATATCCCCCTCTTTCATGACAATAATCTTATCGGACACCGCCAACGCCTCTTCCTGATCGTGCGTGACATACACAGCGGTGAAACCGAGTCGCTGCTGTAGATCGCGGATATCGGTGCGCACGCGCCGCCGTAAACGTTCATCAAGATTAGAGAGCGGTTCATCCAGCAGCAGCACCTGCGGCTCCAGCACCAGCGCGCGCGCCACCGCAATACGCTGCTGCTGCCCACCGGAAAGCTCCGACGGCAGCCGCTGGCCCTGATGTTCCAACCCCACCAGCTTCAACCCTTCGCGCGCACGGTCCTGCGCTTCTCGCTTATTCATGCCGGACGATTGCAAGCCATACATGATGTTGTCGAGCGCGCTCATATGCGGGAACAGCGCGTAAGACTGAAACACCATCGCCACATCGCGCTCGTTGGCCGGCAAGTTGGTGACATCTTTGCCACCAATCAAAATGCGCCCGGCGGTGGGATGCTCCAACCCGGCCAGCAAACGCAGCGTGGTGGTTTTACCGCAGCCGGACGGACCCAGCAGCGTGACCAGCGTGCCGGGCTCGACCGTCAATGAGAGATCGGGAATGGCATCAAAACCGGCAAAGCGTTTCGAGACATGTTCAAACACCACAGAACCGGCGGTTACGCGTGTCATACGGCACTCTCCTGAGTTAATGAAGTTGAAGCAGGCGGCACAACGAGATCGACCGGACGGGCTACGCGGCGTAGACGCCGTTCCCCCACCAGCCACTGGAACATGCCGATAATCAGCAGCATCACCACAATCAGCACCGTGGAGTAGGCAATCGCTACGCCGTATTCGCCGTTTTCTACCAGCCCGACGATGTAAGACGTGGCCATGTTGTACTGCGCACTGACGAGGAAGATCACCGCACTGATTGAGGTAATGGCACGCACAAAGGCGTACACCAGCGCAGCGCTGATTGCCGGTTTCAACAGTGGCAGCACCACTTTGCGCAGCGTGCGGAAGCTATTGGCGCCCAGCGTTAATGACGCTTCATCGAGGCTTTTATCCAGCTGGCTCATCGCCGCGATGCCGCCGCGTACGCCAACCGGCATATTGCGGAACACAAAGCAGGCTACGAGGATCATCGCCGTGCCGGTGATCTCCAGCGGCGGCAGGTTATACGCCATCACGTAGCTCACGCCGATGACCGTGCCGGGAATGGCGAAGCTGAGCATCAGCAGGAATTCGAAGGTCTGACGACCGGCAAACTTCTGCCGCACGATCAGCCAGGCGGTTAGCAGGCCGACGATTGCCGTTAGCGGCGCAGCAATCAGCGCAATCTCCAGCGTGGTCCAGAAGGAGTTCCACGCCACGCCGCTCCACAGCAGATGTCCATTGCTGAAGCTGACGCCAAAGGCACGCACGTAGTGCTCGATAGTTAGCGCATCATTTAAGCCCCACGACTGCACAAAGCCGCCCACCACAATCATGCCGTAGATCACCAGCGTGAACAGGCCCCACGGAATCACCATGCCGTAGACGCCGTAACGCAGCACGCGCGGCAGCTGCACGTGTTTACCGCCGTCGCCTTTACCGGTGACGGTGGCGAAGTTTTTGCCGCCCAGCCACCAGCGTTGCAGCACAAAAGCGGTGAGCGTGAAGCACAGCAGAATCATCGCCAGCACCGCAGCGCGGCTGGGATCGTTTTGCGCGCCCACCACCGAGAAGAAGATTTCGGTGGAGAGCACGCCGTGACTGCCGCCCAGCACCATCGGGTTACCGAAGTCAGCCATGCTTTCAATAAAGCTAATTAAAAACGCGTTGGCTAAACCCGGCGCCATCAACGGCAATGAGACGCGAGTAAAGGTGCGCCAGCGATTGGCACGCAGCGTTTGTGAAGCCTCTTCCAGTGAGGGACTGACGCCTTCCACCACGCCAATCAGCACCAGAAACGCAATGGGCGTAAACGACAGCACCTGCGCGATCCAGATACCGGTTAAGCCATACAGCCAGCGACCTGGTTCGATGCCAAACAGCGCCGCCAGATGTTCAGTGACCACACCGGAACGGCCAAACAGCAGAATCAGCGCCAGACCAATCACAAACGGCGGGGTGATGATGGGCAAAATGGTCAGCATGCGCAGCGCCTTTTTGCACGGCAGCGGCGTGCGGGTTGCCGCCAGCGCAAAGGCCAGGCCGAGCAGCGTGGAACCGGCGGCGGTCATCAGCGCCAGCCACAGCGTGCGCCACGCGGTGCCACAGGTGCCGCCCGACAAACAGGAGAGGCTCCAGATGGAGGGATCCTGAAGGTTGCTGATCAAGCCATCCGGCTTAAAGCTGCCGTCCACATCCTGTACGGACACCACGAACATGCTCAGCACCGGATAGAGCACAAAGATGCTCACCAGCGCGGTGAGCAGCACCAACGATGCCACCACAAACGCATCGCCTTTCATCACGCCGCGTTCGGCCAGCGCGAAGGAGAACAGCAGCAGGAAGGTAGTCAGCAACAACAGTGCGCCTGCCCCCATAGCCGGTTGACCGGACGCCAGCGCGCCGAAGCGGTTTTCCAGCCACAGCCAGCTCCAGCCGCTGTAACCGATGGCGTGGCCTTCAACGATCAGGAACAGCACGCCGAGCGCGCTAAACAGCAGCAGCAAACGGCTGCGCGCGGCGCTGGGCAAGACGCCACAGGCGCCGCATAACACCCACAGCGCGATGGCGACCATCAGCCACGGATGTTCACCCAGTTGCCAAAGTGCAGGCGCGCTGGCGCTGTCGCTCCACAGGCTGGTTAGCCAGCCGCTGCTGAAGAAACCGGCTTCCAGGCTAAACCACGGCAGCAGCAGCAATGCCACTGCGCCGATAGCCAGCGCGCCTGTCAGACGGCGATTATGTGCATTCATGCATTCCCCCAAAGTGTCATTGCGTGCACGTATCCGTAGCGGCGCGATTTATCGCGCGGTTTTAACGGCGCGCAATGAATTGCGCCGCTACGATGTCTGCAAATCATCATTGCGCGCTAGCGCCGATCTCTTTATCCCAACGTCCCAGCAGCGCTTTGCGTTTTGCCGAATCGCCGTAGGTTTTGAAGTCGTAATCGATCAGTTTGATGTTCTCGAAACGCGGCGCGTACTCTGAAATTTCCGCGTTGCGGTTCGACGGCAGCTGGAAGGATTTGGCCTCTTTCATGTGCGATTGCGCTTCGGCGCTCAGCGCCCAGTCATACCAGACTTTGGCATTCGCCAGGTTGCGTGCCCCTTTCACAATCGACATCGAGCCAATTTCATAGCCGGTGCCTTCGCACGGCGCGACGGTCTTGATCGGGAAACCATCCACCTCCATCGCCACCGCATCATGCATAAACACGATGCCGACGGTGGTTTCACCACGCGCGGCGGATTTCACCGGGGCGGAACCGGATTTGGTGTACTGCGAAATGTTGGCATTGAGCTTTTTCAGGTAATCGAAGGCTTTATCTTCGCCCATGATCTGCACCAGCGTGGCCAGCGTATTGTAGGCCGTGCCGGAGGAGTTCGGGTTAGCGATCTGGATTTCACCTTTGAAGCTGGGATCCAGCAGATCGGCCCAGCATTTAGGTTCTTTCAGCTTTTTCGATGCCAGCAGCTTGGTGTTGTAACCCCAACCGAGCGCACCGGCGTAGATGCCTACCGTGCGATAGCCGGAGTTTTCCGCCTGCTTCTGCGCCCAATCCTGCTGCTGATTGAGCAACGGCGATTTGTACACCTGCGTCAGCCCCTCTTCCGCTGCCTGCATATGCGGATCGCCGGTACCGGCCCACCAGATATCGGTGCGTGGATTGCGCGCTTCACTGCGTAGACGTGCATAGGCTTCGCCTGCTGAGAGTCGCACCATGCTGACTTTAATATCCGGATGCGCCTTGCTGAAGATGTTGGTCATGTGTTCGCACACCACCACGTCGGCGGAACAGACCATATTCAAGTTGCCCGCTGCCGAGGCGGCAAACGGCAGTGCACTGCAGCAGAGGGATAGCGCGATGGCCATTGAGGTGACTCGCATAGTGTTCTCCTGGATTGTAGGGTTGGTGCTTCATTGGCACCTTTTCTTGCACGTGTGTGCAGAGTAGTAATGAACAAGAATTGTCCTGTCAAACACCACAGTGCGCAAATGTCAGGCAATGTCACAAAAATGCAACAAATGAGATCTCAAGCTGTTTGCACAGCTTTGCAATCTCAGGCAGACTCTGTTCAGCCAGAATGTGAAGAGGTGTGGAGCATGCAGTATGAGAAAGCGGTGGTGAGTGCGCAGGATGTGGCCGATCGTGCCGGCGTTTCGCGCTCGGCGGTATCGCGCGCGTTTACGCCGGGTGCCAGCGTGTCGCCGGCGACGCGTGAACGCGTGATGAAGGCGGCGGAAGAGTTGGGCTATCACGTCAATCATCTGGCGCGCGGGCTGGTGCGTAACCGCAGCAGTATTGTCTGCCTGATCGTCTCGGAAATCGCCACGCCGTATCGCGCCAGTCTGGTGCGCTGGCTGACGCAATTTTTACAAGAAGCGGGCAAAGTGGCGATGCTGATCAACACCGACCGCTCGGATAACAGCGTTTCAGCGGCGCTGCAGCAGGCGATTAATTTCCGCGCCGATGCTTCGATCATCCTTTCTGGCATGCCGGATCGCACCATCACGCGCCAGTGCTACAAACATGGCCAGCGCATCATTCTTATCAACCGTGACGAAGCGTTACCCGGCTCGCTCAGCATCAATCTTGATGCTGAGAGTGCCGCACAAACCGCGGTGATGGCGTTTCAGCGCGCCGGTTGTCAGCATCTGGCGTTCGCCAACTCGCTGGCGGGCACGCCGAGCCTGAAAAAACGTGAAGCCACCTTTGTCACGGCGGCGGAACGCGCTGGTTTAAGCGTGACGGTGGAGCGCTTTGGCACCACCTCCTACGAGAGCGGGCAAATTCTGGCGCACCGCTTACTGACGCGTCATCAACGTCCAGATGGCGTGTTCTGCGTGACTGATTTGGTGGCCTGCGGATTTATGGATGAAGCGCGGCACCGCTTTGCGCTGCGCGTGCCGCAAGACCTCTGTTTGATCGGCTATGACAACATCGCCCAGGCTGGCTGGTCATCTTATAATCTCACCACCTTTGCCCAGCCGGTAGAGCAGTTCGCCCAGGACGCGGTGAAATGGTTGATACAAACCGAGCAGGACGACACCGGCTTCACGCCACAAGGTGAACAGCAGCACGACAGCCTGCTGTATCAGGCCGATGTGGTGTGGCGCGGTTCGGTGCGCGGCGGCTGACAAACACGTTTTACTACGCCGCGCAGCCAGCGATGTGCGGCGTCATTTTCCAGCCTGGGATGCCACAGTTGTGACACCGTCATTTCTGGCGTCGGGAACGGCAGTTCAAACATCGCTAACCTGTGACTGTTTTTGATTAATGGATGATGAAGAAACAGTGAACGCGGCACCAGCGCGACAAGATCCGATTCCAGCGCCAGCGCCACCGCCGTTGAAAATGCGGGCACCACCGTCGCCACCTTGCGCGTTAAGCCGGCCTGCAGCAGCGCATCATGAATCGGCCCGCCCAGCTCACCCCGGCGTGACGCCACAATATGACCAAAGGCCGCAAACTGCGCGATATCCAGCTGTTGCGTGAGCGCATGTCCGGCACGCACCACGCCAACAAAGCCATCGCGAAACAGCGCCTGCAAGCGAATCTCCGGACCCATATTGCCCAGCACACCAATCTCCAGATCGATATTGCCTTCACGCAAGTCGCGCGCGCTTTTTTTCGGCTTCGGCACAAAACTGAGCCACGCCTGCGGCGCTTGTTCGGCCACGGCGGCGATCAGCGCGCCGCCGAAGGCTTCGACAAATCCTTCATTGGTGCGCAGGGTGAAACAACGATGTAACTGGCGCAAATCCAGCGACTGCGTCGACGGGCTCAACACTGCCCGCGCTTCACCTACCGTGTGATGGGTACGCTCACGAATGGCTTCGGCATAAGGCGTCAGCACCATCTGACGCCCGGCACGCACTAATAGTGCATCGCCTGTGGTGGCGCGTAAGCGCCCAAGCGTGCGGCTCATCGCCGATTCGCTCAGGCCCAGACGACGCGCTGCGCCAATCACGCTGCCTTCAATCAACAGCGCATCCAGGGCAATTAACAGGTTTAAATCGGCATTATTCATGCGCGCTATCCTCGCTGATTCATGGCCAGGTGACAAGGCGTTTGCTGCAGGTTATCAATGCAGATGCTGCGTATTCCGCCTGCCCTCACCCGACGCTACACTCTTTGCATCGCATCTACACAAAGGAGATCTCGATGAGCGAAGCAACACGCGTATTACTGATTGGCGCTTCACGCGGACTGGGTTTGGCGCTGGCGGAAACCCTGCTCCAGCGCGGGTATCAGGTGGTCGCCACCGGACGTGAAAACTCAACTGCAAAGCTGCAACACCTGGCGCAGCGCTTCCCGCAGCTGTTGACGGTGGAAAGCGTGGACATCAATCAACCTGAACAGGTGCAAGCGCTGCACACGCGGCTGGCGAATCGGCAGTTCGATATGCTGTTCGTCAACGCCGGGGTAAAAAATGACGACCGCGAAACCATCGCTGATGTGTCAACCGAGGAGTTCATCCGCGTCATGGTGACTAACGCGCTGAGTCCACTGCGCGTGATTGAGACCTTTAAAGATCGCGTCAGCGCCACTGGCACCATCGCGGTGATGTCATCCGGCCAGGGCAGTTTGACCAACAACACTAACGGCAATTACGAAGTGTATCGCGGCAGTAAAGCGGCGCTGAATATGCTGATGCGCAGCTTCGCCGCGCGGAGCGCCGACGATCGTACGCTGTTGCTGATGGCGCCGGGTTGGGTACGCACCGACATGGGCGGACCGGAAGCACGCTTGACGATTGAGGAGAGCATCCCAAATCTGCTGAATACCATGGAAAGCTACGCCGGGCGGCGCGGGATTCATTATCTGGATTATCTGGGCCGCGTGGTGCCGTGGTGATCAGCTGGTCGCCATGAATGGCGCCGCTACGTTAGGTGCGGTGTTTTACGCTGTATCAATCTGCGCAGCATGTCCCGCAGCCAGCAATTGGCGGCATCTTCGCTGCGCGCGTTGTGCCACAGCAGCGAAACCTCATAATCCGGCATGCTGACCGGCACCGGCGCAGCGTTCAGATCATACAGCTCACGCCAGGATTCCACCAATCCTTGCGGCACCGTGACAAACAGCGGCAGGCGTTTTAACAGCAGTGGTAACGAGGAAAAATTCGGTGTGACATAGCGCACGCGTCGCGTTAAACCCTGCTGCTGCAACTGGCGATCCAGCGCGCTTTCGCTCACGCCACGATACGACACCAGCGCATGCTGGTAGCGAACAAACTGCTCTAGCGTCAGCGGTGCATTTAAGGAAATTTGCTGGCGATCCCACAGGGTGCTGAAACCGGCACGCAGGATCTTCTCTCGCGTGAGATCGCGGCTGGTTTCATTACCTACCGCGATCGCCACATCGGCCTGCTGCTGCTCCATTAACGGCACCGCCTGCCACGGATCGGCGGCTATCACTTTCACCTCAATATTCGGCGCTATGCGCGCCAGCTCAGCCAGCAGATCCGGCATCAGCCAATGCTCCAGCCAATCGCTCATGCCGATACGAAAACTGTGGCTATCCTGCGCGGCATTAAACGGCTGCTGGGTGAAGATCACGCGATGCAGATCCTGCATCAACGGCGCAAACTGCTGCACCAGTTGCTCAGCTCGCGGCGTCGGCGTCATGCCATTTGAAGCGCGCACAAACAGCGGATCGTCAAACATTTCACGCAGTCTTTTCAGTGCCGCGCTGACCGCTGGCTGTCCCAGATAGAGCCGATGTGCCGCCTGCGTGACGCTGCGCACTTCAAACATCACCAGCAATACCACCAGCAAATTCAGGTCGATGCGGATGAAATCATTTTCATTGATGCTTTGCATGATTTTAATCGATTTAAATAATGTTAGTACCGTCAGTATAGTGAGGCTTCTTCGCTGATACCAAGCCATAAGGAGCACCTGATGACGATTCGCGTTGGCGATTGCCTGATTACCAAAGTGAGCGAACAAACCGCGTCCTTGCCAATGGGCGTGCTTTTTACGCCGCATCGGGCGGAAATGCGTGATGAACTGGCTCAGCAGCCAGCGGAAATATCGATCCACAGCTGGGTGGTGCGCCGCGCTGAACAGACCATCATTATCGACACCGCGACCGGCAACGGACGCCATCGCGATAATAAGCCGCTGTTTCATCAGCTCGATACGCCGTATGCAGAAAACCTGGCGCAGGCGGGTGTCGATCCGGCAGAAGTGACGCTGGTGCTGATGACGCATATTCATACCGATCATGTCGGCTGGAATACGCATCTAAAAGACGGCCAATGGACTCCGATGTTTCCCAATGCGCGCTATATCTGCTCGGCACGCGAACTGGCGCATTGCCAGCAGCATCCGGCAACTCAGGAACTTTATCGCGACAGCATTCTGCCGCTGATCGAGAGCGGGCAACTGGAGAGCATCGACGTGCAGGATTCGCCGCAGTTTGCTGGCGTGCTGCGTTATCTCTCCACGCCGGGGCACAGCGGCGATCATGCGTCGATTGAGCTGGAGAGTGCCGGTGAGTGCGCCATTTTTGCTGGCGATGTGATGCACAATCCGATTCAGTTCCAGTATCCGCACTGGAACTCGCTGTTTTGTGAAGATAAAGCGCTGGCCGTTACTTCGCGTCAACACGTGATGGACTGGTGCGCACAACATCAGGCAATCTGGTTCAGCACCCACTTTACTGGCAGCTCGTGTGGACGCGTCACGCGCGACGGGCAATGGATTCCGCTGGAGGTTTAACCTGATGCAATACGCCGATTATCTCACCGCTTCAATCAACGACTTACTGCAGGCGCTAGCGCAACGCACGGTGAGCGCTCGCCAGTTAACTGCCTTTGCGCTGCAGCGCATTGCCGACGTGGATCAACCGCGCTACAACGCCATTACCTGGCTGTTTGCCGATGAAGCGTTAGCAGCGGCGGACGCCAGTGATACGCGTCGCCAGCGCGGTGAGCGAGTGCGACGGCTGGAAGGTATTCCGGTGCTGATTAAAGACAATATCGACGTTAAAGGCTGGCCAACCAGCGCCGGTTCGGTGCTGCTGCGAGAAGTGATTGCCAGCGAAGATGCGCCACTTGTCACCCGGCTGCGCGATGCAGGTGCGATTCTGATCGGCAAAACCGCCATGCATGAGCTGGCAGCGGGTATCACCGGCGCGTCGTCACTGAGCGGCTTCACCCACAACGCGTGGGTTGCGGGGCGTTCACCGGGCGGATCGAGCAGCGGTTCCGCCGTGGCGGTGGCGGCTGGCTATGTACCGCTGGCGATGGGCAGCGATACCGCTGGATCGGTGCGCATTCCGGCGGCGTTTAATCATCTGTTCGGACTGCGCATGACGCGCGGCGGCATCAGCACCCAAGGCATTGTGCCGCTGTCGCCAACCCAGGATATTCCCGGCCCGCTGGTGCGTTCGGCGGCAGATTTGCGTTTAGCGTTGGAGATTTTAGGCGAACAACCGTTAGCAGTAAGCGATGAACCGCTGCGCATCGGTATCTGGCAGCAAGGTTTTGCGCAGGATGAAGATGAGATTAATCAGGCAGTGCGTGCCGCGCTGGCCGATTTTGCACCGCGAGAGGTGAGTTATCCGCAGCTGGCAACGCTGGCCGCTGAGGCCAATATCATCGGCTATGAATTTGCTGCAGCGCTGGCGGCCTGGCTGGCAGATAAACCACAGGCCAGGTGCCGAACGCTTGCGGATGTGGTGGCCTCCCGGCGCTACCATCCGCAGCTGGAAACGGTATTTACTTCGCGTGCGCAGCATGCGGGAACCGACAGCGAGGATTATCGGGTGGTGCAACAGCGCCAGTACGATCTCTATCAGCAACTCGCGCAGTTCTTCGCTGCGCAGCAGATCAATCTGTTGGCCTATCCGGTGGTGCGTCATCCGCCGGTTAAGCACGGTGAGATGCAGGAAGGCAGCAATGCGTTAGTTTCAGCGGTGACCGGCGCGCCAGCCATCAGCATTCCAGCCGGATTTAGTCAGGAGGGTTTGCCGATTGGGCTGGAGTTGCTGGCGTTACGGGGGCGGGAAGATTTGTTGCTCAGCGCGGCGGAGAAGGTAGAAAGCGCCCTCACCTTAGCCCTCTCCCACAAGTGGGAGAGGGAATAATTAGGTGGAGCGAGTGATGAACGTTAAAACCGCACTTGCGATTCCCTCTCCCGCCTGCGGGAGAGGGTTAGGGTGAGGGAAACCCCGCACTAACCGTGCAACGCTAGTCCTTTAATCGCCTTATCCACCGCCTTCTTCGGGCCGCGTAGTGCGATACCCACCAGATTCAGATTATCGGCGTCCTCCGCCTTAAACACTGCGCGGTTGGCCGCGTCGTGCCCGGTGGAAAACATCGCTTCCACATACGGAATGAGGGTTAATTCACGCTCCAGCCCCTGGCGATGCGCGCGCTGTAATCCCGCTAAATCACCGGCAAACACCAGCATCGGCTGACCAGCCATATTGCCGTACTGACGATCTTTGGCATCAACATAGGGTGCGCCCATCATTTCAGGTGCAGCGGAGGCCACGCCGGTGGCGAGAAATGCCACCACGTTCAGGCGCTGCCAGGTGGCTAAATCATCACGTACGATCAGGGCGATTTTGGTATCAAACATCTGTAACAACTCTCCGATGACAACAAAAACCTTATCATCTAAGAGCTGGCAGGGAAGCGTATAGAACGTTTGTGCACTGGCGTTGATAGGCGGCGGGCGTCATGCGATAGGCACGCTGAAACCAGCGGCCAAGATGGCTTTGATCGGCAAATCCCACCTGCGCCGCCACCTGCACCGGTTCAATACCCTGCGCCAGTAACGCGCGCGCGCTGCGCAAACGCAGGCGTACCAGATAGGCGTGCGGGGATTGGCCAAATGCCTGTTTGAACTGACGTGTGAGACGAAAACGATCGATGCCGGAGAGGCGCGAGAGATAATCCAGGCCAATATCCTGCGCCATAAAATCGTGCAGATAGTCGCGAAGCAGCTGCATCTGGCGCATGGCTTCGCTGTGCTGCACGCTGGGCTTGGTGTCCAGATGGCGCGACAGCAGGGTAAGTAGATGATCGAGGCTTTGATCGCGCGCCAGCCGCCCTTCGCCCTGATGCACCGCAAACCACGCTTGCTGAATCGCACTCGCCAGCAGCGCGTCGTCGGTGAGCGTGTGGCGGAAAGCGCCTTCAATCTGCGACACATCGCCCAAGCCGCGACGCTGCATCATCTCCGCAACCCAACGCTGCGGCAGATAGAGCATTACATAGGTAAAACCTTCAGCGTCCGGCGCGTGCCCATCATGCACCGCGCCCGGCTCAATCAATATCGCCCGGCCCGGCGTGCTGGTGTGCAGCGCGCGGTGGCAGTTGAAACGTTGTAACCCCTGCTGCGTAACGCCCACCAGCAGTTCATCGTGATCGTGCGGATCGTAAGCATGCCCGCGAAAATGCGCGTTCACGCTCTCAATTCCGGTCTCGTCGTCACGACGAAAATCAACCCAATCGTTATTGGCTGGCATACAGCATCTCAGCGAGAAAGTTCAGACATAGCCTAGCAGCCGAAACCACAGGTAATCCAGCGGTAACAGCAGCAGCACGCTGAACAGGAAGATCAACGCGCACAGCTGCAAACCGGCTTTGGCCGGCACGTTACCTAAGCCCATCGCCACCACCACCGGCGATGCCTGGTAAGGCAGCAAAGGCGTGGCGTAAGCAAACACCTGCAGCATGATGATGGTGAGCAGCGGAAAGCCGGATGCATGCGCCAGCTCTTGCGCCATCGGCGTCACCATCGCCGGTACGCCATTGGCGGTAAGTACAAAATTCATCAGCGACACCAGCGCATTCAGCACGGCAAAATTGCCCAACGAGGGGTGATCCTGCAACGGCAGCACGCTGAGCAACGCATTGGCAATCATGCGCCCCAAACCGGAATCCACTACCAGCGTGGCAACGCCAAGTATCCCGGCGATGTAAATACAGGTGCGGAAGTTCACGCCGCTGGCGAAATCCTCGCCGGAGATAAAGCCGACGCGCGGCAGCAGACAAATACAGGCCGCCGCCAATCCGACCCAGGCGGCTGGCAGGCCGTGCACGCTGTCGGTCATCCATAGCAACAAGGTGATCGTGAGCAGGCCGATTAATCGCCATTCGCTGCGGCTTAACGCGGTTAATCGATCGCGCTGCAGCACCGCCAGAGGTTTGGCACGAAACAGCAACAGCAGGCAGCCAATCAACATCAACCCTTTGCCGATGCCGACCACCGGCATGTGCAGCAGCCACCACGGCAACCACTGCAGATGTAGCTGATACGCGCTTTCTGCCGCCCCGCTCAGCACCAGATTCGGCACGTTGGCGGGCAGAATACTGGCGGAGAGCTGAAAGGTGCCAAATCCGACGGCCAGCGCCAGACCGATGCTGCCGCGGCTGCCCGCTTTGATCCCCGCGCGTTCGCCCATCGCCAGTACCACCGGCATCAGCAGCGCGATACGGCCCATATTCGAGGGCATGACAAACGCCAGTAAATACGTGAGCAGTACCGTTCCCGCCACCATGCGCGGCCAGCTTTGGCTCAACGGCACCACTAAATAGTTGGCCCAACGCTGCGCGAGGCCGACTTTGCGGATCGCCGCACCCAGCACAAAACCGCTCAGTACCAGCCAAAATGCCGACGATGCAAAACCGCTGAACACGCTGCTGGCAGGCGCCAGTTTTAACAGCATCGCCGCGGCAAAAAACAGCAGCGCGGTAACGTATTCCGGCAAACGCGCGCTGGCCCACAGCACAATGGTGATAGCAACCACCAGCGCGGTGAGCCAAAAATTGAGATCTGAGGTCACGACTGAACTCCCTTTCCTCGAGCCATTACTGCAAAGCGCAACAGCTTACTGCAAACCTATGCAGAGAAAGATGAATTTGTTAACAGTTTTTTAACTTGAAAGCGCCGTGAGCCAGTTGATCAGCGCATCGCTGCCGGGCTGGCTGAGCGAGCGCTGTGGCCAGGCAAGGAAATAGGGTTTGCTGAGCGGCAGGCTGAGTGGATCGACCATCACCAGATCACCGCGCGCCAGTTCGGCAGAAATTAATCGGCGCTGACCGAGCAGCAAGCCCGCGCCTGCCACGGCGGCATCAATCGCCAGCGAAGTCAGATTAAAGCTGAACGACGGCTGCGGCTGCGGATCGTCAATCCCTTTAGCCTGAAACCAGCTGCGCCAGTCAGGCAAGAAACGCCCTTCGTTGCCCCAATCAAGATGAATCAGCGGCGCCTGCTGCAGAACGTCCTGCCCGGCAAAGCGTTGCAGCAGCGCCGGACTGGCGACCGGCACGACCTCGTCGCGGAACAGCCGCTGCTTATCGAGTTGTGGATAACGATCTTCCCCAAAACAGATGACAAAATCAGCCGGCGTGGCGTTGAAATCTACCTGCGTATGCGTGCCGTGCAGGGATAAATCGATCCCGGGGCACTGCTGGCGCCACTGGGCAATGTTGGGCAGCAACCATTTCGATGCTAAAGCCGGCAATGAATAGAGCGTCAGCTTTGGCGCCGCTGCCGCATGGCGCAGGTTTTGCTGGCCGAGATGCAGAATGTCGAACGCCTCGGTGACGTAGCGCAAATACTCTTTGCCGATATCGGTCAGCATCACGCCGCTTTGGGTGCGCACAAACAGCACGCTGCCCAACTGCTCTTCCAACTGACGAATCTGCTGGCTGACGGCGGCAGGCGTTAACGCCAGCTGCGCCGCCGCTTTCGCCAGGCTGCCTAACTCCGCCGCCACTTTAAACGAATGAATGACGCTGATTTTTGGCAAACGCGGTGATTGCGCAGGCATTAAGGTTTCCTTAGCAGGGTGTTAAATATTTATCGTTACGCACTAACATATCAGCGAGTTACAGTGATTACCCACCCGTAAACAATGAGAACTGCTGCTATGTCTGCCTTGATTCGTTTCGATCTGCATCCGCTGGCCGACGCCGACTGGCGCCGCACCTGCCGCGAGCAACTTAACCAGCACGGCGCGCTCGTGTTGCGCCAGTTCTTACAGCCCGCTGCACTGCAAACTATCATTGCCGAAGGCGATGCGCAGCGCCATCTGGCTTATCACACCGCCAGCAAACACAACGTCTATTTGCTGAAAAAGGATGAAAGCTTCAGTGACGAGCATCCGCGCAACCGCGATGTCATCAGCACCAAAGGCTGCATCACCGATGATGTGATTGGCAGCGATTCGCCGCTGCGTCAGCTCTACAATGACGCCTTGTTCAAAAGCTTCCTGTGCGATGTGCTCGGTGAAGAGGCGCTTTATCCGTATGCCGATCCGCTCTCGTCGATCAATCTGCACTACGCGCCCGACGGCCAGGAACTGGGCTGGCACTTCGATAACTCCTCGTTCGCCATCACCCTGCTGCTGCAAAAACCACGCGCGGGGGCGGTGTTCCAGTATGTGAAGGATTTGCGCAACGCCGATGCCGGTGAGATGAACTTTGACGGTGTGGCGGCGGTGCTGGATCAGCGCCATCCGGTTGAGGCGCTGGCGATTGACGCCGGGGATCTGGTGCTGTTCCGCGGACGAAATTCACTGCATCGCGTCACGCCTACCGAAGGTGATATCACCCGCATGTTGGCGGTGCTGGCCTATAACACCGCGCCGGGTATTGCGCTATCGGAAACCGCACGTATGACGTTTTATGGCCGGTTATAACGTCGCCAGCAACGCACGCCAGCCGCGCACAAAGATCTGCTGAGTGCGAAACGCCACCAGCGCCCGCCAGTCGGCATCGGCGGGCCAGAATCCCTCCACTAACGCCTGCTTGATCACCCGCCCTGGCTCGCTGGCGGGATCGCCTTGCAGATGCAGCCAGTGATCGTCGCGCACGCGGCGATGCATCTCTTCGCCGGGATAGGTTCCGCACTCCACCACCAGCGGCAAAATCTGCACCTCAGGTAACGCGGTGAGTAAAAATTGCGACAGATAACCGGTGGCGGTGGCGGTCACGCCGGTTTCACTATCGCGACCTGCGCCGGTAAACAGCAGCGTTAGCCATTCGCCGTATATTTCTTTGCCCCAGTCGTGCGCAGCGAAACGCTGCTCGGCAATCGACAGCAGCATCGGATGTCCCCACGCGCCCGCGCCGGTGTGCAAATCGAAACTAATAACGGTTTTCGCTTGCGACAAATGGTTAGCGATAATGCTTTGCAGGGTGCGGTATGACCAACTGGCTTGCTGACCGCCGTAAAAGAAGCCGTCCGCCGCGACATATTGTCCCGCCTCCACCACGCGTTTGACGGCCTGCCAACCGGCATGGTTTAGCGTCTCCGCAAGCAGTTGATCGGCGTGACTGCGCTCGCCGTGATAGATGCCGTGCCACGCAGCGTAATCAGGATTCGCCGGCGCAGGATGCAAGAAATCGATGAAGTTACGGTTAAGGTCGATGTTGTCTTCATTGACGCGCCGCAGGTGCGCGGCACCCCAGGGATTCAGCAGATGCAGCAGCACAATCGCGGTATCAGCGGGCAGCAAGGTGAGATTGAACAGATCCAGCCAGGCAATCTGACAATCGGAGCCGTAATACCCTTCCACGCCGTGGGTGCCGGAGATCACCAGCATCAGCTTTGCAGCGTCAGCAGCACCGATGACGGCAACGTCGGTAAACAACTCTTCACCTTGCGGGCCGGGTAATGGATGGGGGTAAGAGGTTAATGCGCCGTTATGGCGTCTGACGGCGGCAAGAAAACGCGCGCGCTGGGTAGTGTAGTGAGGTAAGTCAGGCATGATTGATCTTGCTCTAATTAATGGCGGCCGGGATTGATCTGACCAGCATGGTGCGGTTTGCCGCGAGGTCGCCATAAATAGCGAGCCAACGGGAATTGTAGGGTGCGCATTAATGCGCACCGTTCCAATGGCCGCGCCTTCTGATTACGGGTAGACCTTGAATTTAAAATACTTCTGAGCCAGTTGATCGTAGGTGCCGTTGCTGTGCAGTTCGGCCAATGCGCTATTGATCAATTTAAGGTTGGCCTCATCGCCTTTGCGTAGTCCAATGCCCACACCGTTGCCGAGGATCTCTTTATCCACCAGCGTGGCGCTGATGACGTAATCTTTGCCTTCCGGCGTGCTGAGGAAACCCTGCTCAGCCGAGACCGCATTCGCCAGGCTGGCATCAAGACGACCGGCGACCAGGTCCGGATAGATCTCCATCTGGTTCGGGTATGAGACCACGTTCACCCCTTGCGTCGCCCACTTCCCTTTAGCATAGGTTTCCTGAATGGTGCCCTGTGCCACGCCAATCTTTTTACCGCGTAACGCTTTGATGTCGCCAGTCAGCGGACTTTTTGCCGGTGTCAGCAGCGCACTCGGCGTGATGTAGAGCATGTCACTAAAAGCCACCTGCTCGCGGCGCTTCTCGGTCATCGACATCGCCGAGAGAATGGCATCAAATTTCCTCGCTTGCAGCGCCGGAATGCTGCCATCAAAGCCAATCTGCACCCACTGGCATTTTACCTTGGCCTGGGCGCAAATCGCGTTGCCGAGATCGATATCAAAGCCCTGCAGCGAACCGTCGCTGGCTTTGGATTCAAACGGTGGGAAAGTGGGATCAACACCGAAGCGCAAGGTTTGCTCGGCAAACGCCACATGGCTGAAAGCGCTCAGGGAAAGCAGTAACGCGAAGGACAGCTTTTTGTTCATTGTTATCTCCGGCAGGCAGGTAAATTCACAACAGCATGCAGAGTTAATAACATGATGGAAACAATGTCACCACTAAAAAGAGGGTTAGTGTGCAGATGAATTTCTTATTAAACAGAAGGAGTTAAGTGATTTTATCTCCGGCAGTAAGAGAAACTTAATGCCGGAGATAGCGCGCATCAGGCCGCAACGGGACGAGAAACGTGTTCAGCTGCCGCCTGATTGGCTTTGTCTGCTGCATCCGCCAAACTGAGGCCCGCCAGCAGCGCCTGACTCAGCACCCCAACGAAGCAATCGCCCGCGCCATGCGTACTCACCAGCTTGACCGGAATGGCTGCGATGCTAAACGCCGTACCGCCCGCTTCACACAGCGCCAGCCCGTGTTCCCCCGCCGTAACGATCACCTGCGGGAAACGCTGCGCCAACGCTTGCGCCGCTTCACAGGCCGACGCCAGGTCGGTTACCGCGATCTGACACATATCACGCGCTTCCACCGCGTTGACGATCAGCAGCTGTACGCACTCCGCCAGTTCCGGCGCGATGTCACGTGCCGGAGCCGCGTTGATGCACACTGGAATACCCCGCTGCTGCGCCTGCTGCGCCAGTTGCACATTCACGCTGGCCGGCACCTCATTTTGCAGCACCAGCATACCGGCATCGCGCCACAACTCAGCGTTCAACGTCGCGACATCAATATGCAGATTGGCATTCGACACCACCACCGCGCCGTAATCCCCCTCGGCATCGCTAATTGCCACGCTCATACCGGAAGGCGTGCCGGCCAAAATCGCCACCGCCTGGGTATCCACACCCGCTGCCTGCAGCGCGCTGATGAGAAATTCGCCCTGCGTATCATCGCCCACGGCGCCGACAAAACTCACCGGCACACCGGCACGCGCCGCCGCAACCGCTTGATTACCGCCTTTACCACCAAATTTATAACTGCAGCCGTTCCCGATAACCGTTTCGCCTTTTTCCGGGCGATGGTGAGCCGCCAGCATAATGTCGTAATGCAAGCTTCCGGCAACAATGATTTTGTTCATGGTTTAAAAGTCCCGCAGGTCCTGAACCGCACGCTGGGTTTTCATCAGATTAGTTTCTGCCAGCTTAAGATCTTTTTTGGCAATCGCGACGAATAACGCATCGAGAATATTTAACTGCGCGATACGTGAAGCGGCATTTTCGCCAAGCAGATGCGATCCCTGAGAAGTTGATGTAAGAACCACATGCGCAATTTGCGCAATAGGCGACTCGGCATAATTCGTAATCGCAATAATTTTTGCGCCGTTACGTGCCGCCAGCTTAATAGGATCATTTACCGCGCGTGTGGCACCGGAGTGGCTGATGGCAATAACCACATCATCATCAGACAATACCGCTGCTGACATCAGCATAATATGGGCATCATCATAAGCCGTCGATTTAATACCAATCTTGAGTAGCTTATGCGATAAATCGCGCGCTACTGTGGCAGAGCCACCCACAGCATAAAGATCAATATGACGTGCTTTAAATAATATATCTGCCGCGCGGTTAAACTGCGCAATATCCAGAATTGATAAGGTCTCTTCTATCGCCTGAATCGAGGTTCTGAATACTTTCGCCAGCAATTGTTCCGACGAATCATCCGGCTCAATTTCCGCATGCAAACCGGCCACTTCCGACTGATTATAATAGATCAGCCCGGTACGAAAATTACGAAAGCCGGTAAAGTTAAGCTTCTTGGTAATTTTCACAATCATCGCCTGCGAGACACCATTTTCCTCAGCGATCTCTTGCAGCGATGTTTGTTCATTAATGTCGGCTCTGGCAATAATCGCTTCTGCTACGCGTCTTTCTAGCGGCGTCAGTTGCGGTAAGCGCATGCGAATTTGAGCGCCAATGGCTCGCGGATCTTGCTTCATTACCTGCCTCTTGTCGCCCGGTCAATCAACATCGCTATGATAATGATTAGGCCTGTAGCAAGCAATTGATAAAAGGCCTGAATATTTAGCAGAGTCAAGCCATTACGCAAGGCACCGAGAATAATGGCGCCAATTAACGTGCCGATAATGCTGCCTTTGCCGCCCATCAGCGAGGCGCCACCAATGGCCGCCGCCGCAATGGCATCGAGTTCCCACAAATTACCGATGGTGGGTTCAGCTGCCCCTAAGCGACCAATCAGAATTAACGATGCCAGAGATGCCAGCGTGCCGGAAATAATATACACCGTGACTTTAGTGCGCTTAACCGGTACGCCAGCCACGCGCGCCGCTTCTTCATTACCGCCCACCGCAAGAATGTATTCGCCCAGCGGGGTTTTATTCATTACTACCCATAACAGCAGCGCAATCACCGCCACAATCACAATCGGCGTCGGAACACCGAATACCGTACTATTAATAATACTGCGGAATTCCATCGGAATACCAAACACCGGATTACCGCCAGTATAGATTAGCGCAATGGCACGGAATAATGATAAACCGCCGAGCGTAACAATAAACGGCTGCAATCCCGCGTAGGCAATTAATGTGCCGCTAAATACGCCGCACAGTGCGCCAATACCCAGGGTGGCCATAATCGCTACCGGTACCGGTACGCCCGCTACCATCATGGTGGCACCTAATACCGCAGACAGCGCTGCCGTAGGCCCCACGGAAAGGTCAATGCCGCCTGAAATAATCACCAGCGTCATACCTAACGCAATTAAGGCGTTAATCGATGACTGCTGCAGAATATTCAGCAGGTTTGGTACGGTAAAAAATACCGGCGATAAGAATGAAAAGGTTACGACGATAATGATCAGACCGATTAACGTGCCCGCGTCGCGCAGATTAAATTTGAGCAGCGCCGACGGCGCAGTCGTAGACTGAGTGGTACTTTGCGTCATCATAATTTAGCCTTGATAGAATAAGCGTTAAACGGCTTCTTTAATTTCTTTAATCGCAAAGCTCGCGATATTCTCTTCGGTAATTTCCGCACCCTGCAGCTCGCGGGTAATTTTTCCTTCGCGCATCACTAATACGCGATCGGATACCCGCAGTATTTCCGTCATTTCCGAAGAGACCACCACAATAGCTTTGCCTTGTTGTGCCAGTTTCTCAATCAGATTATAAATTTCTGACTTGGCACCGATATCAATTCCCCGGGTCGGTTCATCAAATAAAAATACGTCTGCATCTGCCGCTACCCAGCGACCAATAATCACTTTCTGCTGATTACCGCCGCTGAGCGTGCCGATCGGTTTTTCGATATTCAGCGGGCGCAGTTTCAGATCTGACATCACCTCCTGCGCCACCTGGTTGAGTTTGGCTTTACGGATCAATCCGCCCAGCGTGAAGTTGCGCATCGACGGCAGCGCCATGTTCATTTTCACGGCGCGCGCCTTGATGATGCCCTCTTTCTTACGATCTTCCGGCACTAAACCAATACCGGCACGAATGGCGGCGCTGACATTGTGATTGCGCACTGCTTTGCCGTTAACGCGCACTTCACCCGCGCTGCGTTTGTCGATGCCCGCAATCAGCTTCAGTAACTCGGTTCGACCGGCGCCCACCAACCCGGCAATGCCCAGCACTTCTCCCGCGCAAACAGTGAAGCTGGCCGGTTTAATCTCGTTGCCGCGTGCAACATTTTCCACCTGCAGCACCTGACGATCGCTGGCCCAGGAGTGGTGTTCCAGCTTTTCGATTTTACGCCCGACCATTTTGGCGACGATGCTCTCTTCGGTTTCATCGCAGATGTTCACCACGCCAACCTGGCGACCATCACGCATGATGGTGGCGCGATCGCACACCTGAAAAATCTCGTTCATCTTGTGCGACACGTAAATCAACGACACACCGGTGGATTTCAAATCCGCAATCAGTTCAGCCAGACGGTCAAACTCGCGCGGCGTCAGGCTCGAGGTGGGCTCATCCATGGCAATGATTTTGGCCTCATCCAGCAGCGCGCGGGCAATTTCGACGATCTGCTGCTGCGACACCTTGAGATTCTTAATCGGCTCGGCCGGATTAATGCTCGGGTCAAGCTGCTTAAGAATGTGCACCGCTCGGGCCAGCTGTGCGCGCTTATCGACAAACAAACCGTTCATGGTGGTCAGCGGGCGACCGAGAAACATATTCTGCGCTACGGAGAGCTCGGGAACATGCTGTAATTCCTGGTGAATCATCGCGATGCCGGCATGGCGTGCGCTCAACGGATTCTTCATCTGCACCTGCTGACCGTTGACATAAATCTCACCGCTGTCAGCCGGACGCACGCCGGAAAGAATGTTCAGCAGCGTCGATTTACCCGCGCCGTTCTCACCGATGAGCGCGTGTACTTCACCTGGCCGCACCATAAAGTCCACCTCTTGCAGCGCCGCAGCGCTGCCGTAGGTTTTTGTGATGCTGCGCATCATTAAGCGATACTGTTCCATACGCTCTCCGCCTGTTTTACTGCTGTGCCAGCAACTGACGCAGTTTGTTGTTGTCTTTGGTTGAAAACGCCTCGGCGTTATCTTTGGTGATCAGCGCCTGCGGCGTGGTGACCACGCGCGACAGTTTCTGGCCACCGATCAGACGCAGGATCACTTCTGTCGCCACTTCCCCAGTCAGCACCGGGAAGCTATCCACCGTACCGGTTAATTCACCGCGCTTGATTGAGGCATAGGCATCTGAAATACCGTCGGTGCCAAATACCGCAGTTTGTTTGGCTTTATTCTGCGCGCTCACCGCTTCAACTACGCCCAACGCCATGGTGTCGTTATTGGCGTAGAAACCGATCAAATCAGGATGCTGCTGCAAAATGGTCGACGCGGCGTTGAATGCCTGCTCACGGCTCCAGTTGGCCGGCACGCTGGCCACGATGTTGAACTTGCCATTAGCCTGCAGCGTTTCTTTGAAACCGGCGGTGCGCTGGCCTGCCGCATAAACGCCCGGCTGCCCTTCAATCACCGCCACTTTGCCGCCTTGCGGATGGTGCTGGATAAACCATTTCGCCACGCGTGCCCCGTTATCTTTCTGCACGTTGCCCACGTAATATCGCGCGCTTGGTACCACCGCATCGTTAACGTTCACCACCGGAATACCTTTGCTGCTGGCGCTCTCCAGCGCCGGTTCGAGGTTGATATCCGTTTGCGGCGAGACCAGCAGGCCATTAAAGCCCTGCGCAATCAGCGTTTCGGCAATCGACAGCTGACCGAGCTGATCGTCCTCATTGGCCGCCGCCTGGTACGCCACGGTGAAACCATATTTCTTCGCGACGTTTTGATAGCCTTCGCCGAGAGAACGCCAGTATTCGTTGGTCAACGTTTTCGACACGCCACCAATTTTCAGTTTGGCATCGACTTTAGGCATCGGGCCGTACTTGCTTTCCAGTTGCGTCCAGTCGGTGCGATCCGGCTCGGAATCGGATTTCAACGGCGCTAATGTGGCGGCGTAAACGCTGGAGCACAACAACGCTGAGGTCAGGGCAGAGAGTAAGAGTTTTTTCATGGTGTTAGCCTTTTTATAGTTTTCGCGGAACGTTGGTGTTGTTGGTTTGCTTAACGGGCAAGCATGATGTCATTGACAATTTGTTGCGATGCCACCGCATCCTGACGGCTGATGGCTTCATCCAGCGCCGGATTATTATTGAGTTTCTCGCACAGTTTCAGCAGCCGAGTCACCGTCGCGATATTGATTTCCGCTTCACGAATCGGATCCAGACCGCTGGCATCCGGGAAGGTATCGAAGTAGTACGCGCCCTGATAACCGTCGCGCTGCATCTGCCAGAGGAATTCCAGCGTGGCGCGCGGATTCACCGAACCGGCCATCAAACCGTCATCGCGTTTGCCCCAGCCGTCGTTAAGATCCAGACCCAGCAGGCGCGAACGGCGCGCAACCATCGCGGCGGCAAAGGCGGGGATTTCGTTAGCAAACAACACGTGGGCGAAATCCAGCGTAATGCCGAGGTTGGCGCAACCGGCCTCTTCTACCGCCAGCAGACACGTAGTGGCGTTCGGGAAGATGCTGTAGGCGCGTGGTTCGTTGGGTTTGTATTCGATGCTGACGTCGATATCTGGCGCATATTCCGCAACTTCGCGTACCGCGCTCACCGCGTCTTCCCACATCTTTTTATAGTCAGCCTGGAAGCAGTAATCGAAGCCGTCCTGCCCCATCCACAATGTCATTAAACGTGAACCGAATTCGCGACCGGCGTCGATACCACGCTTAGTCAGTTCGATAGCTTCGCGACGAATCTTCGCATCCGGGTTGGTAAAGGCACCGATTTTGAACTGCGGCGCATCCCAACGCATCTGCATGCCGTTGACGGCTAAACCGGCATCGTCAATCGCCTGGCGCATGTTGTGGATATCCGTGGTGATGTGCTGCGGATAGTTGAGGTCCAAATGCGTGAGCCCCTGCACTTTTCCTGCACGCGCAATCATCTGTAAAACAGAAGGTTTTCCCTGAAGATCTGGCCAGTAAAGGTGCGCCCCAGAGGCGAAAGAGTTCAAACGTGTAGCAAACTTTAATTCGGACATGAGGAAGGATCCTTGATGACGGTTGTAATGTACTTTCCGTCTTCACGATTATTTGTGAAGTTATGGGATAAATTACACTCAGTTTGTCTTTTGGCAAGCAGTGACGCTCTGGAACTATTCAAAATGCGAGGATGTTCACGAAATTTTTGATCGATTGCGCGGGATCGACACATGCGTTTCGGTCGATGTCATTCTTTTGTCATAACTCGCTCACCC
This sequence comes from Pantoea sp. GM01, assembly GCF_000282675.1. NCBI lineage: Bacteria > Pseudomonadati > Pseudomonadota > Gammaproteobacteria > Enterobacterales > Erwiniaceae > Pantoea > Pantoea sp. GM01. The sequence goes on along the minus strand of NZ_AKIU01000050.1, from coordinate 15,025 downwards.
TGCTGTCAGCGCCTGTTCCCTATCCTGTAGGCCAACCTTCACAATCAGGATTAACCAAATGAAAATGAACAAACTGACTCTCGCAGCGAGCATGCTGCTGGCTATCGCAGGCGGCGCGGCTCAGGCTCAGGCGCAGCCGGTGAACAACATTGTGCTGGTGCACGGCGCGTTTGTCGGCGGTGCCGGCTGGCGTCCGGTGTACGATCGTTTAACGCATGATGGCTACAAAGTGACGCTGGTGCAGGAGCCGCTGACGGGCTTTCCGCAAGATGTGACGGCGACGCGACGCATTATCGATCAGCAAAACGGGCCAGTGATTTTGGTCGGCCACAGCTACGGCGGCGCCATCATCAGCGAAGCCGGTAACGACAATAAAGTTGCGGGCCTGGTTTATATCGCTGCCCACGCGCTGGACAACGGCGAGACGGAAGCCAGTAATGGCAAAAAATTCCATAACAGTGCGCATCCGTTCGCGAAATCGAGTGATGGTTATCTGACTATCGCCCCCGAAAATTACCACGGCGATTTCGCTGCCGATTTACCGGCTGCCCAGGCCGATTTTGAAGCCCACGCACAGATGCCAACTAACGCGGCGGTGTTCACCGCCAACATTCCTGATCCGGCGTGGAAGACCAAGCCTAGCTGGTACATGGTGGCGAAAGCTGACAAAATCATCAGTCCCGATCTGGAGCGCATGTACGCCAAACGTGCGCACAGCCACACGGTGGAAATTGCCGGTGCCAGCCACTCGGTCTATCAATCGCATCCTGATGATGTCGCGAAATTGATAGAACAAGCCGCGCTGCACGCACAGCCCTGAAACTTTGTCCCGCGGAGCAGCGCATGAAAATTTTGGTGATTGAAGATGAAGCCAAAGCGCGCGATTACATGCGCAAAGGATTGACGGAAGCGGGATTTATCGTCGATGTGGCGGATAACGGTCAGGATGGCTTGTTCTATGCGCAGGAGCATCATTACGATTTGATTTTACTCGACGTAATGATGCCCGGTATGGATGGCTGGCAGGTGATGGCGGCGCTGGATAAACAGACGCATACGCCGGTGATTTTCCTCACCGCCAAAAGCACGCTGGAAGATCGGATCAAAGGGCTGGAGCTGGGCGCGGATGATTATCTGGTTAAACCCTTCTCGTTTGCCGAGCTGCTGGCGCGCGTGCGCACGCAGCTGCGGCGCGGCGGTCAGCAGAAGCTGCCGGATATTCTGCGGCTTGCCGATTTGCAGCTCGATTTCTTAAAGCGGCGCGTCGAGCGTGGTGGCCAGCGCATCGATCTCACCAATAAAGAGTTCAACCTGCTGCACCTGTTCATGCTGCATCCAGGCGAAGTGCTGACGCGCACTTTAATTGCTTCACGCGTGTGGGACATGAATTTTGATAGCGACACCAACGTGGTGGATGTGGCGGTGAAACGCCTGCGGCAGAAAATTGATGGCCCGTTTGCTCAGCCGCTGATTCATACCGTGCACGGCGTGGGTTATCGCTGCGAAGCCGAATCATGAAGCAACGTTCGCTCGCCGCACGCCTGTCGCTGCTGCTGAGTGCGACGGTGATAGTGATTTTTTCCCTCAGCGGCCTCGCGCTCTATCACTCGCTGGCGACGCAAATTGGCGTGCGCGACGATGCGGCGCTGCTCAATCGTATCGATCAGATTCGAACCCTGCTGCGCGATGAAGATGCCGTGACGCTGATTCAGCAGAAGCCGCGCTTGTTTGCCAACATGCTCGGCAATACCGAGTCGCTATTGGTGCTGCGCTTTCCTGGCCAGCCGCCGCTGATCGTGGTCAATCCCGGCCAACGCCCGATCCCCTCGATTACGCCGGTAGCGGCCGTTCAACCCTTATCGCTTGCGTCGGTGCATCATCTCGCCGCCGCTGACGGTACGCCGTTTATCTCGGCTGCGGCGCTAACGCCCACGCGCGATGGCAGCGGAGAGATTGAGATCATCACCGGCCGCCTGATGAGCGATCGTACGCAAACGCTGAACAGCTATCGCGATCAAATCATCCTCACCACCGCGCTGGCGGCATTGCTGGTGGCAGCGATCAGCATTTGGCTGGTGCGGCGCGGCCTAATTCCGCTGCGGCGTTTGGCGGCGCAGGCGGATGCGATTGATGTGCGCCACTTGTCACAGCGCATGCCCGAGCGGGCGCCTGCAGAACTGCAGCCGTTGGTCGCCGCCTTTAACCAGATGCTTAGCCGCCTCGAAAGCGGCTATCAGCAGTTAAGCCAGGTCTCAGCGGATATGGCGCACGACCTGCGCACGCCCATCGGCACCTTGATCGGCCAAACCGAAGTGGCGCTCAGCCAGACGCGCAGCGTCAGCGACTATCAGGCGCTGCTCGGCTCCAATTATGAGGAGCTGGAACGTCTGGCGAAGATGATCGACAACATGCTGTTTCTGGCGAAGGCGGAAGATGCCAGCCAGGCGATGGATGTGCAAAACATCGATTTGGCACTGCTGGGTGAGAAGTTGCAGGCGTACTTTGACGGCATGGCGGAAGAGCAGGCAATGCGGCTGGAGATGACGCTGTGCGGCGAACTGCGCGCCGATCCCCAGCTGTTGCAGCGCGCGCTGGCGAACCTGATGGCCAACGCGCTGCGCTATGGCGATGGCGATAGCACCATCCGGATTTTTAATCACGGCAGCAGCCTGATGGTGGAAAATCACGGTCCAGCGCTCAGTGCCGAACAGCAGGCGCGCATCTTTGATCGTTTCTGGCGTGCCGATACATCGCGTCATCAGGGCAGCAGCGGATTGGGATTATCGATTGTGCGCAGCATTATGCGCCTGCATCAGGGAAGCTGCGAGGTGCACAGCGAGCATGGCGTGAACCGCTTTACGCTGCGATTTCCTTAGCGTAAGAGCGACCATCGAAAGGGGGCGCAGTAATGCGCACCCTACGACAGGCAATCCGGCGTCAAATAAAGGTAAAAATCTCTTCACGCGGCAAGCGTGATTTTGGTAACGCGGCGTTGAAATCATCTTCGCTGCGGTAACCCAGCGACACCAGCACCACGCTGGTAAAGCCCTTCTCGCGCAGGCCGAGCGCCTGATCTAACGCGCGCGGATCAAATCCTTCCATTGGCGTGGCATCAATGCCCAACATCGCCGCGCCCAGCAGCAAACCACCCAGCGCCAGGTAAACCTGTTTTTCCATCCACTGCGGCACATCGCGCTGCTCGTAACGATGCATATCCACGTAGCTGCGGCGGCTCTTATCCTGCCCCGCTTTGCCTTCCGGCTTAGCGAATCGACCGTCAGCCTCTTCCTGCGCCAGCACATTTTGCAGATGCGCTTCATCCAGATCGGTACGCATGCACAGCGCGATAACGTGCGACGCGTTCAGCACTTTCGGGCTGTTATAGACGAACGCGCCGTCAGTGGATTTTGCCATCTGCTCGCGACCAGCAGCCGTTGAGGCCACGACAAAGTGCCACGGCTGCGAATTTACCGAAGACGGGCTGTTGCGCAGGACGTTCAGCAAGGTATCAATTTCGTCCTGCGGTAAATTTTTGCCGCCCGCAAAGGCTTTTACGGTGTGACGACGGGCGACGGCATCATTGAGTGTCATGTCAGATTCCTTGTTTTCGGATCAATAAAATTCTGGTGTCGACATTGCGCGATAAATCGCGCCGCTACAGCAGCGTGCAGTTATCTGTAGCGGCGCAATTTATTGCGCATGGTTAAAGCTTAAAACCCGCTCAGCACAATCTTGCCGCGCGCGCGTCCGCTCTCGATCAGCGCGTGGGCTTTACGCAAATTAGCGGCATTAATCGTGCCGTGATGTTCTCCCGCCGTGGTTTGCAGGGTTTTGTCATCAATCAACTGGCTGATGCGCTGCAGAATTTCATGCTGACGCTGCATATCGGCGGTGTGGAACAGCGAGCGGGTAAACATCAACTCCCAGTGCAGCGAAATGGCTTTACGCTTCAGCGGTACCGCATCCAGCGTTTCTGGATCGTCAATTAACGCCAGTTTGCCCTGCGGGGCGATAGCATCAATCAGCTGCGGGTAATAGCTGTCGGTATGGGTGAGCGAGGCGACATAGCGCACCTCCGGGTGGCCAATCGCTGCCAGCTGCTCGCCCAGTGGACGGTGATGATCAATCACATGATGCGCGCCCAGTGAACGTACCCAATCGGCGGTTTCCGGGCGCGAGGCGGTGCCGATCACCGTCAGTTTGGTGAGTTTGCTGGCGAGCTGAGTCAGCATCGAACCGACGCCGCCGCCTGCGCCGATAATCAGCAGTGCCGCGTTGTCTTCGGCCTGCACTTCCAGACGATCAAACAGCAACTCCCAGGCCGTAAGCGAGGTCAGCGGCAGCGCAGCCGCATCCGCTTCGTTCAGCGAACGTGGTTTGTGCCCGGCGATGCGTTCATCCACCAGCCCATATTCGGCATAGCTGCCCGCGCGCGTGATATCACCAGCGTAAAACACGGCATCGCCCGACTGGAACAGCGTGACGTCGCTGCCAATCGCCTCCACCACACCCACCGCATCCCAGCCCAGAATGCGCGGCTTATCGGTGGGCGCACCGGCGCGCACTTTGGTATCCACTGGATTCACCGCAATCGCGTGAATTTTTACCAGCAGATCGCGTGCGCCGGGTACCGGCTTCTCTACATCGAGTTCATACAGCGCATTTTCATCAGAAATCGGTAAACCGTTTTGGCTATAGACGATGGCTTTCATCGGACAGATCCTTATTCATCAGCAGGTTTCGTTAATTGAACTCAGCATAGCGGGCTGCAGCGGATTGAAAAATGCCAGTTGCAGGTGAACACTTTCACTCTTAGAGTGAAAATCCCTGCTGACTACCCTGGCTAGAAAGAAGATGATCCGACTGGAAGATGTCACCCTATTTGTGCGTTCTGCTGCGTTAGGCAGCTTCTCGCGCGCGGCGCGTGAGGTGAATTTGTTACCCGGACAGGTCAGTGCGGCAATTCAGCGCCTGGAGCGGGAGTTAGATCGTCGCTTGTTTGCCCGTTCCACGCGCAGCCTGCGCCTGACCGCGGAAGGAGAAAAATACCTGCCCTATGCGCAGGAGATGCTGGCGCTGATGCATGCGGGCGCCGACAGCCTGCAAAACGATGAGGACGCCCTGAGCGGCGAACTGAAAATCGCCCTGCCATCCGATATTGGTCGCAACATCTTGCTGCCGCTGATCACCGACTTTTGTCGCCTACACCCTGCGCTCGCGGTGCGTCTCTCTTTCTCCGACCAAATCAGCGATGTGTTTCGCGATCCGGTGGATATTGCTATTCGCTACGGCAAGCTGGAGGACAGCAGTTACGTCGCGCTGCCGCTGGCCGAGGACAATCGCCGCGTGATGGTGGCATCGCCGGATTATCTCGATCGCCATGGACGCCCAGAAAAATTGGAAGATATCGCGCAATACCATCACTGTTTGCTGTTCATCATGGGCGGCCATGTTTATGACAAATGGACCTTTCCGCAGGAGGGCATGCGCCGACAGATCACGGTGAAAAGCCGCATGCAGTGTGATGACGCCGAAGTGGCTCGCCGCTGGGCAATGGCGGGCATGGGTATCGCCTATAAATCCTGGATTGATGTATGTGAGGATGTACTGGCAGGAAGGTTGGAGATTGTCATGCCGGAGATGCCGGGTGAAAGTACCCCGCTGCATCTGATCTGCCCACACCGTAAACAGTTTTCTCCAGCGATCCGCGCGCTGCATGAGGTGTTGCGCCAGCCTCTCCGTGCCTTAACGGCGAAGCTATGAGTTGACTCGTCCTCTCATCATCCGTACATCACCGATGAGATCGCCTATTGAATATACTTTGTCACTACCCCACCTGATTTTCTGAAATCGATAACCAGCACGTTATTATCTTTAAACGCGTCATAATCAGGCCCCTGAGAATGGTATTCCCGCGGCTTAATCATTCTCATTTCATCGCTGGCCTCCACGGTTTTTAGTGATAAGTTGACTTGCCACATCATTGCCTGCCAAATCCAGGGTTCTGACTCACCCAGCATTTTCATCCGAATATGGTTGATGATCGGGAAATTACGAATATTAATTCTTACGTCAGGTGCATCATTTAACTGTCCAATAAAAGCGACTGAGTCAATGGTCTGCGCAGGGAAAGAGGAGAAATCCATTTTAATTTGGTTCATCACACTCATTTGATATCGCTGGTCGTTGACCACCGTATTGAAACACACCAGCATTAACACCAAATGGTAGCACAGCAGAATAAGGCTCGAACCTGCTAACAGTTTTATGCCGCGAGGAAATGCCAGCGTGCCCACATAAAAACAGAATAATAATGTAATACTCCACGCCATTAACATGCGCGGCGCAAACAGAGGCATCGCTAGCGCCAGTGATAAACCTGGCACCGCCAACACAGCGATAAAAAACGCAGGCAACAATAGCCATTTACCCGACCTTGCATGACGTTGCTCAGAACGGATTTTAAAGCTGATAATCAGTGTACTGATCAACGCTATTACAATCGGTAGCACTACAAACACCAGCGCAGCCGCAGGATAGGCGTTAAGAAAGAATTCACTGTAGCGTTTTATGCTGGTCTGAATCACCGCCAATGATTCGAGATTTAATGGCAATAACCTGAAGTGTTTGAGGGTATACCAATCCATTTTTACCGGTAATAAATAGCTGATAAATAATTTATAGGCCAGGACCCCAATCAGCAAAGCCGCAACTTTACTCATCAGCCATTGCCATACCGGTTGATGGTGATAAACGCGAAAGAAAATAATTAACGCTATGCAGGCTATATAGATATTCAGGCCGGATTGATAGAGCGTTTGAACCAGCAATAATAACAGCACACAGCAGGTAATCGATTTATAGCGGCGGGTTCCCTCTATTTGACTTGCCATCATCGCGCAGGAAATAGAGACCAGCATCGTTAGGCTGTCATAAGAGTAGAGCATCACCTGCGTTAAAAAAGGATTCAGAACAATGAACAGCGGAGGAATTAATGCCCAATAGCCATCGAGCCGAATTTGCAGCCTCTCGGTAAACACAACGCTGGCAATACTTAACGCCAGCAATCCTATAATAAGGTTTAGCGGCGAGATATCACTGACGCTCTGCCCGAATGAGAGTATGGATTGCATAATCCAGGTCGCCGGTCTGCCGTTGGTTAACCAGGTTTCCGTACTGCCATTCAGCACCCGATAGAGATCATCGCGGTAATAAATTTTACTGCTCCAAAGCGGGAGTGTTGCCAGTAAAGCTATCGCCATGGTGAAAACCATTTTATTCATGCGGCTGACGATAAAGGCATCATTGGCAGGCATTTCCACTCCGAATCAGTTGATTGATGAGCAAAAGTTTACGCGGGTCACTCAGTCAATATAGAAGGAAACGCTTAAGTCATTGAGACTATTCTCGTACCTTGCGCCAACTCTGTGAGCGTCGATGCAAAGTTGTAATGCGCAATTGCGCATAGCTTATGCAAACATGCGTTTTGGTTTAGCCAGAGCCGCGCTTTATGATTTTGAAATCATAAACTTTCAAGGATTTTCCATGCGCGCGCTGACCTCGCGAATAATCGCGTCACTCACTCTTGCTGCTGCACTCTCTTTCTCGGTTCATGCAGAAGAGACGCTGCGTATCGGTTACCAAAAATCCTCCACCTTATTAACGCTCATCAAGCAGCGCGGTGAACTGGATAAGTCGCTGGCCGCTCGCGGCATTAAAGTGAGCTGGCACGAATTTACCAGCGGTCTGCCGCTGCTGGAGGCGCTGAATTTAAACAATGTGGATTTGTCTGCGGATGTGGCGGATACCGTCCCGGTATTTGCGCAGGCCGCCGGTGCCGATTTGACCTATTACGCGCGTGAAACGCCATCGCCTGCTGCGCAAGCGATTCTGGTGCCGGCTAATTCGAGCATCAAAACGCTGCAGGATTTAAAGGGTAAGAAAATTGCCGTCACCAAAGCGGCCGGTAGCCATTATCTACTGATTGCCGCGCTGCAAAAGGCGGGATTGAAGTTCAGCGATATTACGCCAGCCTGGCTCACGCCGGCCGACGGCCGCGCGGCACTCGAACATGGCAGCGTGGATGCGTGGGTAACCTGGGAACCCTTTGTCACCAGCTCGAAAGTCGAACAGCATTCACGCGTGTTAGTTAGCGGTAACGGTTTGGCCAGCTATCAGCGTTACTACCTGGTTTCGACGCCGTATGCGCAGAAACATAACGAGGTGCTGAACATTGTCTATCACGCGCTGGAGCAGGAATCAGCCTGGTTGAAAGCCCACCCCACCGACGCGGCGAAAATTCTGTCACCGCTGTGGGGGAATTTGCCGTTGGCCACCATCGAGCAAGCCAACCAGCAGCGCAGCTACGATATCGAACCGGTACAAAAAACCGATCTCGCCGAACAACAGAACATTGCTGATGCCTTTTATAACGCCAAACTGCTGCCGAAACCGATTAATGCCCAGGCGGTTGGCACCTGGCAGCCGTTGAATTAATTACGTTTTATTACCGGTGAAATTAGCCTGCTTAATAGCCATAAATCGCGAATTTATGACTGCCCTGTACGGTATCTACGAATGGCTATGCCGGTTTTCCTGGATTAACTCACCATCATCACATCAACTTTCCCTGGAAAATCGGCACTGATTCGAACAGATAACCGTCGAAATCAGGTGCATCCGCATCGGACAACTCTAGCAGCGTGTTCTTAACGTTTTCCAGGTGCTGCCACATCGCCTGCCAGGATCCCATCACATCACGACGTCGCAGCGCCGCCAGAATCGTTTGATGATCGCCCAACCACTTCAGGCGATAGGCGCGGGTTTCATACTGCGGTCGCAGTTGCTGCCAAAGCGGGCTGGCCTCGTGATGACGCCAGACGCTGGTGACCGTGTCGAGCAGCATCTGATTTTGCGTTGCGCCTGCTAACAGCAAATGAAATAACTTGTCGTTATCCTGGCTGCTGTCATTGAGTGCGATAGCGCGCTGCTCCTGCTCCAGCGTACGACGCAGGTTTTCGATATCGGCTTTGGTGGCCATTTTGGCGGCGAAGGCCGCAATGTTGCTCTCCAGCAGCTGACGCGCCTGCAACATCTCGAACGGGCCAACATCGCTGCGGAAAAAGGCCTCTTCCGCATCTTCACTGGCGGAAGGAATGCGCATCACGTAAACACCGGAGCTCTGGCGAATATCTACGGTGCCTTCCAGCTCCAGCATCAGCAACGCTTCACGCACAATGGTGCGGCTCACGCCCCAGGTTTCAGCTAACTGGCGCTCAGGCGGCAGTCGTGAGCCAACGGGATAATGGCCATCAAGGATTTGCTGACGCAGATGTTGACCAATTTCCTGATACTGCTTTTTCTCTTGTGGCGCTTCGGCTTTTTCCACGCTCTCACCCTTTTCCATCATGGTGCACCAGGTCCGGTCGCATCCTCTGCGAGCCGGAACCCTACTGCTATCTGGGCGCTAGTGTACCAAAGCCAGCGCCTGATCGAGTACCTTTGCACCATTCAACGTGCCGTACGCCACGCTATCAATCACCGCAATCGGCAGCTGATAGCTATCGGTCAACTTTTTATTCTCCTCCAGCTTAAAGCGTACCTGCGGCCCCAGCAGCACCACGACCACCTCCTGGCCGTAATTTTGTAACTCTTCACGCAGGTTTTGCTCGGGGATGGCATAAATTTGATACGCAAGGCCACGTGCTATCGCCTCTTTTTCAATGCGGGTGACCAGCAGCGAAGTCGACATGCCGGCCGCGCAGGCAAGAATAATACGTTTCATAGGTCGTCCTTATTTGGCTTCATCGTCAATATTGAGGGTCAATTGCTGCGAGTCACGCAACTGACGGAACCAGTGCGCCGATTTCTTCATCCGCCGCTGGCGTTGATTGTCGAGATCAATCTCGATCAGTCCGTAGCGGTTTTTGAACGCATTCATCGGTGAAACATTGTCGGTGAACGCCCACAGCATATAGCCCAGACAGTTGCTGCCCGCTTCACGCGCGCGCACCGCCTGGTAAAGATGTTCAGCAATAAAGTTAATGCGGTAGTCGTCCTGAATTTCCCCCTGCGCATTCTTAAATTGCGCTTCGTTTTCGATGCCCATGCCGCTCTCCGCCACAAACCACGGCAGATTGCCGTACTCCTCTTTCATACGCTGCGCCATGTCGAAAATAATGCGCGGCTGAATTTCCCAACCGCGCGAACTGTTCATGCGGCGGCCCGGTAGCTCAAAATGCTCGTAATAAAAAGCGGGGTGAAACGGCGTCTCCGGATGCCAGGCACGAGAAGGCGCTTTCACGCGATGCGGATAGTAAAGATTGAGCCCCACTTCATCGACGGTATTGGCGGCGATGATCGCCAGCTCCTCCTCCGTCGCGTCCCACTGCACGTCATGTTTAGCCAGCAGCTGCAGCAGTTCAGCGGGATAGGTGCCTTTGATCGCCGGGTCGAGAAATACCCGGTTATAAAACAGATCGTAACGTTGCGCGGCTTGAACATCGTGCGCGGCAGACGATCGCGGATAAGTCACCTCAGGATTAAGAATGGTGCCAATCGTGCCGGCGTATCCCTGCTGGCGGAACAGTTTCACCACCTTCGCCGTGGCAAGATTTTTATGGTGATTCCACTGCATCCACTTATGCGTGTTCTGCTCATAAGGCCAGCGTATCGCATCAAGATAGACGCGGGTCTGCACCACAATCGGCTCATTAAAAACAAACCAGCGCGTCACTTTTCCGGCGTAGCGGGCAAACACCTTTTCGACATAGCGCGTAAATAGCTCGACCACATGCTTTGACTGCCAGCCGCCATACGCCTCCAGCAATTGCAGCGGCAGTTCGTAATGTTCGAGGCATAACATCAGTTCAATGCCCTGGCGCTGCATCTCATCAATCAACTGGTCGTAATAGGCCGCGTACTCTTCATCAACAATCGCGTTTTCATAATCGGTGAGAAAACGTGACCAGTTGATGGAGGTGCGATAGTGCGTCAGCCCCGCCGCTTTCATTAACGCCACATCTTCGCGAAACCGGTTGATAAAATCCGTCGCCACCGCCGGTCCGTAACCGTTATGCCAGACATGACGATCCTGCTGATACCAGGCATCGAGGTAAGAGTCCTGTCCCGCTTTTTTGCCACTCCAGCCTTCGGTTTGCCAGGCCGACGCCGCCGCGCCGAGAATAAAGCCTTCCGGCAGCCTAATGGTGTGCTTACTCATAGGTTCTCCTTAATTTTGTGCCAGCTCTGCCTGCAAATTTTTCGCTTCCGCCGCTTCAGCTCGACGCGCAGCCACTTTGACAAAGGGCAGATAAATCAATACCGAAACCACGATGCAGATAATTTGTGTCACCACCGCGCCCATCGAACCGGCGGTAGAGAGCCACGCGTTGATGATCGGCGGCGTGGTCCAGGGAACCATCACCACCGCTTTACCGGCAAAGCCCATCACCGTGGCGAAATAGCCAATCGAACCGGTAACCAGCGGCGTAATGATGAAGGGAATGGCAAGAATGGGATTGAGCATGATCGGCATACCAAAAATCACCGGCTCATTAATATTAAACAGGCCCGGTCCAAACGACAGTTTGGCGATTTCACGCATCTCTTTACGTTTGGTAGCAATCATCACCGCGGTTAACAAACCAATCGTCAGGCCTGAACCGCCAATGCTCATATACACATCCCAGAACGGCATGGTGATGATGTTTGGCGCTTCCTTACCCTGCTCGAAGGCGTTCATGTTGACCAGAATTGCCCCCAGCAGCAGCGGCTCGCGAATCGGTTTCACCATTTGGTTGCCGTGAATACCAATCACCCAAAACAACTGGGCAACAAACATCAACAGCATAATGCCCCACAGGCTCTGCACCACTGACTCCAGCGGCTGCTGCACCACTTTATATACGGCGTCATACAGGTACATGCCGGTGATCTGATGGAAGATAAAGCCGAAGGTAGCCACCAGCGTGACGGTGATGATCGACGGAATCAGCGCGGAAAATGATGCGGCCACGTTCGGCGGCACGGTATCCGGCATCTTGATTTTCAGCCGCTCAACCTGCTCCAGCCGGCAATAAATCTCCACCGAGAGAATGGCAATAAACATGCCGAGGAACAGACTTTTGGTATCGGAGAACTGTTTCGCCAACACATCGGTGACCACATGCATCTGCCCGTCCACCAGCATTTGCAGCGTGGTGGGCGTGACGGAGATAAAACAGATGATCGCCAATAAGCCCGGAAACAGCGTTTTAATGCCGTTGATGCGGCCGAGTTCAATACCAATCAGGAACACTGCACCAATATTCAGAAAGCTCAGCGTCGCGTAATTAATACTGCTGGTGATCGGTTTTAAATCGGCGAGAAACGACAGTGACGCGAAACTGGCGAGGCCATTTTTCGGGTCGAGCACCATGTTAGAAATCAGCACCGAAAAAGCACCGACAATAATCACCGGCATCAAGGTAATAAACGAGGCTTTGATCGCCATGATGTAGCGGTAGCTGTTGAATCGCGTGGCAAAGCTACCCAGTGAATCGATAAGACGTTCCTGTAGAGACATTGGTCAACCCTCAGCGGTTTTAAGTGTTATGCGTGAGCTTGATGGTTCGTGGCATACCAAAATGGCGATTATCGTGATTAATTTCTGTGATCCTGCTCGCGGAACCTCTTTTTGGTATTCCGGTAGCATCGTTAACGTTAATTTGGCATACCAATAAGTGAGGCGGCTATGGATTTTGAACAAACGATGATGGAGTTGCTGATTAATGCCGGTGAGGCGAGATCGCAAGCCATGATGGCGATTCAGCAAGCCCGCAAAGGCGACTGGCAAGGGGCGGATGACGCGTTAGCGGCGTCGGACGAAGCGGCAAAGGCGGCGCATAAGATCCAGACTGCGTTAATTGGCGCCGATGAAGGCAGCGGCAAAGTGCCGGTCACGCTGATTATGGTGCATGCACAGGATCATCTAATGACGGCGATGCTCTGCCGCGACCTGGCGGGCGAGTTAGTGCTGTTGCGTAAGGAGTTGCAAGGTCACTGAAGTTAAAACAGCAAAAATCCAAATGGAGGATGAATTTAATACGGCTATTAGCCGTACGCATTGACATGATTATGCGGTAAGGGTAATTTGTCCACATACGGTTATCAGCCGTACAAGGCTAACTGAATTGAAAGACATCACTCATAATGCAACGCTGCATAAGTTTAAGGACTGACGTCAACAGGAGGCGTTTTTACTCTACGAGGCTCTCGCTATGCCAAAAGTACCCGCACTTAGTACCGATACGCGCGCTGTTAAAGATGCGCGCGTCGAATTAAAAACCAGTTCAAATCTTAAAGAAGTTCTTAAGGAAGCAGCTACCGCTGCAGGATTAGATTTGAGTGCCTTTATCTTAAATGCGGCGCTTGAGCGTGCAGAAACCGTTTTGGATAATCAGCGACGTCGTCAGCTTTCTGAAGAGAGTTGGCAGCAAGTGAATCAGCTCATGTCTGAACCTGCAGCTCCGACGCTGGCATTACAAGCGTTGATGCGAAGGAAAAGAGCAGATGGAAAAGTCGACAAATAGCACCGACGTTATGGTGTGCGCTTACCAGGCAGACATCACCTATCCCGGCAATAAACACTTCGATTGCGGCAATGCAATCATTAATTCCTTTGTACGCAACTCGCTTAAAAAAAGCGTAAAAGATGGAAACTGCGCAGCTAAAGCGTTGATCGACGCTAACACAGGCGAGCTGTTAGGAATATGTACGTTCAGCGCTTATTCCCTATTGAAGCAGAAACTTACTGGTGTGTTGTCAGGTTCAATGCCAGCTGAAGTAGGCGTTGTGCGCTTAGTCATGCTGGGAGTGGCAATCCGTGAACAAAAGAGAGGTTATGGCCAGGATCTGTTGGGGGCATTCTTCGACCACGTCAAAATAATTCATGATGCATTGCCTGTAAAAGGCGTTTATCTGGATGCCGAACCGCAAGCCGTGAATTTTTACACCCGTCTGGGGTTTGTAACATTGCATGAGCCGCCAAATGTATTTGGCGCAATCCCGATGTTTCTGGCGATTCAACACATTCTGGCGGCATGAAGCATATTCATTAGGAAAGCAGCCGTCTGGCCGATATAACAGAATGTTAACAAAGCCATCGCAGAGGAACCTATGGCGCTTTCACATGAATTGATTTTGATCTACACCACTTATTTCGTCGCCACCGCCAGTCCGGGTCCCAGCAACATGGCGATTATGGGCACGGCCATGAAACAGGGACGCGGCGCGGCGTTAGCCTTAGCCAGTGGCGTGATTGGCGGTTCGATGATGTGGGCGCTGTTGGCGGCCTGCGGCGTACTCACCGTGTTGGCTACCTTCGCGCAACTGCTGATTGTGCTGAAGATTGGCGGTGGTTTATATCTGCTGTGGCTGGCCTATAAGGCTGGAAAATCGGCACTGCGTAAGTCGGATGTCGGGGAATTAGCGCCGGGCAACGAAAAAGCGCGTTTTGGCACAATGTTCCGTCAGGGGATTTTAATGCACGTCGGCAATCCCAAGGCGATTCTGACCTGGGTAGCCATCATGTCGGTAGCGCTTAAACCGGGCGCCGATGGGTCAACCTTACCGATGATTATCGCTGGCTGTGCGGCAATTTGCGTGCTGGTGTTTGGGGGATATGCGCTGCTGTTTTCCACCGCAGTGATGGCGGCCTTCTATCGCCGCATCCGCCGTGGATTAGATGCGCTGCTGGCCTGTTGCTTTACCGTTGCGGGTTTGAAGTTGGTGTTCAGTCGCAGCTGAGGTCGATACGGTCGCCATAAATGGCGTAATGCTCGTCAGTTAAGCAGCGCCCTTGCTCTGCATGGGTTACCTGGTCGCCATGAATGGCGACCCTACAGGCGTTACCGCGATGGTGATTTAGAAAAACGCATGCATGCTGCAGCGCGGGTGTTGAGGCGACATCCCAGCCCGCTGAGCGAGTGAGGGATTCCAGGGCGAGCCGCAGGGATGCGGCGAGAGGCGGCGCTGAGCAGGAGCG
>NZ_AKIU01000049.1:0-36184 GCF_000282675.1 Pantoea sp. GM01 | reverse complement strand
GCGCTGCAGCATCAATGCATATTTCTGAATCATCATCGCTGTAACGCTTGTAGGGTCGCCATTCATGGCGACCAAGTAACCCACGCAGAGCAAGTGCGCTGCTTAACTGACGAGCAATACGCCATTCATGGCTACCCATAACAACGGTTACACTGCGATAATCTCTTCCAACACCGCTTCAGCCTGGGTGCCATCAACTGCCACGCCATCAATATACAGCTTGCGCTTTTCACCCACCGGCAAAGCCACTTTCAGCGTTTTCCATCCCGGCAGGAAACTGCCTTTGCGGGTGAAGTTAAGGTGAATCGCCTCAGCGTCGCTGCGCATTTCCCAGTTAAGCCACAGCGCATCGCCCTGCTGATAGCCCCAGGATTCGCCATCATCCTCAAACAGCACGCCGGTTGTTATCCCTTTGCCTTGCAGCGGGAACAGCTGCAGCGTGCGGCAATCGTCCGCCTGGGCATCAACGTGGCGCAGACGTTCACTCAGCGGCAAAGCGGCACCGGCACGCACCAGCATCGGCTGCGTTTCCAGCGGCGCATCCAGGGTGATCCATTGACCGCCGCTGTACCATTGCTGGCTGGCAAAGTCATACCAGCCAGATTGGTTGTCGGGCAACCATAGACGACGCAGACGCTGGCCGGGTTCGACCACGCTGGCCACCAGCAGATCGCGTCCCAGCATAAACTCATCGCACTCGGCAAACGTCTGCGCATCCTGTTCATGATCGAGGAAGGTTGGACGCAGCATCGGCTCGTCGTCCGCATGTGCCTGCCACAGCAGTGTGTAGAGATACGGCAGCAGACGATAGCGCAGCGCAATGGCCGCACGGATCGCAGGCGTAGCCGCCGGATACATCCAGGGTTCGTTAACCGTGTGATCATCATTCCAGGAGTGGATGGTAAAGCGCGGATGCAGCACGCCATTTTGTACCCAGCGCACAAACAGTTCTGCGTCCGGCTTATCGCCGGAAAAACCGCCGACATCATGTCCCACGTTGTACAACCCGGACAAGCTCATGCCTAATCCCATACGGATGTTGTAGCGCAGCGTGTTCCAACTGGTGCGGTTGTCGCCGCTCCAGGTCTGCACATAGCGCTGCATCCCGGCACAACCCGAACGGGAGATCAGGAATGGACGCTTGTCCGGTGCGAAGCGCTGCTGCGCTTCCATCGAGGCACGCATCATCAGCAGCGGCATGACCGGGCGGATATGTTTAATCGCTATCGGCGTGCCAAAACCGTGACAGCGCGCTTCGCCATCCCACACTTCGTATTCGTTGTTGTCGTTCCAGGTGGAATCGATGCCCTTCTCCAGCAGCTGTTTGGTGACGTTTTCCTGCCACCACGCCACGGCTTGCGGATGAGTGAAATCGAGATGCGAACCTTCATCATCCCAGAACACCGAACGCTCCGGCGCATCCTCTTCGGAGTCGCGAATAAACAACCCTTGTTCCGCCACCTCGTGATAGCGCGGATGATCCTGCAACAAACACGGTTTGATATTGGCGGCGAGGCGCAAGCCGGCGTCGTGAAACGCCTGGCTCATCACTTCAGGCTGCGGCACTTTGTCGTAATTCCAGTTAAATACGTAGCGCTTGTTGTTGATCGAGGTATAGCCGGAGGAGAGCTGGAAGGAATCACACGGAATATCGTGCTCTTCGCACAGGCGAATGAAGTTCATTAGCTGATGCTGTGCGTCTGGTGCGTCGGTATAATGCATGGTTGAGCCGCTGTAGCCGAGGCTCCATTTCGGGCCGAACAGGGTTTTACCGGTCAGACGCACAAAGGCTTTGGTGATATCCAGCACCTTGTCGCCGACAAACAGGTAATAGTCGATATCGCCGCTCTCAGCCTGCCAGCGGCGATACGGCTGATGATAGTTGTCGAGCTCATTGCCGAGATCAAACCAGCTGCTGCTGAGGTTATCGTAATAGAGGCCAAAGCTAACGTTGTTGCGGCGCGTAATGGTGAACGGCACGTGTTTGTACAGCGGATCGGTGGAGGCCGCGTTGTAACCCATGGCATCAAGGTTGCGCATCTCATAGCGCTGGCCGTTGCGCTGCAGATCACCGCTCTTCTCACCCAGACCATAATAACGGTCATCGTGCATGCGGCGCTGATAGTGCGCCACGCCATCGCCGTGCGCATTGATTTGATAGGCGCTGGTCGGGCGATCGCAGGTCAGCAGTTGCCACGCGCCGGCGCTGTCGCAA
This sequence comes from Pantoea sp. GM01, assembly GCF_000282675.1. Classification (NCBI taxonomy): domain Bacteria; kingdom Pseudomonadati; phylum Pseudomonadota; class Gammaproteobacteria; order Enterobacterales; family Erwiniaceae; genus Pantoea; species Pantoea sp. GM01. The sequence goes on along the minus strand of NZ_AKIU01000049.1, from coordinate 33,969 downwards.
TATTGCCACTCCAGCGCCAGCGGCTGATGCACGATTACCCGTAGCTTATCGGTGGCGATCACCAACGTGCTGCCCTCCTCCTCAAGCGTAAAGCCCGGCAACGAGAAGCCCGCCAGACTGTCACGCTGACGCCCTTCCCACGGCACATCACTCTGCGGCGCAATGCTCCAGGTTCTGTCGAGGGTATAGGCGCCCTGACGTTTAATCGCCACGCGGAACAGACCCGATTCCAGCACATACAGGCACAGCGTGTGTTTGCCGTCGACGGTTAACGCCACGTGGTGGGCATCGGACGCCGCTAAAGACCAATTTTTTAACGTTTTCATCGTTACCTACTTTTTCAGGCGCGCTGTGCGCGACGTTCAGCAATAAAAGCAATCAGGAATACCGCGCCAATCAGGTCAAAGAAGCCCATGGCGACGAACAAGGGATTAAAACCAATGGTGTCGGCGGTGACGCCGATCAGCAGCGAAAACAGGAAGCTGGAGATCCAGGCGAATGAGCCGCGCATGCCGTTGACCGTCGCCATTTGCCCTTTATCAAACTTCTCTACCACCAGCGCGCTCAGCATGCAGGAGATGATTTGGTGACCGAAACCGCCAATTGAGATCAGCGCAATGGCCACGTAAGGATCTTTGGTGACCGCCACCATCGCCAGCGACAGCATCAGGAATGCGCCGGTTACCGAACTCGCTACCACCGAGTTAACCTGGGTAAAGCCAAAAATTTTGGTGTAAAGGCGCGTCAGATAACCGCTGGCGGCGCTGCCTAAATCTGCCGCGAGGAATGGCAGCCAGGCGAACATGGCGATCTGTTTCAGGTCCATGCCCAGCTCTTTTGCCAGATAGAGCGGTACCCAGAAGCTCAGCACCCCCCACGCAGGCTCGGCCATAAAGGCGGGAATGGCGATGCCGTAGAAACGCTTGTTTTTTGACACGGTTTTCAACGCAGTAAAGAACGGCAGTTTTACCGCCGGTGGCTCGTTGTCCTGACGAATAAATTCCAGTTCAGACGCCTGCAGATTGGGATGCTGCTCTGGATCGCGATACAACAGCCACCACAGCACCACCCATCCGAGCGCCAGGCAGCCGGTGAACAGGAACGCACCCTGCCAGCCAAACGAGGCATGTGCGAAGTAGATAATCGGCGGGGCCAGCATCGCGCCCAGGGAGAAACCCACACCGGCCCATCCGGCAGCAATCGGACGCTCTTTTTTCGGGAACCATTCGCCAATCACCTTGGCGTTAGCCGGTGTGGCAGCGGCTTCGGCGCCGCCCATAACAAAGCGCAGAATTGCCAGGTGCACCCAACTTGCCGCGCCGGCGTGGAACAAACAGGCGACAGCCCAAATCGTGGCGCAGACCAGGAAGCCAACCTTCAGGCCGATGACATCGATCAACCAGCCGCAAATCGGTTGAAAGAAGGTATACGCCAGCTGGAACGCGCCGACGATCCATGAATATTGTTCGGTGGTGATATTGAGGCTGGTTTTGAGTTCCGGTGCCAGCAAGCCTAGCGAGTTACGGGTGATGTAGTTAACCGTAACGCCCGCTAAGAACAGCACCAACACCCACCAGCGCAAATTACGCAAGGTGCGTTTGCTGCCTGCGGCGGTTATCCCTGGATTTAAACTGCGGTTCATCGGCTTCTCCATTTATCAGTCATTGCTAACTATCCGCCAGGAGTGAAACACAGTTGCGAAAAGTGGTCGCCAGCTTGATGCGGCATTTGTGATCTGGTTAACCAAAATCATCGACCAGGTTGACTTAACCCGACAAAGAGCAGAGTTTTACGTGCAAGTGGCGTGATAACTTCATAATGAAACGCGCTAAAGATAATATTGGTCAACCAATAATGAGTGAGGTAACAACATGAAGCAGACCTGGCGCTGGTATGGCCCGAACGATCCTGTCTCTCTGGCCGATGCGCGCCAGGCGGGCGCCACCGGCATCGTCACGGCGCTCCATCACATTCCCAATGGCGAAGTGTGGACAGTTGACGAAATCATGCAGCGTAAGGCGCTGGTGGAAGCCGCTGGATTGGTCTGGTCGGTGGTGGAAAGCGTGCCGATTCACGAAGAGATCAAAACCGGCAGTGGCCGCTGCCAGCACTGGATCAGCAATTATCAGCAGTCGCTGCGTAATCTGGCGCAGTGCGGCATCACCACCGTGTGCTACAACTTCATGCCGATTCTCGACTGGACGCGCACCGACCTTGAGTATCTGCTGCCCGATGGGGCCAAAGCGCTGCGCTTCGATCAGATTGAGTTCGCGGTGTTTGAACTGCACATTCTGCAACGCGCGGACGCGGAGCAGGATTACAGAGCCGAAGAGATTGCTGAGGCTGCCGAGCGTTTTAGTCAGATGAGTCAAGAACATCGTGACCGCCTGGTGCGCAACATTATTGCCGGCTTACCCGGCGCCGAAGAGGGTTATACCCTCGACCAATTCCGCGCCCAGCTGGCGCGTTATGACGGCATCGGTAAGGCGGAGCTACGGGAGAATTTTGCCACCTTCCTGCGCGCGATTATTGCGGTTGCCGAAGAGGTGGGCGTGCGCATGGCGGTACATCCGGACGATCCACCGCGCCCGATTCTCGGCTTGCCGCGCATCGTCTCTAACGCTGACGATCTGCAGTGGATGATTGATACCGTCAGCAGCCCGGCCAACGGTTTTACCCTGTGTACCGGTTCGTACGGGGTGCTGGCAGAGAATGACCTGGCCGGCATGGTGCAACGCTTTGGCCCGCGTATCTACTTCGCACATCTGCGCTCGACCAAACGTGAAGCGAATCCCAACAGCTTCCACGAAGCCGCGCATTTAGCTGGCGATGTCGATATGTTTGCGGTGATCAAGGCGATTGCCGAAGAGGAGCAGCGGCGTAAAGCCGCAGGCCAGCATGATTTAATTCCGATGCGTCCCGATCACGGCCACCAAATGCTGGATGACCTGAAGAAGAAAACCAATCCTGGCTACTCGGCGATTGGTCGACTGAAAGGGCTGGCTGAAATTCGCGGCGTTGAACTGGCGATCCACCGCGCCTATTTTAGCGAGCCAACTCAGGGAGCCGAGTAATGCGCTTTATGGACGAAAATTTTCTGCTGCAAAGCGATACCGCGCGGCGTTTGTATCATGATTTCGCCGCAGATATGCCCATCTACGACTATCACTGCCATCTGAATCCGCAGGAGATTGCGCAGGATCGCCAGTTTGCCAATCTCGGCCAGATTTGGCTCGAAGGCGATCACTATAAATGGCGTGCGATGCGTGCCGCGGGCGTGGATGAATCTCTGATCACCGGCAGCGCACGCAGTGATTACGATAAATATCTCGCCTGGGCCGAAACGGTGCCAAAAACCCTTGGCAACCCGCTCTATCATTGGACGCACCTGGAACTGCGTCGTCCGTTTGGTATCACTGATACGCCATTTGGCCCGGCCACCGCGCCGGACATTTGGCACCGCTGTGCCGAAAAGCTGGCGCAGCCAGAATTCTCTGCGCGCGGCATCATGCGCCAGATGAAGGTGCGCATGGTCGGCACCACCGACGATCCGATCGATTCACTGCGCTACCATCGCCAGATCGCCGATGACGCCAGCTTTGATATTGAGGTTGCGCCGAGCTGGCGTCCGGACAAAGTATTCAAGATCGAGCTGGAGGGTTTTGTTGCGTATCTGGCTCGCCTGGAAGCCGCCGCCGATGTGGCTATCGACAGCTTTGATGCATTGCGCCGGGCGCTGCTGCGTCGCCTTGATCACTTCTCCGCCCACGGCTGCCGCGCATCAGATCATGGCATCGAAACCCTGCGCTTTGCGCCGGTGCCGGACGACAGCGTGCTTGATACTATTTTGGCGAAACGTCGCCGTGGCGATCTGCTGGATGAAACTGAAATCGCCCAATTCAGCAGCGCGGTGCTGGTGTGGCTCGGCAGTGAATATGCACGACGCGGCTGGGTGATGCAGCTGCACATTGGTGCCATCCGCAATAACAGCACGCGCATGTTCCGTCAGCTCGGGCCGGATAGTGGTTTTGATTCGATTGGCGATAACAATATTGCCTGGCCGCTAGCGCGCCTGCTGGATGCGATGGACATCAACGATCAACTGCCGAAAACCATCCTCTACTGCCTGAATCCGCGCGATAACGAAGTGCTGGCCACCATGGCGGGCAACTTCCAGGGCGCGAGCATTGCCGGCAAAGTGCAGTTCGGTTCAGGCTGGTGGTTTAACGATCAGCGTGACGGCATGCTGCGTCAGCTGGAACAGCTGTCGCAAATCGGCCTGCTAAGCCAGTTTGTCGGCATGCTGACCGATTCGCGCAGCTTCCTCTCCTACACGCGCCACGAATACTTCCGCCGCATTCTGTGCAATCTGCTGGCGCAGTGGGTTAAAGACGGCATTGTGCCTGCTGATGAGCCGCTGCTGGGGAGCATGGTGCGCGATATCTGCTTCAACAATGCCGAGCGCTATTTTGCCCTTAATGTGACGTGATGGCAGCCTGGTCATTGCACGCCATGACCAGGCCGATTCGTAATCGCTATGCTATAGTGCGCGTCTCTGACCTGGCAGTAGCAGAGGTTATGCATCCCTTAACGCAAAGATAGCTAACACGATGAAAACGCAAACTTCAGCACAGCGTCCCTATCAGGAAGTCGGGGAAATGCTCCGTCAGATGATCTCGCAAAAACAGTATGCGGTGGGCCAGCGGCTACCACCGGAGCGTGAGCTCGCGGCGCTGCTGGATGTGACGCGTACGCTGGTGCGTGAAGCGCTGATCATGCTGGAGCTGGAAGGCTTAATCGAGGTGCGTCGTGGCGCGGGAATCTACGTGATTCACGACTCGCCGCAGCCACCGGCTCCGCAGCACAAAGCCAGCAATGATGCCGGACCGTTTGAGATGCTGCAGGCGCGTCAGCTGCTGGAGAGCAACATCGCTGAATTTGCCGCACTGCAGGCGACGCGTGAAGACATCATGAAAATGCGTCAGGCGCTGGAGCTGGAGGAGAAAGAGCTCGCCTCTGGCGCGGTCAACCAAAGTGAAAATGGCGATCGCAACTTCCATCTGGCGATTGCCGAAGCCACGCACAACAGCATGCTGGTTGAGCTGTTTAAGCAATCCTGGCAGTGGCGTGAAGACAACGTGATGTGGAGCCAGCTGCATCGTCATCTGGTCAACAACGATTACCGCAAACAGTGGCTCGACGATCACAAGAAAATTCTCGCCACGCTGATCAAAAAAGACGCGCGCGCTGCCAAACAGGCGATGTGGCAGCACCTTGAGAATGTGAAACAACGCCTGCTGGAATTCTCTGACGTCGATGATATTGATTTTGATGGTTACCTGTTCGAATCCTGGCCGCTGTATGTCGCCAGCAATCCTAATAATTGATGCCGTTATAGAAAAGGGTCAACCGCATGCTTCGGGAAAATTTCAACGACCTGATCTATTTAGTGATGGTGGCACGCGAATGTAGCTTCACGCGCGCCGCCGCCAAATTAGGCGTATCACAATCGGCATTGAGTCATTCAATACGCGGTCTGGAAGAGCGTTTAAATACCCGATTATTGACGCGCACCACGCGCAGCGTGGCGCCGACCGAAGCCGGTGAAAATCTGATTAAAAGCGTCGCGCCAATGATGGCGGATATGGAAAAAGCCCTGCTACAGCTGGCCGATAATCAGGGCAAACCGTCGGGAAATATTCGTATCACCGCCGGGGAACATGCGTTGTCATCCACGCTGTGGCCGCTGCTGAAGCCCTTTCTGCAAACCTATCCTGACGTGAACGTCGAACTCTCTGTCGACAATACCTTAACCGATATTGTCAGCGGGCGTTTCGATGCGGGTGTACGACTGGGCGAAAGTATTGAAAAAGATATGGTAGCGGTGCGGATTGGCCCGGACTGGAAAATGGTTGCGGTTGCGGCACCTGAATACCTGCAAAAACACGGCATCCCGCAGACGCCTTATGAATTGCAAAATCATAACTGTATTAACATGCGCCTTCCCACACTCGGCGGATTATACAGCTGGGAGTTCAGTAAGGACGGCAAAGATATTCGCGTCAAAGTTGAAGGTCAGCTGATATTTAATAATCTGGCATCCCGTATTGATGCGGTACTTTCCGGCATGGGGATTGCCTATGTGCCCGAAGACACCGTCAAACAGCATATTGCCAACGGCGACCTGCAAGCCATTCTGGCTGACTGGTGTGAACCGTTCAGCGGATATTACCTCTATTATCCCAGCCGCAAACAACATACCGCTGCGTTTGAGAAACTGATCGAAGCCATTAAATACCGGGGATAATGGCTTTGATGCCGATCAGTGAAGCGCTGAGCGAGTTTCGTTCGCCATCGCCTGGGGCAGTTTCAGTTACGCCGTGCGGCGACCGAGCAGAGGACGCCTGGCCGCGCCCTCTGCACTCCCCGGCCCTGCGCCAGCCCATCCCGCCGCTTCGCGGTACCTTCACTCATTCATGCTTCCTGACGGACCGGCAGCGATTCGCTCCTGCTCAGCGCTGCCTCTCGCCGCATCCCTGCGGCTCGCCCTGGAATCACTCACTCGCTCAGCGGGTTGGGATGTCGCCTCAACACCCACGCTGCAATAACTATGCATTTTCTGAACTCATCATCGCTGTAACGCTTGTAGGGTCGCCATTCATGGCGACCAGGTAACCCTAAATCTTCAGCCTGCAAAATTTCAAACAAAATACGGTAATGACAGGCGACGGTGTTGGGCACCATCCGCGTGGAGCTAGTGCGCTGCTTACTGGCGAGCATTAGGGGATAATGGCTTCGATCGTGGACGATTAACGTTCCATTTTCAGCGCAAGCTGCCTGGCCAGGAAGAACGGCCTTAAATAAGCCACGGTATTTGATAGTGGCAAAACGTCATCGCTTAGCTGGATACCGATCTCCGCGCGCAGATACTCACGACGCGTTTCGATACGCTGCCACAGCGCCGGATAGGCGTGGCGAATCGTCGCCTGCAGTGCCGCATCGGCCAGCACCACGCACTCTTCGGCGCTGGCACCGTTGTAGCCCGGCACGGACGGGATGATATCAATTTGTAGCATCATGCCGCTTTTCAGGAGCTCAGTGGAACCGTGATAAATCGGCGACGACATCCACTCTTCATCCGCCACCAGATGGCCGGGATTCAGGTGCCAGCCAAAACGCGCTTTAGGCAAAACCTGTTCAATCAGTTGGTAAAGCGCGCCGCCGCGCATGCCGACGTGAATCGTCTCCAGCCAGCTCACCACCGCGGAGAAATAGGGTTTAGCGATGCGGTCGAGATAATCCTGCTGGGTTGCTGGCAACTCACTTTCATTGGCAATCACGAAACCGCTGCGGCTGGAAAGGCCACCTTTGTAGGCGGTGGTCAGGGAGAGCGGCTCGCCGCGCCGCACGGTTTTCGCGCTGGGATAAAGATTCGCGTTTTCGAAACGCGTGCCGGTGGCCGCGATGGTCACCACGGTGTTGTACTGCCCTTCAGCGGTAAGTAACGCGCCCAATTCGGTTTCACGCACGCCAACTTCAATCGCATTGAGCGCGTCCAGCATGCAGTTGGAAGCGAGATTGGCACCATATTCGTAATGCGCGATTTCATTGGCATTGCAGCGGGTACGTGCGCCGTTGTCACCAATCAACAAAGGGATAGCATTTTCTAACACCGCGTCATCTTTGAGCGTGCGCTTAATCGCGTCGACAATAAAGTAGGGTAAATCGAACATCGCGCGCCCATTGCCGGCGGCTGGTGTGAACATTTTCCAGCCAATCAGACCGACTTTATTGCTGCTGTCCAGGCCCGCGTCCTTGAAAAGCGTTTCCAGCGGCACTTCATTATCCATCGGCTGATTAGGCAGCGAGAAGTACGGCGAGTGAGCCAGCGTGGCCTCAATGCGCGAGAAACGTGCCATTTTCAGGTTTTCGTTACCCAGCACCAATGTGGCGTGCCCGGACTTGTCCAGCAGCAGTAGCCCCTCTTCGAAACGCGGTATAAATCCGGTGAGATATTCGAAATTGCTGCCGTGTTCCTTGTCCGCGTAGATGACCAGCGTGTCAAAACCGTGCTGTTTCATTGCGTTCAACAAGGTGTATTTTCGTTCCAGCAGGGTCTCATCAGAGAGAACGACTGCTTCCACCCCAGTGAACTTCACTGGCTCGGTGACGCAGCCAAGCGCGATCGCCATCGTTTACCTCCTCACATTGCATAATGTGTTGAGGATAGTAGCGTCTTTCACCGCAGGGCGTTTTGACACAGCACGAAAAAAGGCGGAGGGGTGAGCTCCGCCTTGTTTCAAGTTCCGGTCAGTGCGCCTGACCGGTCAGTTGCATAAGGGCAACGATGATTTGAAGAATGATGCGGACGATGTCCAGCAGCAATCGAACAATTTCCATCACTTTCCTTCTCCTCTGAGAGGAGCGCGCCGTTCAGCTGCCGAGGCTTTGACTCCACCCGCCGACCGCCTAAGCACAATTGTGAGGAGTGCTGAGCGGCTCTCATTGTGGAAGCCACAGGCCAGCACCACCTGAAACCTGCCGGGATTTGACTATCCGCGCCCCTGGAGTCATCAGCAAAACAATGAGGCTTCGCCCGTCACTCAACACCTGTATAACCATACAGTATTATGGCAAAACTTGAAATATCTCGCCGCACATTTTATTATCGCGGGTGTGAGGAGTGCTGAGCACCCCGTTCGCGGCGCGGTTACCAGCCGATTAGCGAACATAAAAAAAAGGATTTGGCTTTACTGCCAAATCCTTTTTTATTGCCGGCGTTTAATTACCGCGCGGAACTGATGCGCCAGATAGTATTACCCGCATCATCGGCAATCAACACGCCGCCCTGGCGATCGGTAGCTAAACCGACCGGTAAACCACGCACCTGCTTCTGATCGTCGGTGAGGAAGCCCGTCACCACCGGCTGCGGCTGCCCCACCGGTTTACCGTTCTCGAATTTCACCCACACCACCTGATAGCCATTCAGCGGCGTACGGTTCCAGCTACCATGCTCGCTGATAAACGCCCCGCCACGATACTGCGGCATGTTATCCGCGCCATAGAACAACAGGCCGAGCGGTGCGACATGCGAGCTCAGTGCGTAATCCGGCTTGATGGCCTTCTCCACCAAATCCGGCCTTTGCGGCTGGGCACGCTCATCCACGTGCTGACCATAATAGCTGTACGGCCAGCCGTAGAAGCCTTTGTCCTGCACCGAGGTCATGTAATCCGGAACCAGATCGGAACCAATCTCGTCACGCTCATTGACGATAGCCCACAGCTTGCCGCTCTGTGGCTCCCACTGTAAGCCGGTAGGATTGCGCAGGCCGCTGGCATAGATCCGGCTGGCACCGCTCGCCGCATCCACTTCCAGCACCGCCGCGCGGCGATACTCTTCACCAATGCCGTTTTCCGTTACGTTGCTGTTGGATCCTACCCCAACATACAGCTTGCTGCCATCCGGGCTGGCGAGCAGTGATTTAGTCCAGTGATGGTTAATCGGACCGCCCGGCAACTCGGTGACTTCCACCGGCGGCGTACGAATCTCGGTTTGCCCGGTTTCGTAAGGGAACTTCACCAGGCTATCGGCATTCGCCACATACAAGGTATTCCCCACCAGCTGCATGCCAAACGGCGCCGTCAGGTTATCGATAAAGCGATGCTGCTCCCATTTGCCGTTAACGTTGCGCAGCAGCGTGATGCGATTGCCGCCCTCACCGCCTTTGCCTGAGGCTTTCTGCACAATGCCCATAATCAGCTGCTTCGGCGCGGTGGTCGGTTTCGGCATGCCATTGGATTCCGCCACCAGCACATCATTATTAGGCAGCACCAATACCTGACGTGGATGCTGCAGGTTTTCGGCGATCTTTTCGATCTTTAAACCCTCCGCCACTTTCGGCATTTCCCCGGTTTTCCACGGCGTGCCTTCCGGTACCTGCATCGGTGGCATAAAGAAGTTCTGCGCCTGCGGCAGCTCAGGATTGGGACCGATTTGCTTTTGCGGATCGATCAGCGCCCCGTCGTCACAGCCACTGAGCAGCATGGCGATCGCTACCGCACTAAGTAGGTGTTTCATACGCGACCTCCCCGTGTGCGACGTTCGCGCAGCACCAGCTGTACGTTGGCAATCAGCAGCAGCGCCACTACCAGCGTCGAGAGCGTCACGCCCATGGGTACCACCGCGTAGGCATCGCGGCTGTGAATAAAGGCGTTTACCACCGCCAGCACCATTGCCAGCAGCGACAGCCAGAAGTGGGTTTTCTCATTTGGCCGGGCACCGCGAAATAAATAAACCAGGCTAATTAAACGTGGCAGGATGGCCAGCACCAGACCAAGGGTAATCAGCCAACTGGCCGATTTGGTCCACATGATGACGAAGGTTTGCAGATAGAGGATATCGAAAAACCAGGCGGCGACAAAAAAGCCCAGCGGCAGCGGTTCCAGCAGCGTATACAACGTCACGCTGAACACCGATCTTCCTGAGGTATGAAACATTACTCTCTCCCTTTTACCGAATTATCATCAGATGGCGCACGCGTTGCGCTTTTTGCAACAACGTGCCACCACCTGTGAAATATTAGTAAAGATAAACAGTAACGTTTAACACTTATCTAACTTGCTCAAACTTATGACTTATCTGCCGGCAGGGTTACCCAATATCCCGGCTGATAAGGCAATGGCAGAAACTTCTGGTGGAACTCGCGGAAAGTGGCGTCCGGATCGAGATCGGCAAACAATTCGGGATGCAGCCACTTCGCCAGCGCCTGAATCGCCACAAACTGGTACGGGCTATCGTAGAACTGATGCCAGATTGCATGCGCATTGCCGTTATGGGCTACCGGCAGGGTTTTGAAGGCATCGCGCATCATCAGCAGTTGCAGCCGCGCAGTGGCTTCTTTCACATCCGCACCGGGACCGACACCCACCCATTTGCCGACGGTATTGTAGTTTTTCCAGTTGGCACCAGTCACCACCACCACATCCGGACGGCTGGCGATGATCTGTTCTGGGTTGAGCGTGCCAAAGGTGCCTGGGATTAGATCTTTGGCGATATTGCGGCCGCCCGCAATTTCCACCATCTGACCAAAGTTCTCGTTGCCAAACGACATGCAGCACTCATCGCTGTAGCCGCCAGCGCGGTCAATCATCACTTTTGGGCGCGTGCCGCTAAAATTCTTCAGGCGATCGGTCACCTTTTCAATTTGTGCCCGGCGGAACGCCACAATCTCTTCGGCACGCTGCGGATTATTCACCAGCTCGCCCATGATGCGGATGCTTTGCTCAGCGTGTTCCATCGGCTTCTCACGGAAATCGATAAACACCACCGGCACGCCCACTGCCTGTAACTTCTCAATCAGCTTGCCTTCATCGGTGGCCGCTTTGGATTCAAGGTTCATCAGCACTAAATCGGGCTTCAGCGTCAGCGCCTGCTCAACGTTGAAGGTGCCATCCTTCGCGCCGCCAAAGGTCGGCAACGTTTTAATCTGCGGATATTTCTTCTCATACGCCATGTAGCCGTCGTAATCCGCTTTATGAAAATCATCGCGCCAGCCGACCACGCGCTGGAACGGCGCGGCGGTATCAAAAGCGGCCAGCAGATACATCTGACGCCCTTCGCCCAAAATGATGCGTTTGGACTCCTCTTTGACCTCGACCTGACGTCCAGCGACATCCGTAATGATTTTTGCGGCAGCGTGATGCGTTACCGCCAGTAACCCCAGTGCAAACAGCCATATTTTCATTTTACCGCCCCAGAATGATAATGATTATTATTTAATTTTCGCGGCGTCACTATTACCTGGCTGACGGGAAATGAAAAGCCCCCAGCGACACATTTTTTTACATTCCGCCCAGCGCTTTTCACTGTGCAATCGCTCACAAAACGCCAGTCATTCGTGAAAACGCTCACAGCGAACCATGCAAATGCCCAATTTATCGCCGTTGTTTCCTGCGCTTTGGCTAATGCGTAAACAAAATGTGAACGCTAAATTACAAAATGAAACGGCGTTTTATTTTTTATGTTAATGCCCATCGTGGGAGCGCCAAGCATGAACGGAGGAGTAACCGTGAAGATCAGTGCCATTGATGTGACCCTGTTTAGCTACCCAACCCGCCGCGTCTCGGACAGCGCCGGGCACTCGCATCCCGGCGCCGAGACCGATGCGCAAATGGCGCTGCTGACCCTGACCAGCGAGGATGGGGATTGCGGTTATGCCTTCGCACCGGCTGAGGTGATTCGTCCACACGTGGTAAACGCCTTCTTCCGCAAGGTGCTGATTGGGCAAAACGCCTTTGATCGTGAACGGCTGTGGCAGGATCTGGTGCACTGGCAGCGCGGTAGCGCCCACCAGCTCACCGAACGTGCGTTATCCGCCGTGGAACAGGCGCTATGGGATTTGATTGGTCGCAAGCTCAAACAGCCGGTGCACAAATTGCTTGGCGGCTATCGCGAGAAGATCCCGGCCTACGGCAGCACCATGTGTGGCGATGAGCTGGATGGCGGTTTATCGACGCCCGACGAATATGCCCAGTTTGCTGAAAAGCTGGTAGCGCGCGGTTATCAGGCCATCAAACTGCACACCTGGATGCCACCCGTCTCGTTCGCCCCCAGCCCACAAATGGACATTAAAGCCTGCGCCGCGGTACGTGAAGCGGTCGGCCCGGACATCGCGCTGATGCTTGACGGCTATCACTGGTACAGCCGCAGCGATGCGCTCACCATTGGTAAAGCGCTGGAAAAACTCAACTTCGCCTGGTTCGAAGAGCCGATGGAAGAGGAGAGCATGGCGTCTTATGCCTGGCTGGCGGAAAACCTCAGCATTGACGTACTGGGCCCGGAAAGCCTCGGCGGCAAACACCATAGCCGCGCCGATTGGGTGCGCGCCGGCGCGTGCGACATTCTGCGCGCCGGTGCCAATGGCGTCGGCGGTATTTCGGCCACTATGAAGGTCGCTAGCCTGGCCGAGGCCTTCGGCATGGATTGTGAAGTGCACGGCAATGGCGCGGCCAGCATTGCGGTGGTCGGTGCCATCCGCAACTGTCGCTGGTACGAGCGCGGCCTGTTGCATCCATTCCTCGATTATGAACAGCCGCCGGCCTATCTCAACGCGCTGGTCGATCCGATGGATGCCGAGGGTTTCGTGCATCTGCCCACGCGACCGGGACTCGGTGAGGACATCAATTTCTCGTGGATTGAGACACACACGCTAAATCGCTGGTAAGCGCCTGACACAAGCAGTACGGCAAAAAACTATAAACCTCTGACCTGCTGGACTTTGCTTATGAACGTAGTGAACCGATGCAGAGCGTGGTGCGCCGCGCTGCTGCTGCTCACCTGTAGCCCGTCGCTGCTGGCCGCCACGCCAGACGACCAGCTGATTGTGGGCATGAACATGAACAATCTCCTCACTCTCGATCCCGCAGCCATGACCGGCAACGAAGTGGTCGGCATTGTGGTCAATCTCTATGACGGTTTGGTTGAGTTAGATCCGCAACAGCTCACCAATGTGCGCCCGGCGCTGGCGGAACGTTGGGAGATCAGCCCCGACAATCGTCAGCTCACCTTCCATTTGCGTGACAATGTCACCTTCCACTCCGGCAATGCATTGAGCAGCGCCGATGTGATTTGGTCGATGCGCCGCGTGCTACACCTCAATCTGGCGCAGGCGTCGGTGTGGAAATCTTACGGCTTCAGCAAAGAGAACGTCGACCAGATGATCAGCGCGCCGGATGCGCGCACGGTAGTGATTCGCTTGCCTAAGCCTAACGATCCCAAACTGGTGCTCTATTCGCTGGCGGCGCTTGGCAGCATGGTGGTGCTTGACAGCAAAACCGTGCAGGCGCAGGCGGTAAATAACGATTGGGGCAATCGCTGGCTCACCACCCATGAAGCAGGGTCAGGACCGTTTCGTCTGGACGTGTGGCAAGCCAAAGATGTGCTGCGCATCAGCCGTGATCCCCACTACTGGCGCGGTGCACCCAAGCTGCAGCGCGTAGTGTTCCGTCATCTGCAGGAGTCGCAAACTCTGCGCCTGATGATGGAGAAAGGCGACCTCGATATCGCCAGCAACATGGCGATTCCCGATGTGAAGGCATTGCGTCACGATCCCGACCTCTCCATTGATGCCGTGCAAAAAGGCACGATTTATTACCTGGCGATGAGCATGAAGGACGATCACTTCGCCAATCCGCAGGTGCGCGAAGCGTTACGCTATCTGGTGGATTATCAGGGCATCAACAAAACGCTAATGGCCGGTTACGGCACGCTGCACCAGCGTCCGATTCAATCCGGCATGCCGGCGACGCTGCCCGATCCGGGTTACAAGCTCGATGTGCCGCGTGCCAAAGCGTTGCTGGCGGCTGCAGGTTATCCCAACGGTTTTGATACCACACTGCGCGTGCTGGCCGATCAGCCGTTCCTCAATGTCGCCATCGCCATTCAATCCACGCTGATGCAGGGCGGCATTCGCGCCAAAATTATTACCGGCACCGGCAACCAGATTTATGGTGCGATGCGCGATCGCCAGTTCAATTTGCTGGTGGGACGCGGCGGCAGCGGCGTGGAGCCCCATCCGCACTCCAGCCTGCGCGCGCTGGTTTACAACCCCAACAATGCCGACAGCGCGCGTCTCACCAATTTTCAGGGCTGGCGCACTGGCTTTTATGATGCGCAGCTGAACAGCATGATCGACAAAGCGCTGCTGGAGCGCGATGCCAAACAGCAGCAGCAGGATTACTTTGCCATCCAGCAACGTTACGACCAGCTGATTCCGGCGCTGATGCCGATTTCGCAAATGACCGATTCGGTGGTGGTGAACCATCGGGTGCAGGATTACGTGCCGCATCCGTCGGCTACCACTTTCCTGCGCGACGTGTGGAAAACGCCAGATAGCCTGGCAGGAGGTACGCAATGAAGCTAAGCAAAAGTCACTGGCGTCGTCTGCGCAGCCGCACGTTGCAGGTGGCGATCACCCTGTTTGGCCTGCTGCTGCTGACCTTCTTTATCGGTCGCGTGATGCCGCTCGACCCGGTGCTGGCGATTGTCGGGCCGGATGCTGACCACAATACCTACCAGCAGGTTTATCATCAGCTGGGCTTTGATAAACCGCTGTGGGTGCAGTTTGGCATCTATCTGCAGGGCTTGCTGCACGGCAATCTCGGGCTGGCGCTGCTCACCGGACAACCGGTCATTCACGATATCCTGCGCGTCTTCCCGGCCACGGTGGAACTGGCGACGCTGGCGATTGTGATTGGCACCGGGCTCGGCGTTCCGCTCGGCGTGTGGGCCGCCGCCCGTCGCAACAGCCTGATTGATTATCTGGTGCGCATCATCAGTCTGGCGGGCTATTCCACCCCCATATTCTGGGTCGGCATGGTCGGCCTGCTGCTGTTTTATGCCCATCTCGGCTGGGTGGGTGGCGCGGGTCGCGTTGACTTCAGCCTTGATGGCATTGTGCCGCGCCGCACCGGTTTCCTGCTGATTGATGCGTTGCTGGTAGGCAACTTCACGGTGTTCAGTAATGCGCTTAACCACTTGATTCTGCCCGCTTCCCTGCTCGGCTTTCACTCGCTGGCTTACATCAGCCGCATGACGCGCAGCTTCATGCTGGCGCAGCTGTCGCAGGAGTTCATTCTGACGGCGCGGGTAAAAGGGCTGAGCGAGTGGCAAGTGATTTGGCAGCACGCATTCCGCAATATTCTGGTGCAGCTGCTGACGGTGGTGGCGCTGGCCTACGGCTCGCTGCTGGAAGGCGCGGTGCTAATCGAAACCGTCTTCTCGTGGCCCGGTTTTGGTTCTTATCTCACCGGCAGCCTGATGCTCGGCGATATGAATGCGGTGATGGGCTGCGTATTGGTAGTCGGCCTGATTTTCGTGCTGCTTAACCTGCTCTCTGACCTGCTTTATCAGGTGTTCGATCCGAGGACCAAAGTATGACGATTTCTCTCGATACGCCGTTAGCCAGCCAGACGCGCGAACGGCTGGCGCGCTGTCGCCGCACCGGCGCGCGCATTGGCCATTTTCTCTGGCAAATGGCGCGCAACCCGTTAACCGCGATTGGCGGCGGGATTATCTTGCTGCTGCTGGTGGTGGCGCTGTTTGCACCATGGATTGCGCCCTATCACCCGCTGATTCAGGACCTCAACAATGCGCTGACGCCGCCGAATGCGCAGCACTGGTTTGGTACCGATGAGTTTGGTCGCGATATCTTCAGCCGCCTCGTCTGGGGCGCGCGCATCACGCTGTATATCGTGCTGCTGGTGTCAGTCACCGTTGGCCCGCTGGGCCTGCTGCTCGGCGTCACCGCCGGTTATTTCGGCGGCAAAGTTGATAGCGTATTAATGCGCGTCACCGACATCTTCATCTCCTTCCCGAGTCTGGTGCTGGCGCTGGCGTTTGTCGCCGCGCTCGGTCCGGGACTGGAGCATGTGGTGATTGCCATCACGCTCACCGCCTGGCCGCCGATTGCCCGTCTGGCGCGTGCTGAAGCGCTGTCGCTGCGCCAGGCCGATTTTGTTTCGGCGGTGCGCTTACAGGGTGCCTCTTCACTGCGCATTTTGTGGAAACACATCGTGCCGCTGTGCCTGCCGTCGGTGATCATCCGCATCACCATGAATATGGCCGGCATCATTCTCACTGCGGCCGGACTGGGTTTTCTCGGATTGGGCGCGCAGCCGCCGGATCCTGAATGGGGCGCGATGATCGCCAGCGGCCGTACCTATATGCTCGAGTGTTGGTGGGTGGTAACGGTGCCGGGTCTGGCAATTCTGATCAACAGCTTAGCGTTCAACTTTTTAGGAGACGGCTTACGTGACATCCTCGATCCCCGTAGCGAATAGCGCTGCACCGTTGCTCGACGTACAGGATTTACAGGTCAATTTCGTCAATGGTCGCCTCGTCACACCCGCGGTGCGCGGCATCTCCTTCCAGTTAGGCAAAGAGAAACTGGCGATTGTCGGCGAATCCGGCTCCGGCAAATCCACCGTGGGTCGTGCGCTACTGCAACTGCATCCGCGCAGCGCACAAGTCACCGCACAGCGTATGCAGTTTGGCGAGCTTGATCTGCTGCGCGCCACGCCCGCGCAGATGCGCGCCATTCGCGGTAAACGCATTTCAATGATTATGCAGGATCCGAAATACTCGCTAAATCCGGTGGTGCGGGTTGGTGAGCAGATAGCCGAAGCCTGGCGCAGCCATCATCCTGGACAGCGCGAAGTGGCGCGTCAGCGAGCGATGGAGATGCTTGAGGTGGTGCAGGTGCGCGATCCCGGGCGTATTTATCAGTGTTATCCGCACGAAATTTCTGGCGGTCAGGGCCAGCGCGTGATGATCGCCATGATGCTGATTACCGATCCCGAATTGTTGATTGCCGATGAACCCACCTCGGCGCTGGACGTTTCAGTGCGCCTGCAGGTGCTGGCGCTGCTGGATGATTTGGTGAAACAGCGCGGGCTGGGGCTGATCTTTATCAGCCACGACATCAATCTGGTGCGGCGCTTCTGCGATCGCGTGCTGGTGATGTATGCCGGGCGCGTGGTGGAGTCGCTGGCCGCCAGCGAACTCGATCGCGCACAGCATCCCTATACGCAAGGCTTACTGGCCGCGCTGCCGGATATGGATCAGCGTCGCGCACGGCTGCCGGTGCTGCAACGTCAGGCCAGCTGGCTGCAACCTTAAGGAGCAACGATGAACGAGATGATCCGCGTCAGTAATCTCAACCTCAGTTTTGGCGAGGAGGAGCGCTGTAATCAGGTACTGTTTGACGTCAATTTATCGATTCGCCAGGGCGAGATTTTTGGCCTGGTCGGCGAGTCGGGATCGGGCAAAACCACGGTGCTGAAATGCCTGGCCGGGCTGTTTACCCACTGGCAGGGCGAGCTGGCGATTGACGGCGTCGCGCTTGAGCATCGTATCGCCCGCGCGCGTTGCCGCAGCGTGCAGATGGTGTTTCAGGATCCTTACGGATCGCTCCATCCGCGCCACACTATCGGCGATATTCTTGAGGAGCCGCTGCAGATTCACGGTATCGGACAGCGCCAGCAACGGGTGATCGCGATGCTGGAAAAAGTGGGCCTCAATCGCGCGTGGCAAACGCGCTATCCGCATCAGCTCTCCGGCGGTCAGCGACAGCGCGTCGCCATTGCTCGTGCGCTGATCCTTGAGCCGCGCGTATTGCTGCTGGATGAACCGACGTCGGCGCTGGATGTATCGGTGCAGGCGGAGATCCTCAACCTGCTCAGCGACTTGCAGCAGCAGGAGAAGCTGACCTATTTGATGGTCACGCACGATCTCGGCGTGGTGGCGCATCTGTGCCATCGCGTGGCGGTCATGCAGCATGGCAAAGTGCTGGAGACACTGGATGTCGATGCGCTGGTAAACAACCGCGCGCAAGTGGCTTATACGCAGATGCTGGTCGATGCGAGTCGGCAGGATAATGGGGTTTTGGCGTAGGTTCGCCATTGATGGTGACCAGGTGCGCATCAATGCGCACCCTACGAACAACAGGGGAATCGTCATCTCAGGTGATTTATGCAGAGCAGACAATATTTTCCCGGCGGTTGCGGAAAGTTTAACCGGTGTTTTCTCCGACACTTTCTCCGACATTTTCTCCGACACTATCGGTGTCTAAGTAGCGTGTCACTTCAAGCCAACAAGTCACATATTAGCCACAAATAGAGATATTCCGTTGGGTATTACTATTTAATAAAGAGTAAAAAAACCAAGCCAGGTTTCCCTGGCTTAGTTAAACGCGTCTCGATTACTGCGTCAGTTCACGCACAAAGCGCGCAATTTCCTCACTCTGACCATGCTCAAACAGTGCATGCTGCAGACGTGGGCCGCTCAACGCGGTTTTCACCAGTTCAGGGTCGATGGCGCGCAGTGAATCGAGGTAGTTCTCTTTCAGCAATGCCGCTTTCACCTGATTAAGCAATCCGGCATTGCGCACCTGCGGCTCTTTACGCTCTGGCGGATAGCCGTGCCCTTTCTCGCCGGTGAAGGCTTTTTCGAAGATAAAGCGCAGGTTCAATTCCGCGCCCCAGCCGAAGCCTTTGGCGAACGGCAGCGACAGCGCATTGCCATTATTGATTTGCGCAAACAGGTAGGCATCGGCGGGATCGATGCAGTAACCGCACACCACGCCCGGATGCAGGTTAAGTGACATCAAGGCGCCCTGTCCGGTGCCGCAGCCGGCCACCACGAAATCCACGGCGTGGCTGTTCAGCAGCACGTTGGCCATGATGCCGAGGTGAATGTAGGTCAGATGATGATCTTGCTCGTCGCTCATACCAACGTTAAACACCTGATGTCCGAGCGGTTGCGCCACGGACTGAAGCTCTTTCAACACCGTTGCGTTCTTCGCAGCCTGGCTGTTTTCCATCATCAAAGCGATTTTCATGATCCATCCTCAGATTAAATTGAAACGCCGTTTCATTTTAATCAAAGAACGGTAAAATGCAGCCTTTAAATGCCTTTTTGACTGTGAGTTATGTCACACATTCACCATGCAACCGGCAAGGAGAAAACATGTTTATCTATAAAAACACCACGCAGTTAGAGGATCTCGGCAACGGCGTCACCCGCAGGGTGCTGGCGCACGGCGGCAGTATGATGGCGGTGGAAGTGACTTTTGCGCAGGATGCCATTGGTCCGCTGCATCATCATCCGCATGAGCAGCTGACCTACGTGTTGTCGGGACGTTTTGCCTTTACCATTGATGGTAAGACACAGGAGGTCGGCGCGGGGGATACGCTGTATAAAGCGCCCAATATTGTCCACGGCTGCGTCTGTCTGGAGGCCGGCGTGCTGCTGGATACCTTTACGCCCCAGCGTGAGGATTTTCTGGCGGCACCGTAACGCGCCGCCAGTGAAATCAGCGGGCGGCCCACCACAAGCGCAGCTTGAGGCCCCACCCGCTGGTCCAGCCGCTGCTGGTGCTGATGACTTTACCCTGGTGCAGTACGATAAAGGTCGGCGTAGCGTTGATATCCCAGCGCTGGCCGATCGCCCCGCTTTCATCATTGATCGCCACACCTTGCAGCCCTTTCTTCTCCAGCCAGGTCGCAACCCGCGCATCATTGCCGGAACGCAGCGCCACGCTCACCACTTTTACGCCTTGCTGGCTTAACGATGCCACGGTGGGTGTGGTGAGCTTGCATACGCCGCACCACGTGGCCCACACGTAGACCAACAGCGGCTGATGCTGACTGAGTTCGGCAAGATTAACCTCGCCCTGCAGCGCGGTTAGCGGCTGTTGCGCCAAATCAGCGGGCAGCTGCGGTGCGCGCAGCCAATCCATGCCCCACAACGCCGCAGCGACTATCAGCAGCAGAAAAAGCGTCTCGCGTAACCCGCGCTTCACGCGACTCATTGCTTCGCCTGCAGCGCGCCTTTCACTGCGGCTTCCAGCTGTTCATACGGCACCGCACCGCTGATCATCTGATCGCCCACCAGCGTGGCTGGCGTGCCCTGCACACCCAACTGCTGCGCCAGCGTCAGATTACTGTTGATGGTATCGAGGCTGGCTTTGCTTGGCTGTTTCAGCGTAATGCCAGTTTTCTCTAGCGCCGCGTCAATACTGGCTTCATCGTGATTGCCCTTCTTCGCCATTAAACGCTCATGCAGCTTGAGGAAGTTCTTTGGTTGCTGCTCCCAGACGGTAAGCGCCAGACGTGCCGAGGTCAGCGAGGTTTCCGCGCGATACGGCAGCGGCTTAATCACCACCGCCACCTGCGGATAGGCTTTCATCAGCTTTTCTATGTCTGCTTCAAACTTTTTACAGAACACGCAGTTGTAATCGGTGAAGTAAACCAGCGTTAGCGCGGGCTTCTCAGCACCGATGCGCGGTGAACCGGCATCGTTGAACAGCACATCGTGGTTTTTCTTCACCATCTGCGCGACCACATTTTGCTGCTGCTGTGCCGCTTCTTTATCGAATGCATCAGCCGCTTCCGCCAGAATCGCTGGGTTCTGCACTAATGTTTCACGAATCAGCTCCTTAATGCGCGCTTCCTGCTCCGGAGTAAATGGCGCAGCCGCAAGTGCAGGCATAGCAAGGAACATCAATGGCAGTAACAGGGATTTCTTCATTATTTTTTCGCCTCAGAGAGAGTGGAGATCACCGCTTCACGACTCAGCAGCGGTGACAAAATCTGGCCTTGCGGCAGTGCCGGGCCATAAATTTGGTTAAAAGGAATCGCTACACGATCGCGGCGACGCAGGAACTCACCGATAGCGGGATCGGGTTGCGTCCAGTCGCCGCGCAGCAGCACCACATCATCAGCCTTCAGCGCAGCACGCACATCCGGCTGATTAAGCACGCGGGATTTATTCACTTTGCAGGTAATGCACCAGTCGGCGGTGACATCAACAAACACCCGTTTGTCCTGCTCGAGCGCCTGATGGATAGCGGCTTCGGTCAGCGGCTGCCAGTGCAGCGCATCCTCATCCGGCTCGATGCGCGTCATAAGCAGTAACGCACCGGCCAGCGTCAGCGTGATAAACACCAGGCCCGCCTGTTGCAGCGCACGGCGTTTAATCAGCCAGCCACACAGCACCAGCAGCAGCGCCACTGCCAGCACTAGCGCAACCGTGCTGCCCCAATGCGGTACCAGTAGCGTCACCAGCCAGAAGGTGGCAAGCAGCATCAACAAACCGAGCACAGTGCGCAGATGCACCATCCAGCGACCGGGACGCGGTAAGCAACGCGCCATACCCGGCAACGCCGCAACCAGCAGCCACGGCAGGCTCATGCCCACACCCAGCGCGACAAACAGCAGCCACAGCTGCGGCAGCGGCGCCGTCAGCGCGTAGGCCACGGCGGTACCAAGAAACGGTGCGCTGCACGGCGTGGCCAGCAAGGTGGCAAACGCGCCCTGTCCGAAGTGCCCGAGCAGACCCTCACCGCCCTGGGTCGCCAATTTAGTATTCAGGCCCGACGGCAAGCGGAAGTGCAGCAGATCAAACAGGCTGGCGCTGAACAGGAACATCACCAGCACCATCACCAGCAGAAAACCGCTACTCTGGAACTGGATGCCCCAGCCCAGCGCCTGCCCGCTAAGTCGCAGCCCCGTCATCAGCAGCGCCAGCAGCAGGAAGGAGAAGATAATGCCGGCGCTGGAAGCAAGGAACTGCTTGCGCGTTTGACGCTGGGTTTGCCCCTGCTGCTGCACCAAACTGCTGAGCTTGATCGCCAGCACCGGCAACACGCAGGGCATCAGATTAAGGATTAAACCGCCCAGCAGCGCCAGCAGCAGCACGGACCAGAAGGTCTGCGCTGCCTCGCCCGACACCAGCGTTTCCGCGCCGATGGTTAACGAACTTTGCTGCGCGATGCCCGCATCGGCCACCACCAGCGACAGCGTTTTGCCGCGCAGATCCGGTGCCGCTTCACCCCACTCATCAGTTACCGTCACGCGCGCGCTGAGCGTATCGCCATTAACACTGATGTGCGGTGCCGCCAGCATGCTACCCGGCGGATAGTCGAAGAACAGCTCTGGCTTTTGCCAGCCACCCTGACGCTCGGCACGGATTTGCAGCTCACCGTTGATGAAGCTGGCGGCGAGTTGATCGGTTAAGCCGCTTGCCGCCGGAATTTTTCCCATCGCCTCGGCGAAATCGCGCGGAAAATCGGCGTCAGCGGGCTGCGTCAGGTCGAGGCTGAACGGGAAGTCGGTAAGAATGCAGACGTCGCTACAGGTCGAGAGCGTCAGCGTACCTGCCAGCCGCTGGCTCGACAGTTTTGCCAGTGTGATTGGCAGCGTGATATCGCCTTTGTAGCCTTGCGTGGTCAAACCGCTGACGTCAAAACGCGCGGGCGCTGGCCAAAACCATTGCGCATTAACCTCTGGCGTTTGCCAACGAATTTCCGGTGCTACGCCGCCTTCACCTGGCGTGCGCCAGTAGGTTTTCCAGCCAGGTTGCAAGCGGATATCCAGCAGCAGTTGCTGATCATTATTGTGGCTGGCGCTACGTAGACGCACTTCCGCGTGACTGTTTTGCGCATTGCGCAGCCAGCCAGTATCTGCCGCCTGCGCGGTGATCGCACAGCTCGCCAGCAGGAGCAGCAGGCTCCTGATAAATATAGACATGGTGATTCTCCAGTGAATAACAGGGTTTACGCGATGCAACGCGTAAGTGTTATTCCCGGAAGACGCAGAGGGTCAGATGCCGCCGTCGCAGTGGCGTAAACAGCGGTGTCCGGCGATAGCCGAAGGAGGTAGAGCGTTGCGTAAAGGTGGCAATCAACGCCAGCAGCAACAGCAGGAAAGGCAGTGCGGTATCCAGGATCGGCGCGGCGGCACTCAACGATTTCGCGCTCAGGGCACAGGGCTTTTCGCTGCCGCTGGCATCGTCATTACCGTTTACCTGCGTGGACGCGCTGACTTGCGCCAGCGGCGCAGATGGCAAATTGAAGCTGCGCTGGACGAGACAAAACGCCAGCACCAGACAAACCAGTGCCAGAATCCATTTTGCGCGTGATAGCGATATCGTCATGCCGCAGCCTCAGAGAAAAGTGCGGGCATTTTAAGCATCGACAGCAGAAACACCAAGCTTTGCAGTGTAAACTTTTGTCTTTGTTGTGCGGAGCGTACTTTGAGCTGGTGGCATAAGGGTACCAACCGGGCTGATGGGTAACAGTTTGCTCGCTGGAGTTAAAGGTGTTTGCTGTCCCCCATCCCGGCCTTCCCCCGCAAGCGGGGGAAGGAGACGCAGCCATATGCTGCTTCAGAACTCACATGCATGGCGACCAGGTCATTCGCAGCATGCGGCTAAACAATATCATCCACGACGCCGCCATCAACGCGCAGCGCGGCGCCCGACGTGGCTGATGCCTGTTTGGAACAGACATACACCACCATATTCGCCACCTCTTCCACCGTAGCGGCACGCTGAATGATGGAGCTTGGCCGCTGAGCCATCACAAACGCTTTCGCTAACTCTTCCAGCGGCTTGCCGGTGCGTTTCACTTCATCTTCCATCATCGCGGCAAAGCCATCGGAAAGCGTAGGGCCCGGCAGCACGCTGTTGACCGTCACATCACTGCCCGCCACCACCTTCGCCAGTCCGCGCGCCAGCGACAGTTGCGCGGTTTTACTGACGCCGTAGTGCAGCATTTCGGCAGGAATGTTCAGCGCCGACTCCGAGGAAATAAATACCACTCGCCCCCAGCCACGCTTCACCATCTCCGGCAACAGTGCCCGCGACAGGCGCACGCCAGACATCACGTTGGTTTGCCAATAGGCTTCCCAGGTTTCATCGTCCACTTCATAAAAGTCCTGCGGGCCGTAAATCCCGGCGTTATTGACCAGAATATCGATGGGCGGCAAGCCGTTGAGCAGCTGTTTGACGCCCTGCGCACTGCCAAGGTCGGCGATGAAGGTGTGGATTTTTGCCCCCGCCACCAAACCGTTTAGCTTTTCACGCGCGCGACTGACCGAAGCTTCGCTGCGCCCATTCAACACCACTTCCGCCCCGCTGGCGGCTAAGCCCTGCGCGATAGCAAAACCAATGCCGCCGGTTGACGCGGTGACCAGTGCTGTTTTTCCGTGTAAATCGATGTTCATGGAACTCTCCTATGCGATCGTTATCACAAAAGCCTGGTTGATGCCGCCAAATATGCATTGACAAATCATGCGGTTATTATCACGACGAGGGATTAACGGCGGCCCGAACGGCACGTTGTCCCGTCCGCCATGCCACTGCAAAAGCCATAATCAACAACAGCAGCAACACCGGCGTGAAACTGACGATACCGAAATTCTGCAATAACATGCCGCCCAACATGCCGCCACCCGCAATCGCCAGATTCCATACTGTCACCAACATCGATTGTGCGACATCAGTTGCGGAACTCGCCCGCTGCACCATCGCGGTTTGAAACAGCGTTGCCGCACCACCAAAGGCTAATCCCCACAATCCCACCGCCAGCCATACCAGCAGCGCACTGGACACATTCAATTGCAGCAGCAGCGCTGCAGCGATGAAAAGGCCGATGCAACTAAGCGTTAGCGGCTGGAGATATCGGTCCACTACTATGCCGGTGATGACGATACTGACCAGCGAGCCGCTGCCAAACAGCAGCAGGATCGCGTCGGTACGCGCCATTAACCCAGCCGGCTGCAGGAACGGTGAGATATAGGTGTAGAGAATGTTATGCGCCAGCACGAAACACAGCACCAGCGCCAGCACGCTACGCACGCCGGGCAAGCGCGCAACGGTGGCCAGAGACAAACGCTGCCGTGCCGCTTGCCCGGGCTGTTCTGGAGCAGTGAGACGCAGCACCAGCATCAGCAGCAGTGACAGCCCACTTAACGCCATAAAACTCAGGCGCCAGCCGATGGCGTTACCCACAAAGGTCCCGAGCGGCACGCCAATCGATAGCGCCAGCGGCGTGCCTGCCATCGCTATCGCAATCGCTTTGCCTTTTTTTTCCACTGGCGCCATCGACGCGGCATAACCGGCCAGCAACGCCCACAAGACGCCAGCAGCAGCACCCGCGACACCGCGCGCGATCAGCAGTAAAAGGTAGTCATTAGCCATGGCGGTGATCAGATTTGCTGCGGTAAAACCGGCCAGGGTGAATAGCAACAAACGACGGCGCCGCACGCCTTGCAATAGCGTCATCAACGGAATCGCCGCCAGGAAGGAGCCCACCGCATACACCGTAACGCTCTGCCCGGCTGCCGCCACTGAAATGGATAACTCCTGCGCCATCGGCGTCAGCAATCCGGCGGGAAGCGCCTCGGTAACGATGGTGACAAACGCTGCCAGGCTTAATGCCAGCAGCGGAATCAAAGGTAAACGATCGCTCATAACGCCTCCCGCATTTCCTGCGGCTCATCCAGCGCCTGCGGCATCACCGCCTGAAGTAAATCCTGCATGCTTTTCTCTCCTCAATAATGAATAGCTTCACAGTAGTCACTTCTCTATTGCGGAAAAAGCGGGGTATATTTCTCGACTTAACGGACATTTATGTCCGCAATCGCGAGGCAACATGGACAGTCTGAACAGTATGGTGGTGTTCGTGCAGGTGGCGGAAACCCGCAGCTTTGTGGCTGCAGGGCGGCATTTAGGTCTTTCCGCCTCGGCGGTGGGCAAAAGCATTGCCCGGCTGGAGGATAAACTTGGCGTGCGGCTATTTCACCGCAGCACGCGCAGCATCACGCTGACCGCCGAAGGCGCGCTGTTTCTGCAGCGCTGCCGCCGTATTCTGGCCGAAATTGAAGCTGCCGAAAGCGAGCTGTCGCAGGCAGCAGGCCGTCCCGCCGGGCGTTTGAAACTGAGCCTGCCGATTGTGGGTTCGCTGATCTTGCCGGTGTTAGGCGACTTTATGCAGGCCTATCCGGACATTCAGCTCGATCTCGACTTCAGCGATCGTGTTGTCGATGTGATTGCCGAAGGATATGACGTGGTGATGCGCGCTGGACCGCCGACGGATTCACGCCTCTCGGCGCGCAAGCTGGGTTATGCCTACTCCATCGCGGTGGCCTCGCCAGACTATCTGGCCCGTTATGGTGAACCTAAAACACCTGAAGCGTTGACGCAGCACGCTTGTCTGCACTATCGCTTTAACACCACCGGTAAGCTGGAGCGCTGGGTGCTGCGCGGCTACGAGGATGAACAGGAGCTGACGCTGCCCACCACCATGATCTGTAACAACATTGAGACTCGCGTCTGCTTTGCGCTACGTGGATTAGGAATCGCCATGCTACCGGATTTCTCGATTCGCGAAGCACTGGCACAAGGTACGCTACGCGAGGTATTAGGCGACTTCGCCTGCCATCGCAACGTGTTTCACCTGTTGTGGCCCGCCAGCAAACATCCGTCGCCGAAAGTGCGCGCGCTGATCGACTTCCTCAGCGCACGCGTTTTTCAGCCAGAAGCGGATAACGCCGGCCGGGTAGCGATTGGCCGTCGCAGCTGACGCTGCAACCAGGCAAAGGCGACCGCCTGGTCTGGATTGCGCGCATCCAGTTGCAACACCGGACCCAGCGCCATCGGCTGCGCGCTTTCGGCCAGCTTGCGCAGCTCCGGCAAATACTCGGCGCCGGGATGACCGGGCATACGATCCGTCAATCGCGACTGATAGCGTGCCACCGCATCATCCGGCGAAATCGCCAGCCACAGCTCCAGCACCCGCGTCACGCCGGCGTGCTGCAATCCCTGCTGCAATACTTCGCGCGGTTGAAAGCCAAACCAGGCATCGATCACATAGGTGCAGCGCGCCGGGGCTTGCGCCACCACTTTCCAGATCGCCTGGTAAGCAGCACAGCCCAGTTGTCGATTGCGCTGGCGATCCACCGGCGCAAAGCTGGCCATAAACGGCTCTTTCAGGCTATCCAGCGTCAGCACCGGCAAGCCGAACTGCTCGGCCAGCGCGCGCGTCAGGGTGCTTTTGCCCGACGCCGGAATGCCATTCACCAGCACCACCACCTTCTCTTCAGTGTCGGTTGTCATAGGATGTCTATCACCTCCGCGGCACTGCTGGCGTTGCGCAGTCGCACCAGCGTCTCTTCATCTTCCAGCAGCGTCACAATCGCGCGAATGCCCTCTTCAATGTGGGCATTGCTATCACGCGCGCCGAACATAATCACGATGTCGGCTTTGTCGCTGCCGTCGAACGAAATCGGCTCATCCAGCACAATCATGCTGAAACAATCTTTCAGCACGCCGGTTTCTGGCCGGGCGTGAGGGATGGCAATGCCCTCTTCAAACACGTAGTACGCGCCATGTTCCAGCGTATTGGCGATCACCGCTTCCGGATAGCTGGCTTTGATGTAACCGCCGTTGACCAGTGGAAGCGCAGCCAGCGCAATCACCTCGCGCCAATCCCTGGCGCTGATCCCCACCTGAATCGCACTTGCCTCCTGCAGCAGCTGTTTAATACTCATACTGCCTCCTAAATTGATTTGCGAATGGTGTTGCGCAGTTCATCAATTTTGACAAACAGCGGATCAATTTCCTGACGAAAACGACGGCTTTTAGCAAAGATATTTAATGCACGATTATACTCTAGCATTAATTGTTTTTGCGTATCTGTCGCCTGCGGATTATTTGCCAGCTGTTGCTCTAGCTGGCTTATTTTACCGCTGATGGTTTCAGCCTGAAGATCTATTTCCTGTGAATCCTGGCTCTTATTATCCGAGCCCTTTTTCAAGAATCCAAACATAGCGTCTCCTGCCCCGAATGGCGCCGGGCACCTCAGGTTATTACGTCATGAGTGAGTCGGAATTAGCGGAACAGCTGAATCTTTTCTACCAGAACATTTGTCACCGCGTCGTTAGCTGGCACGAGGAAATTGCGCACGCTGTCGTTGACCTTGCCCTTTTCAAACGTCTGCTTACAGTTGGCTACCCACTGCACATTCATCTCAGTGCCGACATTCACTTTCTCGATGCCGCTGCGCACCGCAAGACGCATATCTTCATCGCTGACGCCGGTGCCACCGTGCAACACCAACGGCGTATGCGTGGCGTCAGTGATATCCGCCAGGCGCTGATGCTGAATGTGCGCTTTGCCGGTGTACAAGCCGTGTACCGTGCCGATGGAGATGGCTAACATGTCGACGCCGGTCTCCTCCACGAAGCGTTTGGCATCGTCTACCGTGGTGAAAGCCGTTTCGCTCATCGCCACCACTTTGCCATCTTCAGAGCCGCCAATGGCGCCAAGCTCCGCTTCCACTGAGACATCCAGCGGACGTGCCATATCAATAACCCGACGCGTATTGGCAATGTTCTCTTCAATCGGTAAATGTGAGCCGTCGTACATAATCGAACTGAAGCCGGCATCCAGGGCGGTTTGAATCGCGGCTAAATCGGAACAGTGATCGAGATGCAAGCAGGTTGGGACATTGCGGCTCTCTGATAATGAACGAATGGCATCCACCAATAATTTATGTCCCAGATATTTCGCGGTGCCGGTAGATATCTGAATCATTAATGGACTATTGGTTTTTTCTGCCGCGCTAAAAAAGGCCGGCAACATCTCCAGGCAGTGCAAATTAAAGGAACCCAGCGCTTTAAAATCACGTTCTTTAGCCACCTGTAACAGATCGGTAAAGTTATAAAGTTTCATGGAGCTTTTCCTCATGGGATTTAGACTTGGTGGATTTTCCGTTAACAAACCAGGCGATAAGGGTAATAAAGGCAATAAACAGCGCGACGAATAGCCAGTTATTCTGGAATGCGTGGCCGAGCACCAGACCGGTACTGATCACATCCGAATCACTGAAGGTGACGCCGGTAAAACCGTAGCTTTCCAGCATCGGCACCAGAATCGCCGGCAGGAAGGTGATGAACAGACCGTGTACGAAACCACCGATCATCGCACCGCGACGTCCGCCGAGCGCATTACCAAATACGCCTGCGGTGCCACCGGCAAAGAAGTTGGTCAGCAGGCCAGGCAGAATCATCGCCAGACCAAACATCGGGAACACCAGCATGCCGACTACCGAACCCAGGGTGGTGGCGAGGAAGCCGACAATCACCGCGTTCGGGGCATAGGGGAACATCACCGGGCAGTCGAGCGCCGGTTTAGCATCGGGCACCAGACGCATGGCAATACCGCGGAAGGCTGGCACCAATTCGTTCAGCAGTAGGCGCACGCCGCTGTACAGCACGAACACGCCGCACACGAACTGAATTGACTGCATAAAGGCATACATCAAATAGTTCATGCCGTTGCTGTACTGACCGATAAATTCCGGACCGGCTGCCACAGCGGGAATCAGGTACATCGGTACCATCACCACCGCCATCGACAGATAGGTGTCCTGCAGGAATTTAAAGTTGTCGGGCAGTTTGAGATCTTCAGTAGAGCGCGAGCCTTTGCCCACCACCTTCGCTACCGCCGCCGTCAGCAGGTAGCCGATGGTGCAGAAGTGGCCGAGCGCCACGTCATCGGAGTCAGTAATGCGGCGCACCACCGGTTGTGCCAGCGCGGGCATCACCACCGCCATAATGCCGCCGAAGATGCCGCCGGTAAGGATCAGAGGTAAACCTGTCAGCCCCGCTTTATAGCCAATCACCGCACCGATTGTCGCCATCCACAGCAGCGCCTGACCGGTCAGGAAGATGTATTTGAACGGTGTCAGACGCGCAATGATGATATTGACGATAAAGATCACCAACAGCGTCAGCGCCACTTCTGAACCCAGCTCGCGGTTAGCTAACCCGGCGATGGCGGCAACGTCGGTGATATAACCCTGCATGCCAAAACCGTGGGTAAAAATGGTGTTGAGGAAGGTCAGCGTGCCAACAATAATGTTGATACCGGCCATCATAATTAAGAAACCGAGCAGGGTTTTAAAGGTGCCTTCCACCACCTTTCCCGCCGATTTTTTTTGCAGTAGCAGACCAATCAGGGCAATAAAGGCGATCAATATTGATGCCTGCCCTAATAGATCTTTTACCAGGAAGTCGATCACACTATTCATGATTAGCAACCTTTAAGTTACGTTCTTTCATAAACGCCACGATTTTTTCTTCAATTTCCGCTTTATCAGTGAGCTTATTGAGAATAATCACCCGCTTAATTTGTTCCGGGCTGGCATCGGCATTTAATACATCAGCGAAGGCTTTCTGGGTTAAAATCATGTCGGATTTAAAGGCGTTGGCTTCAGAAATGGTGGTGTGATCGATATCAGCATCGATTTCGAGTTTCTTTAATACCGACTTGGCGCTCATCTCAATCGCAAAGCTAGAACCCAGACCACATCCACAGACACATAATATTTTCAGCATGGCTATTTCCTCACAGAATTTGCAGTTGTTTAGCGAGTTTATAATGATGCCCTTCAGTATCGACCAGGCGTTTTTTCATGCTTATTAAATCAATCGGAATCGGTCGATTACTGCCATTAATAATCACCGCTTTATTGCGCATTCCCGACTGAATACAACGCGCGACTTCACTGGCCATAATGGTGCCCTGGTAAATCTCTTCACAGGTAGGGTCGCCATTACGCAGGCCGTAACCGATAATGGTTTTACGAATACGGACACCGATTAACGGTTCAATTTGTTTAATTAAGGTGTCGATAGCACCCTGGAAGCCCGGTGAATATTCACGGGTATAGCCTTCCGAGCACAAAATAATCACGCTGTTCTGCGCGACCAGCCGCTGCGTGATACGCTCAGCCAGCTCCTGCGGCGCAATCTGGCATTCGGGGATCAGCGCGAAATCCGCATTAGACTTGATCGCCGACTGCAGGGTTAATTCGCCGCAATAGCCGCCGAGCAACTCCACCATAAATACGCGACCGGTTAACGCACGCCCGGTATTGCGTAATTTCGCCACCTCTTTTAATACCTGCTCGCAGGCGGTGGAGAATCCAATACTGTAATCACTGCCAAATACGTCATTATCGATGGTCATGCCAACGCCGAAACAGTTGACGCCAAATTCGCTTAGCGTATGCAGGAATTGCAATGAACCATCGCCGCCGGCCATAATTAACACATCAATACGCAGCGACTTAAGATGTTTAGCAATGCTCTCATATTCGGGCCGAATTAATTTTTTGCTGGTGCGTCCCGACTGCATTACCGGAATAGCGGCAATCGCATAATCCACTAAATCGCGCTGGGATATTTCCTGGTGATTATTTTCCAGCAGACCCGGTATACCGCCATTGAATAACACCATTTCCGCCTGCGTTAAGCGCGATATTTGGTACACAAAGTTATTAATCCCGGTGACATCGCCACCGCTGATCACCATGCCAATTCTCATTGTCATCACCCTTCATGCTGTGCGTCTGATATTCATTCTTCCGATTAACCGACTTGTTATTTGCAACGGATGTCACACTTTTGCCATGAATTTCCCTGTTGAGATCGTTGACAGCGCTTATTGATGACTTAATTTTGTGATTTAAATCACATCCACACTTCAGGCTTTTGATGACAATATCTAACAAAATCATACTGTTATATTTAAATCAGCTAGCTAAACTTACCGGTATAATTAACGCCGCTAACGCTCGTTTTCTTTCGATCTATTTTGTGATTTCCCGCGCATTTTTATCGTTCCCTGACGTTTATTCCGTAAAAGATAAAGGGATAATGATTGCGTGCGTTATTTCCCTGCCAGTGCCAGTCAATGATTGACTCAATGCGGCTGCGCTTGTCCAATACCGTGGCGGATAAAGAATAAATAAGAGAGAAGATGAGCATGCAGAAGGAAATGTTGCGTGAGTTGGCTGACGTGGTGGGTGACAAGCAGTTATTAACCCATGCTGATGATAAAGCCTGGTATATAAAAGGATTCCGCGTCGGACGTGGCGAAGCGCTGGCGGTGGTGTTACCGCAAAGCTTATTGCAGCTGTGGCAAACGTTGCAGGTGTGCGTGGCGCACGACGTCATCGTACTGATGCAGGCCTCGAATACCGGCGTCACCGGTGGCTCCACGCCCGACGGCAACGATTACGATCGCGATGTGGTGATCATCAGCACCCGCCAGCTTAAAGGTGTGCAGGTGATCGATCAGGCGCGTCAGGTGATTGCGTTTCCCGGTACCACCCTCACCGAACTGGAGCACACCTTGCAGCCACTGGGCCGCGAGCCGCATTCGGTGATTGGCTCGTCCTGCATCGGCGCGTCAGTGGTGGGCGGCATCTGTAATAATTCCGGCGGTTCGCTGATTCGCCGCGGCCCGGCCTTTACCGAGAAGTCGCTGTTCGCGCGTATTCATGACGATGGCCGATTAGAGCTGGTCAATCACCTGGGTATTGCGTTGGGCGAGACGCCGGAGGCAATGCTGGACGCGCTGACGCAGCAGCACTATCAAACCGGCGAGCAGCCCGACTGGCAGGGGAAAATCTGGGCTGATGATTACGCCGATCGCCTGCGTGACGTCGCGGCAGACTCTCCGGCACGCTTTAACGGTGACCTGCGCTACCTGCACGACAGCGCCGGCAGTGCAGGAAAAGTGGTGGTGTTTGCCGTGCGCTTGCCCACCTTCGAAGCCAGTGCCGGCAGCGATACTTTTTACATCGGCACCGATGATGAAAGCGTGCTGGTTGAACTGCGGCGTTATCTGTTAACCCGCATGAGCGAGTTACCTCTGCAGGCGGAATATATCCATCGCAACGCCTTTGATTTGACGGTGCGCTACGCCAAGCATATGTATCTGGCGATCCGCAAACTCGGTCCGCAGGCGATTCCACAGATGATGGCAAAGAAAGCCAAATGGGATGTGCGCGTCAGTCACCTGAAGTTCCTGCCACGCAATTTTGTTGATCGGATGCTGCAATGCTTTAACCAACTGACGCCGAGCTTTATCGCGCCGCGCATCATGGCTTACCGCAGCGAGTATCAACACCATTTGATGATTAAAGTCGAATCGCAGCAAACCGCTGAACTGCAAGCGCTGTTGCAGTCATTCTTTGCAGAACACGCGGGCGGCTTTTTCCACTGCGATGCACGTGAAGCGGCGGATGCGTTTCTGGTGCGTTTTGGCGTGGGCGGCTGCACCATCTCCTACTGTGATGCGCTAGGCTACAACCCCAACGAGCGGCTGGTGGCCTTCGACGTGGCGCTACGGCGAAATGATGATGCGTGGCGCCTGACGCTGCCGGATCACCTGGCGTCGCAGGTGCAGGTCGATTCATGCTGTGGGCACTTCTTCTGTTTTGTGAATCACCAGGATTACGTGCTGAAACCGGGCTACGACGCCAAAGTGTTTAAGGAAGAGGTGAAGCGGTATCTGGAGCAGCGCGGGGCTAAATATCCCGCCGAGCACAATGTCGGACATCTGTATGAGGCTTCATGCGAGCACGTTGAGCACTGGAAGCAGCTCGATCCTACCAACAGCTGCAATCCGGGGATTGGCAAAACCAGTAAGAAGAAGTTT
Source organism: Pantoea sp. GM01 (assembly GCF_000282675.1). Taxonomy (NCBI): domain Bacteria; kingdom Pseudomonadati; phylum Pseudomonadota; class Gammaproteobacteria; order Enterobacterales; family Erwiniaceae; genus Pantoea; species Pantoea sp. GM01. Next base: position 116 of record NZ_AKIU01000049.1, on the reverse strand, counting down.
TGGCGATAAAGTACCTCTTGCTAAAACATAATTAAGACGGTATCTCCCCGGCCCTGCGCCAGCCCATCCCGCCGCTTCGCGGTGCCTTCGCTCCCTCGCGATTCCTGACGGACCGG
>NZ_AKIU01000048.1:0-48696 GCF_000282675.1 Pantoea sp. GM01 | reverse complement strand
GATGTCGCCTCAACACCCGCGCTGCAGCATCAATGCTTATCCCTGAATCATCATTGCTGTAACGCCTGTCGGGTCGCCATCAATGGCGCCCCTACGCTGGGATCGCGTGGTTTTGTCGGGGCGCATTTATGCGCACCTGGCCGCAAGGCGCATGGATTTCAGGCAAAAAAAAACCGGTGGATTTCGCCACCGGTCGAATCAATGATGATTCAAAGGCACTGACAGGTTATCGCAGGCGTTCAGCGATGGGTTTTACGACGTTCTCCCCTTCGCGGCCATAAAATTGGAACAGGGTTTCGGCTGCTGCATCGGTTAATACCAGGATCTCGATGCGGCGGTTGCGTGCACTCATTGGATCCTCTCTGTCACGCGGCATGCGTGATGCCATGGCGTTGACTTGCAATACGCGCGCACTCTCCAGCCCGCCACGCTCCAGCGCACGGCGCGCCGCCAGCGCACGATCGCCAGACAGGTTCCAGTTGTTGTAAGCCGCGTTACCGCTGTATTGCGCGGCATCGGTATGACCGCTGATCATGATTTTGTTGTCGATGCGGTTAAATACCGGACCGAGTTCCGTCAGCAGTTTCTGGAAGAACGGGGTTAACACCGCACTCCCGCGCGGGAACATCATGCGATCCTGATCGTCCTGAATCAGGATGCGCAGGCCCTGCGGCAGGGTTTCCAGCATCAGATAATTTTGCGCGTGATAGCTATTGATCAACTGCTGGATCTGGCTCTGTAACAGCGTCAGTTCGGCATCAGAACGCGATAATACGCTGTCCAAATCTTCCTGCGGCTTGCTGCCGCTCTCCAGCGTGTTATCCGCCGGTGAAGCGCTAACGGTCGCACTCTGCGTCGGCGGTGAAACCGCGAGGGTTTCGCCAATGATCGACGATCCCGCTGAGCCCATGGACTTCTCGACGTCAAACGGATTGAAGCCGGAGCCCTCAAACACCGACGTGCCGTTCAGCTGCGCCACAATCTCTTTGCGCTCGTCTTCGGTCACCGCGCCCATAATCCACAGCACCATAAACAGCGCCATCATCGCCAGGGTAAAGTCGGCAAACGCCACTTTCCACGCACCGCCATGATGAGCGTGGTGCGCCTTCTTGCCGCCGCGTTTGATGATGGTGGTGTGATGCGCATTGTGTTTCATTACGCACCTTCAGTGAGCTGATTGACCCAGCCATCCAGCGTGGCAAAGGTCGGCTTGGTGTCGAGCGGCAGCATTTTGCGACCTGCATCCACCGCCAGCAGCGTGGGTTTACCCGCCACCTGATTGACCAGCACGGTACGAATACACTCCAGCACCGCCAGACGTTTTTTCTGGTTCTGCTCCATGGCGTTGGCTAACGGATCCATCAGGCAGTAGCAGAAGAATACGCCGAGGAAGGTGCCCACCAGCGCCGCCGCCACTTTCACGCCAATCAAGGCAATGGAACCGTCGATAGACTGCATGGTAATGATGATGCCAAGTACCGCCGCACAGATACCAAAGCCCGGCATCGCTTCAGCGGTACGCTGCATCGAGCGGGACGGCTTCAGCAGCTCTTCTTCCACCGCCTGCAGCTCTGATTCAAGAATGCCTTCCAGCTCGTGTTCGTTGATCTTGCCCATCGCCATTAAACGGAAGTTGTCCGAGATAAAGGAGATAAAGCTACGATCGGCGAGGATCAGCGGATATTTCTGGAACAGCTCGCTGTTTTCCGGCACTTCAATATGCGCATCCAGCGCTTTCAAACCGCCGTCCTGCACCAGCTCCAGCAGCTCATACAGCAGCATCAGCAACTGCTGCTGAAACTCTGCGGTGTAGATATTGCCTTTAACCGTGCCGCGCACCTGCGCCCACATATCTTTCAGCACGCTTTTGGAGTTACCAATCACCATGGCACCCGCGCCCGAGCCGAGAATGATCAACAGCTCGCCAGGTTGCCAGAAGGCGCTCAGCAAGCCACCGGCGTGCGTATAGCCGCCAATCACGCTGCCCAGCACCACAATCAGTCCTAATAGTTTCTGCATGATGTTTTACTCGAAGAATTGTTTAATCTTTTCGCCGATCTTTTTATTGATCTGGCAGACGCGCGCTTCGGTCAGTTCCAGCACCAGAGCGATCTCTTTCAGGCTCATTTCGTGCTGGTAATAGAGGCTCAGAATCAGCTGTTCACGCTCACTCAGCGACGCCAGCGCGGCTTTCAGCGTGCGCTGAATCCCCACTTCTTCCTCCAGTGCCCGACCACTCAAGGCATGGCCGAGGCCCTCGCCCGCCAGCAGGTCATCAAAACTCTCCATGGCACTGGCCGATTCGAGCAGCAGATACTCCTGCACCTCTTCTGCCGTAAGCTTGAGGTGCAGACGCAGCTCTTCTTCGCTGGGCTCGTGCCCCAAACGCCGCGTTAACTCACGCACCGCATCGTTAATTTTGTGGGTTTTCTGACGTAACCGGCGCGGACGCCAGTCGTGCAGACGCAGCTGATCCAGCACCGCACCGCGCACACGCTGTAAGGCGTAACCGGCAAAGTGATCGTCGGGATGCCCGTAGCGACGCAGCGATTCCAGCAGGCCCATTAAGGCGATCTGCTCCAGATCTTCACGATCCATAACCGCATCGGTTTGCGCCGAGAGCTGGCGAACCACGCGCTTAACCAGCGGCAGCCACTGTTGTAAATAGCGGCTCTCCTCCAGCGGGGTCAGTTCGGTGACTTCATTGAATACGCTCATGATCGCCCCTTACTGGAAAACCATTTTGGAGATCATCACGTCGGAGAACGGCTGATTGGTGCCGAACACGCCTTCATATCGCGCCATCATCTGCATATGGATGTCATCAATGGTCATGGTGCGCACCGCGTCGTACTCCATGCCGGAGAACATCGACACCAGCACGTTTTTCAACTTCGGCAGATTGTGTTCCGTGGCTTTCAGGCCTTCATCGCTGTTAGCGACATAAGCCAGATCGAGCAGCAGATAGCGCTCTTTCGCGCTGCTGCCTTTCAGCGTGACCACCTGGTTTTTCACTTCCAGATAGAGGGTTTGCGTCGGCTGCTCTTTTTTCGCAAACAGCGAAGAGAAGCGGCTGGTTTCGCCGGTACTGCTGGCGGGATTGATCAGTTCAGTGCCTGCCACAACCAGCGCGGCGGTCAGCACAGAGCTAGACACCACCATCGCAACGCTGCGAGCAATATTTTTAGTTTTCATAAAATTAGACCGTTGTCAGTATGGAAAGATCGCGGTGACGTTGTTCTTCCGTCACTTCTGCAATGTTGTTACTCAACACCGCATCCTGCGCGTGTTGTTGTCGCGGCGCATGGCGTTGCTCGCCCTGCTGCTGCTGTGAAATCTGGACGTTAACCGCCACCTGATTTTGTTCACTCAAGGCACCGCGCAGCTCCTGGCTCACCTGCTGCAACGCGCGATAAACCTCTGGCTGTGCGGCCTGAATCTGTACCTGCAGTTTGCCGCCCTCGTAATGCAGGGAGATATCCAGCTTGCCGAGGTTCGGTGGATCGAGGCGGATGGTGGCTTTCTGGCTACGCTGATCGATCTGCATCTGCAGGCGTTCACCTAACGCTTCCCGCAGCACGGCGGCTTTCTCGTGGGCGGCTTCGGGCAACATCAGCGGCGCCTGCGTTTTGACGCCAGGCTGTACCGGCAACATTTTTGCCAGCGGCTCATCCGGCTGCGCCTGCATTAGCGCCAGCACCTGCTTGCTGGCTTCACGCGCATCCTGCGGCGTGCGCAGTTTTACTGGCTGACCCGGCGCGGTGTCCGTTGGCGTCACCACCTGCCCGGCGAGCGTGGCGGGCTGGGCGTTTTGCGGCAGTGCCGCTGGGCGCGTCAGCGTCGCCAGCTCAGGCAGTGATGACGAGGTAATCTGCGGAGCCTGAGCCATCCCAGCCGCAGATGGCTGCGGCAAGGGCGCAGGCTGCGGTGGCAAAGGCGTGGTCATTGGCGCCGTCAGCGTCGGATCCAGCAACAGCTGCATCAACTGCTCGGGATCGCTGGTTTCCGGCAGCGCGGCCTCTTCACTCAGCTCAGGCTGCGGAGTCTGAAGCGTTGCCGGCACGCTGCCACCGAGCATAAACATCGGTACCAGCGGCAAGGGCGCATTGGTCGTCGACGGTGCGCCCGGCATAGCCGGTGCGGCAGCGGGCGCGCTGCCCGTCGGCAGCACGAAAGAGGAGAGTGAGGGAATCATCATGACTCTCCCATTTCGTCGCTAAACAGGCTGTACGCCTGTAAAACAGGACGTTGGGTCTGAACCTGCTGCAGTTTGTGGCTCAGCTCATCAACACGCGCCCGGCACTGCGCCGCAACCTGCTGATGGCGCTGCTGGAGCATTTTTACCTGCGCTAACGCCGCCGCACTCAGACTCTGCTGACGCAGTTGCAGTAACAGTGCATTGATCTGTTTATCGACCTGCATCACCTGCAACCAGTCATCGTTGTGCGCGGCCTGCTCTAACGCGGTGCCCAGCGCCACAATCTGCTGCTGGATCATGACTGCATCCCCTCCCAGCCTTCGCGCAGGGTGACTAGCACCGCTTCCACTTCTTCTACCTGGGCGACAGAAAGATTGTGGCTGGCGTCATACAGGCGATAGACGCAGTAGTCATACAGCGACGCCAAACGCAGCGCCAGTTCGCCACCGCGTTCAAAATCCAATGCGCTGGTAAGCGCATTGAGAATGTCGATGCTTTTAGAAATGCTGCTGGCTTTGCGTTCAAAGCGTTTCGCGGCAATGTGCCCTTTGGCACGCACCAGTTCGTCCTGCAAACCGGTGAACAGCATCAGCACCAGCTGATGCGGCGTGGCGGCGGCGGTGCGGATCGCCAGATCCGCATCGTTATAGCCATGAATTTCCGAAGAGTTACCGTACATATTTCACCTTCATTACTGATTTTTGTTCTGACTGAAGAAGCTTCCCAGCGTGTTCTCCATCTGCGCCATGGCGGCTTGCGCGCGCGAAAATTGCTTCAGATAGCGGGCGTAGCTGGTGTCGTAGCGCTGCTTCAATTGCTCGGTTTTGGTGGTTAGCTGGCTGTTTTGGCGGTCAAGCGACTCCTGACGGCTCTTGATCGAACCCGTCGAGGTGCTGAGGAAGCTATCCAGACTCTTGTCCATCTGCTTGATCATGCCGTCCGCGCCGCCGAACATCGCATCGAGCGCGGAGGGGTTATCACGCACCGCGTCGAGGAATTTTTCACTGTCGATCTCCAGCTTGCCTTCCTTGTCGGTGGCAATACCAAAATCCGCCAGCTTTTTGCCGTTGGTGGTCTGGCGCAGCAGCGAGGTCATCTGCTGTTCCAGCACGCGCAGGCCGGAGTCGCCGGCCAGGGCGCCGCGTTTATCTTTATCGCCGCCGCTCTTGGTCAGCTCATCGAGTGTGGTAAACAGCGCGTTGTAGGCGTCGGCGAACTTCTGCGCCTGCTCTTTGGTTTGCGCCTCATCGTTTTCCACGCTGATCACCAGCGGACGCGCCGGATCGGTTTTCTGCACCACGTTGATTTCAACGCCGGGGATCACATCCTTGAAGGTGTTGGTGGCGCTTTTGATTTTCATGTCGCCAATCGAAATCTCTGCATCACGTGCTTCGGAAATGGTTTTGGCGTCAGTAATGGCATTTTGGAAGTCCGCACCCACGGCACCGCTGACGTCAATCTCAAAGCTGTTGGCAAAACCGGTTTTTTCGCTGCCCATCAACATGCGCGTTTCGCCGTTGACCTTCATCAGCGACGCGGTCACACCCGGATTATCCGGATGCTTATTAATTGCATCACGCAGCTCAGCCATGCTGTTGACGTCAGCGAGATCGATTTCGATCTCTTTGTCATCACCCACCGTGATTTTCATGATGCCGCTGGCATCTTTCACGCTGTCATCAGTCATCTTTTCAAATGACTGCTGCTGCGCGGCCGCCGTTTCGGTGACCTTCACTTCATACAGCCCTTTGCTGGCACTGGCGCTGGCTTTCAGGTTGACGTAGCCTTCCTGGTTGGATTTGGCGATGTTTTTCACCAGCTCGCCATTGGTACCAAAACCTTTCAGCGCGGTACGAAAATCGTTCAGCGCGGTTTTCAGTGCGGTTAACGCACTCTGCTGATCGGTGACTTTCTTCTGCTGCGCATTCAGACGCGATTGCATCGCAGCAACACTGTTTGAAGCTAAAATTTCCGCCCACTGGGACGGGTCCATATCCAGGTTCATACTGTTCTCCTCGAGAATGACTGTCTTATAGCAATCAGCGTGCCAGTTTTTATTTTCGAATTAATTCAAATAGTTAAATAAAAATGCAGGAAAAGTCGCTTCCGCTGCAGGGGAAGGCCATTTACGCCCAGGCGGAAACAAAAACACCGCTGCATGAGCGGTGTTTTTCACTACATAAGGGGAGGATTAACCCAGCATGCCCAGAACCATTGAGCCCATGCCGTTAGCTTGCTTCAGCATCGCCTGGCTGCTCTGCATCAGCATGTTCTGACGGCTCATTTTTGACGCTTCGTCAGCGAAGTCAGCATCACGGATGGTGCCGAGGTTCAGATCGGTGTTGTCTTTCATGTTGGCCAGGTTAGCCGCGGTGTGACCCAGACGGTTGATGTTGGCACCCAGGTCAGAACGGATAGAACCCACAGCGTCCAGCGCGCCAGTCACTTCCTTCAGCATGGCGTTACCTGCTGCTGCATCACCCGAAATGCCTGAAGCAGTCAGCTTGCCCAGCGCAGTGCTAACGGCTGTCAATTTAGTGCTCAGGTCAACGCTCAGTTTCTCTTCAGCAGACGCACCAATCTGGAACTGCATCGCAGTGCTCATCTTGCCGCTGGCGCCGAACATTTTTTCGGTGCCGTAAGAGGTGTTGCCCATGATGTTGCCCAGTTCTGCGTTCAGTGCATCGAACTCAGACTGCAGCGCTTTACGGTCATCGCCGTTGTTAGTGTCATCGGCAGCCTGAGTGGCCAGGTCTTTCATACGGAACAGAATGTTGTTCACTTCATCGAAAGCACCTTCAGCGGTCTGCAGCAGCGCAGTGGCTTTCGAAATGTTGTTCTGTGCAACAGCCATGCCACGAGACTGACCGTCGAGGCGGGTTGCGATCTGCAGGCCAGCGGCATCGTCAGCGGCTGAGTTAATACGTTTGCCAGTACCCAGACGCTCCATGGCGGTGGACAGTGCAGAGTTTGCACGGTTCATAGAGTTGGTAGAGGACATAGCTGCTGAGTTGGTGAACATGGTTAACATGAGTGTTATCTCCAAAGGGTGTAATCAAAGGGTGGAATCAGTCGATTCCGTTTCAAGTAACAGGAGAAAACGGCACGCTAATCGCGTCTCTTAAATAGGTTTTTTATTTTTTAGCGAAATAAAAATTTATTTATTGGGGGTTTTTAAATAGAAGAGGAAATAGAAGCGACAAACAGAATAAATATATTAAATGCATTAAAATAAAGGCGAAATTAAATTAAATGGCTGAAAATTAAGGCATTATATAAAAACACTCCATTTTCTTTTGTTATATCGCCCTACTTTTAGGAATCACGCGATTTCTTCGGAGTGATTTTCCGAACGTTTTCCTGTAGCAAAGGTCGCGTTTCTTAAATCAACACATTGAAATGACGTTCTTTTAAGACTAATCTTGCTTAATAAATAATTTCCGTCTAACTGTGTGTTTTTTGCGCTGCGCCAGATTGGCGATGACAGAGCCCGCCGCACCAAGGAAATAAAGTAACGATGACGTCAGATTGCATTATCAATAACTGGTTACTTGATATCGCCAGCGCTTCTCTCATTCATCAGGAGAGCGGCGAACAGCGACGGCTCGGTGAATATCAGCTGAAACTGCTGGTGGTGCTGATTCAACATGCAGGGCAAATTTTATCGCGTGAAGAGTTGAATCAGTTGGTGTGGGAACGCCGGGTGATCGGCAGCAACAGCTTGCCTAATGCCATTCATGCGCTGCGCGTCGCGCTGGAAGATGATGGTAAGCAGCAACTGATCATTAAAACCGTGCCGAAGAAAGGCTACATCCTCGAAGCGGAATTTTGTCAGTTTCAACGCCGTATAAATGAAGACGATGAAGAAGAGAGCGATGCACAGCTGCTGAGCTTCACCCCGCCGCCAATGGCAGCCGCGCCTGCCGAGCCCGTGGTTATCGATGAGCCCAGCCGCTCCCCTGCCGCATCCGTACCGCCGCTAACAGCTGGACCAGTAGCAAAATCGCGTAACCACTGGAAAGTGTTATTTAGCCTGACGCTGGTTATTTTTCTCGCTGTCGCGGTGATGGTGCTGCGTTCGGTCAATCAGGCGAAGCCGCATTTTGCGCCAGTGGCCATTGAGGGCGCCAGCCAGATCCGGTTACTGCGGCTGGCCAATACCCCACGCGATACCAGTACCAATGAGGTGGATATGCCCGCGCTGCTCGGCAGCACGCTGCGCCAACTCAATGCGCCCCTGCAACAACGCAACGTGCGTATGGATATCTACTATTCGGCCACCGCCAACGTACTGAATCTGACGCTGAATCTCAGCAGCAGCTGCGCACATGAGCAGTTAGTGATGACCGTATTTAACGCGGTGGAGAAGCCGCAGGTGTTACGCGAACTGGTGATTGAAGAGATGGGGAGAAAGCTGAATGAAATGGCGACTTGCAACGCTTAGTCTGGCGCTGCTGACCGTGCTGCTGCTGGTGACGGCAGCGCTACGCGGCTGGCTGCCCTCGTTCAGCCATCAAATCTTTGACGAAGATTTTGACGGCAGTGGACTCGAGTTAGGGCTGTATGATGCTGCCAGCGGACAACGTGAACTTTACCTGCCGTTTTTTGCCGTGAAGTCTGACAGCGTAATGATGACGTTAACCAGCAAGGTCGAAAGCCAGTTTGTCGCCAAAATTATGCTGACGCCGCAGGCGGAAACCCGTATCGGCATGATTTACAGCTATCAGCCGATGGTGCTGCATGCGGTTAACGATCGGCCGCTGGTCAAAAGCATTTTCAACTTTAATGCCCATAACGGCGTGACCTTTAATAGCATTGAATTTGAAGGCAACCGCATGCTGGTGATGCCTTCAGGCTTGATTATTAACGAACAGCATTAAGCTCAGGCGCGCAGCAACGCTGCGCTGCCCAGCACATTTTTCACCGTCGCGCGCGGCACATTCGCCTGCGCGCCCAGCGCATCCGCCACACCGCGATAACCTTGCTGACTCATTTGCTGTGCCACACCCTCGGCCGCACTGCTGGCCTGGGCGCTGCTGAAGTTCGCCATGCTATCAACGCGTTGCTGCACTAATCCTTTGGTGCGAACCAGCATCTTGCGCTGACGCGTCAGCTGCTCCAGCGTGCTATCCAGCGTTGGCTGCAACGACTCCAGCTGTGATGGATTCGCCAGCACGCGCGCCACTTCATCTTCCAGCGTGGTTTCCGCCAGCGGTTTAACCGGGAAGAACTGGCTGTGTGGATAACGCTCGCCGCCGCCCTGCACGCTCAGATGTTGATTCACGCGTGACCACTGCTGCTCATCCACCTGAAACTGCACTTCACGCTGCGCATCCAGTTTGCCCTGAATGCCCCATTTTCCCAGCGCCTGATTCAGGCTGAGCAAGGTTTGCTGCGGCGTGCTATCGGCGGCAATCGCGGCCGCGCTGATTTCGCGCTGCTGGCCGGCCAGGGAAAACGTCAGTAGCTCCGGCTGGGTATTATTCACCAGCGCCTGGCCGTCGCGCAGCTGGAAATTAACCTGCGTTTTCCCCTCCAGCGACACCTGCAGCTGACGATTGACGCTGCCGCCAGACAAGGTTTGGCGTTGCGCCAACAGCGATTGCAACACCTGCGTCTGAGCAAGCGCATCCTGACGATTACCGCGACGGCTTAATGCATGGTTCACTTTCAGCAGCTGGTTTTCTGTGGCCTGCAGAAAGTGATCCGCCTGCTGCACGCGCGTCAGTTGCTGATTGAGCTGGACGTTATAGCGCAGCGGCTGCGATGAAATCAGCGGCGCGTCAGGGAAGCTATTGGTTTGCGTCTGACGCGCGGTGGTGCTGGCAACATTGCTGACCGGCGTTTTCGCGCTGAGCGGGGTGTTTTGTAGCGTCGGCGCACGTAAGCCCGGCGACAGTCGATTTTCCACCTGCATCATGCGTATTACCTTAAGTTAAACAGCGACAGCGTGGCGATCTGGTTGTAGGTCTGATACGAGGTCTGCGCCGACGCCATGTAACGATTGAGATCGACCAGCGCGGTGGCCATATCCAGCCCCTGCAGTTCACCGGCCACTTCATCATGGATCATTTTATTATCCTGATGCGCTTCATCGAGTAACGTCATGTTGTTCTGACGTCCACCCAGCTCGGTGAAAATCGTTGCAACCCGATCCGAGGTGGTTTGCACCTCGCCAATCATCGCCGTCATCTCATCGGCATAACTCGCTGGATTCACGGTGGGATCGGACATTTTTTCCAGCAGCGACTCCAGCTGGTTCAGCAGTTTCATATCATCGCCAAAGGCGGCGGCCAAATCGGTATTCGATTTCATCAATACGCCATGCGCCACCGGCGTGCTGTTGCTGTCATGGTTGCCGGCAAAGGTCCATTCTCCTGTGGTGGCATCACGCACCACCGGCTGCTGATTGGTTTTGGTGCCAGCAAACAGATAGCGGCCGCTTTCGTCTCGGCTGTTCATCTGCTCAACCAGCATCTCTTTCATCGATGAAAGCTCAGCGGCATAACCGGCCATATCCACCGCGCCGTTGTTGCTGTTATTGGCTTCGCGCAGTTTATCCAGCATGTTCAGCAGCTGCTTGCTGCTGGAATCCACCAGCGTTTCCTGCTGACCCAGGCTGTGGCCTAAACGCTCGATGTTGCGCTGATACTGGCCGATCGACGCTTGCTCGCGGCGAATCTGCGCCAGCTGCGTGCTGGCGATCGGATCGTCGGAAGGGTTGATGACGCGCTTCTGTTCGTTAATCTGCGTCATCAGCTTATTAAGCTGCGCGTTGTTACGCCCGAGGCTGTTCAGCATGTTGTTGGAGAAACTTAAACTATTCACTCGCATGATTTTTTCCTTAGAACAGCGCCAGCAGATCGCTAAAGATCTGATCGCCAGTAGAGATAACTTTCATGTTGGACTGATACGCCTGCATGTAGTTGGTGAGGCCCACGTACTCTTCGTCATAATTGACCGCGCTAAAGTTATCGCGCTGAGTGACCGCATCCTCGAGCAGCGCAGCGGCGGCGGTGAGCTCGGTTTGGTTCTGACGGCTTTTAATGCCGATGGTGCTGATCAGCGAGGCGCTGGCGCTATCCAGCGTCGATTCGCCAATGCCCGGAATGGTGAAGGTCTGGGTTTTGATACCAATCAGTGCCAGCAGGTTTTTGTTATCGCCGGGCGTGTCAGCAGCGCCGGAAAACGCCAGTTCATCCCAGGCGAGATCGTTGACCTGCAACATGCCATTGGGATTCGCTACATCGAATGTAAACAGCGGCTTACCCGGATCGCCCTTCAAATCGAAACCGCTAGCGAGCTGATCGTTAAAGGCTTTCGCCATGGCATCCGCCATGCCAATCACGCTCTGTTCGATGCCGTCGAGGGTGTTGACCTGATAATCATGCAGCGCGCCGAACGCGCCACCGGTCGCCATATCCACCTGATAACGGCTGCCAGCAAAGTTCAGCTGCAGGAACGGTTGACCGCTGCCATCCATCTCCATCGATAACTTACCGACATCGCTGCCGCTGACCAGCGGCTGACCGGACGGCAGCATCAGGCTGTATTCGCCTTTGTCATTTTCCTGCACGCGCACATCAACATAGCTGCTCAGCTCGTTGACCAACTCGTCACGCTGATCGCGCAGAATGCTGGTGTCGCCGCCAATCGCTTCGGTCTCTTTAATCCGCTTGTTGTACTCGGCAATGTTGCCGCTCACGCTGTTGATCGAAACCGTCAGATCGCGCTGCTGCTGCTGACTGTTGGTGCGCTGCTTCTGCATAAATGACTGAATGTTGTTAAAACGCGTGGCCAGTGCACGCGCTTCGGTCAACACATCCTGGCGCATCGCCTGGTTGTCTGGCTTCTCACTGGCGCCGCTCAGCGATTTAAAGAAGTTATCCAGTCCATCGCCAATGCCGCTGGTTTCGGTACCCAGCAGCTTTTCCAGCGCGCCGAGATAAACCTGGCCCTGATCGAAATAATTGGCTTGGGAGGTGGTACGCCAAACCTGGCCAATACGGAACTGGTCGGCCATACGACGAATATTGTTCACTTCCACGCCGTTGCCGCTCGACAGACGCTGATTGCCCATCGGGCCAATCGCCTGTTGCTCAACGCGCTGGCGGCTGTAGCCACGGGTTCCCGCGTTGGCAATGTTTAACGCCGTGACGTTCAAGCCAATGCGCGCCGCGTTGGCACCGCTGTAACCGATATTAATGATGCTCATGTTTTCCTCTCGCACTCACCGTTTCTGCCTGGGCAGAGCGACAAAAATGCAGCCTTTATTAAGTCTACTTCGGTGATAACTGCTGAATCAGCACGTTGGCGATGCCGGTGCTGCGCTGGCTCGCCAGCTCATGCGCCAGCGCATCGTCGTAAAAATCACGCAGATTGCGCGCTTCGCGGCTGCTAAACATGCCGTCTTCACCGGCAAAGGCATCGGTGCCTTTACGCATTTCGCTCAGCATGGTGCGCAGGAACATCGCTTCGAACTTCTCCGCAGCCTGCTCCAGATTGTTAGGCTTGGCACCGGCAATAAAATCGCCGTTAACCGGGCTAAACGGGGTTGAGATACGATCAATCATTTTTAGATCACCACCAGTTCTGCATCGAGAGCGCCCGCTTCATGCAGCGCCTGTAAAATCGCCATGGTGTCGTCCGGTGCGGCACCCAGGCTGTTGATGGTATTCACAATGCTGCGCAGGCTGGTGCCCGCTGGCACGGTAACCATTTGACCGCGTCCGCGATCGACATTGATATCCGTTTCCGGCGTCACCGCCGTTTCACCGTTGCTGAACGGGCCAGGCTGGCTGACGTTTGGACGCTCGGAAATGGTCACGGTGAGATTGCCATGCGCGACCGCGGCGGCACGCACCACAATGCCTTCGCCCAGCACGATGGTGCCGGTACGGGCGTTGAACACCACGCGTGCCGGCTGCTTACCGGCGTTGATTTGCACATCTTCCAGCATCGACATAAAGGCCACGCGCGCTGCAGCATCACGCGGCGCATTGACCGACACGTTGGTGGCGCTTTTTGCTACTGCGGTGCCGGCACCAAATGCCTGATTCAGCGCCACGGCGATGTTGTTAGCGGTTTTGAAACTCGGGCGCTTCAGGTTGAGCATCACATCGCTGTTGTCCTGGAAATCGCTCGGCACTTCACGCTCTACCGAGGCGCCATTGGGAATACGGCCCACCGTCGGGGTATTAATGGTGACGCTAGAACCGCTGTCGCCTTCGGCTTTCACGCCGCCGACCACCACATTGCCTTGTGCCAGCGCATACACTTCGCCGTCGGCTCCGCGCAGTTGGGTTAACAGCAAGGTTCCGCCACGCAGGCTCTTGGCATCGCCAATTGATGAGACGGTGACGTTAATGGTCTGGCCGCGTGCGTACATTGACGGCAGCGTTGCGCTCAGCGCCACGGCCGCGACGTTTTTCACTTTCGGATCGATTTTTGGCGGCATCTGCACGCCGAACTGGCGCAGCATGTTTGCCAGCGACTGGCCGGTAAATTTCACCTGGCTGCGATCGCCGGTGCCATCAAGGCCAACCACCAGGCTGTAACCCACCAGTTGGTTATCACGTACGCCCTGCACATCCACCAGCGAACTCAGCGCTTGTGCTTTGGCCTGATTGGTCGCCATCATTCCCGCCGCAAGGAACAGCGGCAGCAGATAGCGAACGGTCATTCTGATCATGATCTTCACCTTAAATTGGGAACAGCGGATGGTTGAAGAAACGCGTGAGCCAGCCCGCTGCATTGGCATCACTGAGCGCGCCGCGACCGGCATAGGAGATGCGCGCGTTGGCGATGCGCTGTGACGAAATGCTGTTGTCACGTTCGATGTCATCGGCACGAACTAAACCGGTAACGCGCATATATTCGTCGCCCTGATTCAGCGTCAGCCACTTCTCGCCGCGAATCACCAGCACGCCGTTGGGCAGCACCTTGTGCACCGCGACAGAGATTGAGCCGCGCAGCATGTTTTGCTGCGCCGAGGTGGCATTGCCGTTGAAGTTGCGGTTGCCCTTAATCGAGCCGCTCAAATCATCGAAGGTTTTGCCCATCGCGGAAGGAATCCCCAGCTCCACATCGTTCTTTTTGCCAAAGTTGGTGCGCGCCTGTTTGCTCGACTGGGTGGATTCATCGAGGCGCACGGTGAGGATGTCACCCACGCGATAGGCACGACGATCCTGCATCAGCGACCATTGATATTGGGTGTTATAGAGTCCACCCCCGCTCACGCGGGTATCGGGCTGGACCAGCTCTTCCGGCGGCGCATAGGCGGCGTCATCTTTTTGCACCAGCAGCGCCGGGCTTTCACAGCCGGTCAGCAGCAGTGCGGCGGCGAGTAATACGCCGCCCATCATTTTTTCTGTCAGTGTCATTGTTTTTATGGCCTTACAAGCTGGGCGGAAAGCGTTCTTCCGCCCGAAAAAATTACATCTGTTGGGTGACGAACTTCAGCATGTCATCGGCAGCCGACACCATCTTGGCGTTCATCTCGTAAGCACGCTGAACGGTGATCATGTCGACCATCTCTTCCACCACCTGCACGTTAGAACCCTCCAGCGAGCCCTGTTCCAGCTGGCCAAAGGCTTCTTCGCCCGGCACGCCTTCAACCGCTTCGCCGCTGGCGGCGGTTTCGCGATACAGGTTGCTGCCCGTCGCTTCCAGCCCGGCCGGATTGACGAAGTTCACCAGGGTGATTTGGCCCAGCTCAACCGGATCGGTTTCGCCGCCGACGGTGGCGCTGACGGTGCCGTCTTTGCCGATAGTGAGATTTTTGGTGCCTTCCGGCAGCTCGATCTGCGGGATTAACGGCAGGCCCTGCGCGTTGGTCAACACGCCGTCGGCACTGATTTTCAGGTTGCCTGAGCGGGTATAGGCGATATCGCCATCGGCGGTTTCAACCTGCAAAAAACCCTGTCCGGCGATCGCCACGTCCAGCTCCTGCTGGGTGTTTTTCATCGAACCCTGGGTGAACTGCTTCTGCGTACCCATGATCTTGACGCCACTACCAAACTGGATGCCGGTTGGCGTCTGGTTGTTCTGGTTCAACTGGGTGCCGGGCGCACGCTGCGTTTGATAGAACAGATCTTCAAACACCACGCGATCGCGCTTAAAGCCGGTGGTATCAACGTTCGCCAGGTTGTTGGAGATAGCGGCCATTTTGGCGTCCTGCGCCGCCAGACCGGTTTTACTGACCCAAAGAGCGGGATTCATAATGTTCTTCCTGTTAGCTGCCGCGGATCAGGCGATTGCCTGCCTGCACGAGGGTTTCTGCGGCTTTCATCATTTTGATTTGCGCTTCAAACTGGCGGCTGAGCGACAGGGTTTGCACCATCTCATTCACCGCCGAGACATTACTGGCTTCCAGATGCTGGTTCGCCAGCTGCACGTTTTCGCTGCGCGGCGCGGTGAGGCGATTCGCCGTCATCCAGCCGTCGTTGTTTTTGCGTAGCTGATTGGCGGGAATATCCACCAGCTTGATGCGCTCGACATCCATCGCCGCCGCCACGTTGCCATCTTCCGGAATGATGGTAATGGTGCCGTCATCGCCAATCGCGACCTGAGAAAACGGCGGCAGCTGAATCGGGCCGTTCTCGCCGAGCAGCGGTTTGCCGCTGATGGAGAGGTTGCCCATATCATCGATATCGATGTGGCCGTTACGGGTGTAAAGCTCACGACGACCTTCACGCACCGCAATCAGGCCATCGCCTTTGATACCAATATCCAGCTCGCGACCGGTTTCCTGCAGCGCACCGTGCGCCATGTTGATGCCGCCATTTTCACTGCGCACCTGATGGCGACTGTTGTAGCCGCCACCCTCGATCGCCTGGGTAGACGCACGTTCGAGATCGGCGCGAAAGCCTTCGGTATTGGCATTCGCGAGGTTGTTGGCGTGAATCATCTGCTGCGTCAGGCTGCGATTAGCGCCGCTGACGGCGGTATAAATCAGGCGATCCATAATTACAGCGCCTGGAACAGGGCGTTCATCATCGAATCGTTGGTCGAGATGACTTTGGTATTCGCCTGATAGTTACGCTGGGCGCTCATCAGCCCGACCAGCTCTTCGGTCATATCGACGTTAGAACCTTCCAGCGCAAAATCCTGGATGCTGCCGTTGAGGCCGCTTTTCGGTACGCCCAGCATCGGCTGACCCGACAAGTTGGTGGCCGACCACGCGGTGCCATCTTCGGAGCTCAGGCCGTTGGGGTTGCTGAAGTTAGCCAGCACCAGTTGGCCTTGCAGCATGCGCTCGCCGTTGCTGTAGGTGGCGTAGATCTTGCCGTCATCATCAACCTTTTCACCGGTTTTCTCACCGGCGGCAAAGCCGTTTTGGCTATTTTTTGACACGTTAAATTCAGTGCCGTACTGGCTGGTACCGGCGTAATCCAGCGCGATGTCCAGACCATCGGCACCGGCAATGGGCGCGCTAACGTTGATGGCACCGGTTGGTGCCGTCAGAACGCCATTGGTGCTGAATTCCAGTTCCTGGGTTGCCGGCGTGGCGGCCTGGCCATCGACGAAATAGTGCGCTTCCCATTTGTTCTCGCCGGTTTTGACGAAGTACTGCTCAAGGGTGTGTTCACGACCCAGCGAGTCATAAATTTTGCTGGTGTAGGTGTTGTTGTAGCTGTTGCTGTCGTTCTTATCGAAGGAGGTGACATCGGGCACTTTGGAATTGGCATTCAGGTTGCCGGTGAAGCCGAGGCTATCGGTGGCTTTAGCCGGAATGCTGCCTGAGGAAATTTTCAGGTCGCCCACCACGCCGGTCTGTAACTCACCGTTGGCACCCACCGGATAACCCTGCACGCGTTTGCCGAGATTATTGGTCACGAAGCCCTCGCTGTCGGTGCCCATGTAGCCGGCACGCGAATAACTCACGCTGCCGCTGCTGTCTTTGGTCATAAAGAAGCCGTTGCCAGCGATTGCCAGGTCAAGGCCACGCGCGGAACCATTTACGCCGCCGTTTTTGCTAATGCTTTGAGAAATGCTGCTGACGCCCACGCCCATTGCCTGGCCGCCGGCATACAGCGAGGCGAATTCCGCACGCATGGATTTGTAGCCAACGGTGCCACCGTTAGCGATGTTGTTACTGATGGCGCTCAGTTGTTGGGTAACTGCGTTGAGGCCAGAGGTTGCAATGTTAAAGCTCATGGAAAAAATCCTTAGGAAAAGCGACGTGATGCGTTCGCGTCGGGAGTAGGTAGCGGCACAGGGGCCGGATTTTTACTGCTGCCAAACTGACGAATGGTGTTGTATGCCACTTCGCCGAGGCCCGGAATATTGATCATCGGTGCGCCGGTCTGTGGGTCGAAACGCACGCTGTTGACGGTGCCGGCGATCTCAATCGGAATCTTGGCTTCCCCCACATCGGTGACCACGCTCAGGGTATATTCGCCATCGGCCAGGCCTAACGCTTCAGGATCGATAGTGAAATCGACATCACCCTGCGGCTGTTTGCCCAGCTCCAGCTTGACCTCTTTACCGGCGCTGTCTTTGATGTGCAGGGTGACGTTTTCTGCCGGATGCTGCAGATTGAGGCGACCCTCAATTTTGTTGCCGTCCACCTGAATCTTGTCGCTGCTGGCAAACACATGCTGCCCCACCAGATTGGCCATCCCCATCGCCTGCATACTTTCGGCCATGTAGTAGACGCCAGTCATGGTGTCGGTCAGCGTCTGCATCGACTCCATCTGCGACATCATCGACAGCTGATTGATGTAATCCGCGCTGTCGGTTGGATTGGTGGGATCCTGGTTCTGGATCTGCGCCACCAGCAGCGTCAGGAACATGCTGCTGGTTCCGCCGTTGCTCTGCGGCGTCTGGCCGTAGTTGTCGACGCCATTGCTGCTGTTGTTAACGTTATTCACGCTCATACTTAGGCTTCTCCCAGACGTAACAGGCTTTGCTGCATGCTTTTCACGCTGTTCAGTACTTCCACATTGGTTTCGAAATTGCGCGAAGCGGACATCATGTCGGCCATCTCTTCGACGGTATTAATGTCGGGATAGAAGACATGGCCCTGGGCGTTGGCCAGCGGATTGCCCGGTTCATAGCGGCGCACCGCCGTGCCGGTTTCCACCACGTCCAGCACCTGCACGCGCGCGCCTGCCATGGCGGGTGAATCCATCAGCTGGCTGTTTTGATAAATCGCGGCAAACACAGGACGGCGCGCCTTGTAGGTCGCGGCTTCGCTGGCAGCCGGTGATTCCGCGTTGGCCAGGTTACTGGCGATGGTGTTCAGGCGGACGGTTTGTGCCGTCATCGCTGAACCCGAAACGCGATAGATATCGTTGAAAGACAAAATTATTTCCCTTCAATGGCCTGCTTCAGGCCGATAAATTTGCTGCTGAGAAATTGCAGGCTGGTTTGGTAATCCAGCGAGTTTTTCGAGAACTCGGCCTGCTCAACGTCCAGCGCCACGGTGTTGCCATCGGACGATGGTTGATACGGCACGCGATACTGAATATCTGGCGAAGAAGTGAACGAACTTTTCAGCATTGAACGTTGCATCTCAGCGGCAAAATCAATATCTTTAGCCTGGTAATTCGGGGTATCCACATTTGCCAGGTTGGCCGTTAACAGCTCTGCTCGCGAAAGTCGAAGCTGTAAGGCGGCGGGATGTACCCCCAGCGCTTTGTCAAAACTTATCCCCATGTGGTGTTCCTCATCAGTTGCGATTCACACGCTCTTAAGCAAACAGCGTGCCAACTTTTAAATCATTGATTTGGTGAGAATTACATGAACACATTGCGTCCTACCGGGAAGTCACTTTTCCGCCTGATTCCGCTTAGCCTGCTGTTTTTATCAACGCAGGTTTTTGCCGCACCTGAAGCGCAAACTGCGCGGAAGCAGATCTACAATCAGGCGGTTGCCAACGCCACGGCCGACATTCAGCGCACCGCCAAACAAAAAGGCTGGAAAGACTTCAGCAGCAAACTCAACGTCTTTATTCCCACCGAAGTCAGCCGCTTTCAGCGCTGTACGCGCCCCTTAACCTCCGCCTTGCCGGCTGGCGATCGTTTGGATTTGGCGCGTCTGCGTTACGACATTCGCTGTGATGGGCCGAACGGCTGGGAGATTGCCGTGACGGTGAAACCGGATGTCTATTTGCCGATTCTGGTGGCAAAAAACACCCTGGATCGCGGTCGCCATCTGGCCGCCAGCGATGTGGAAATTAAGAAGCGCAACGTGGTCGGCCTGCGTGATGGCTTTATGACCAAGCCGGATGAGGCGATCGGATTTACGCTGAAGAAGCGAGTGCGTGAGCTGCAGGCCATCGCCCCGGCGCATCTTGATCAACCGGTGATGATCGAACGCGGCCAGCAGGTGGTGATGATTGCCGAGCAGGATGGCGTGCAGGCCAGGATGATGGGCGAAGCGTTAAAGAAAGGCCGTAAAGGCGACATCATTAAGGTGCGTAATCTGCAGAGCCAGCGCGTGGTTAGCGCGCGGGTGGACGATCGCGGCGTGGTGCGCATGCTGGTGGCGCCCGGCACACCCTAAAAGCGGAATTTAAGTTTCCGCACAGCGGTGTCGTTGTGCTGGGGTATGCCGTAATCGACTCGAGACACTTAACCATGAAAATCACCCGTAATGAGACTGGCGTTGCGCCAGTTGCTAAACCTGTCACTGCCGCCCTTAACGATGCGCCTGCTGCGGCGAAGAGCGATCGCGCCGCCGCGCGCAGTGACAACGCCGCCCAGGGCCCCATGCAGACTGCGCAACAGCAGCTACGTGAGATGCCAGAAGTGGACGCGACTTTTGTTAGCGCCATGCAGGACGCGCTGAAAGCAGGCCGTTTGCAGGTAGACACCGACGCGCTGGCACAGGCGATGATGGACTTTTATCGCTCATGACCAGCACCGCAGAACGGGTAAAAACGCTGCTGCGCGATATCAAGCAGGATACGCAGCACTACGATGCGCTAACGGCACTGCTGCAGCAGCAGCGTGAGGCGATGATCGCCTGTGATGCGGCGAATCTGCACACAGTGAATGAGCAACTGCTGGCGATTTATCAGCAGCTGCACGGATCATCCCAGCGTCGCAGCGAAACGCTGCAGGCGCTGAAGCTGGCTTCAGATAGCCGCGGAGTGACTCAGCTGCTGCCCTACTTGCCGGCTTCCCTGGCGCAGCAAGCTGAAAGCTGGTGGCGCACGCTGGAACTCAGCGCATTAGCCTGCCAGCAGATGAACGAACGCAACGGTTTATTGCTCTCGATGCAGCAGGAAACGCTCAGTTCATTAACCGGCCAGCCGCACAACTTTCTCTATCAGCGCTAATCGCACCAGCCAAAAAAAAGTCGCCCTTCCCGGCGACTTTTTTGTTTTCTGCGGCGCGTAAAGACAAAACGGGTCGCCACAAAGGACGACCCGTTCGATTATTTCAGCAACGACAACCCAATCAGTAGCGCATTTTCTTCGCTCAGCGCTGGCAGCGACTGACGCTGCCAGGCGGCGAACAACGCAGCCAGCGTCTCATCATCCAGATCGCACTGCTCGGTCAGCAGCAGGCTGATAATCACCTGCATGCCAAAAACCCGCTGGCACAGCGTAAGGAACGCGGTTTCCCACTGCGCATCCGCGCTGCCTGGGAAGACACCGTGATAAGCGTTCCATAACAGATAGTTACGCCATACCTGACTCTTCTGCAGCATAAACGCCTGCACCTGAGCATCGTCACGCAGTTCACTCAGCAACGGCAACAGCTGCGCATCGCTCAGCATGGCGAGCTCATTTAACTTCATCACCAGCGTCATTCCGGTTAAAGGATCGAGATCGGCATCCAGCTCAACCTGCGCCAGCTGACGCAACGCCGCCAGCGGATAAACATCGATGGCCGGTAACGTGGCGAACGCTTCCGCCAGCAGGCCGCTGTTCATCAGCATCAGCAGCTCTTCACCGACCTGCTGAATCTCCTCCGGTTGCTGCAGCGACTGACATTTACTCACCAATACGCCGGTGGCATACAGCTTCTCCGCCAGCGGTGCATCCTCATTCCCCAGCATGAAAATCGCCTGCTGATTCAGCACCTGCAGACGCGTGCAGAGCGCGGGCGCATCCTGGGCAGCGGCAAGCGTATGCTGCAAGGCGAAGGCATGGTGATCAAATAAAATGGCGGATGCCGCGCTATCGCAGCTCAGCTCGGCGCTGGCGCGCTGCTCTTCACGCCAGCGCAGTTGGCGCAGCGGCTTGTCACCGTTGCACCCTGCACATTGGCAGTTCCAGGGCTGCGCCTGGATGCGCGTGACATATTCCGGGGTATAACTGTTTGCGGTATTCATTGTGGCTCCTGTGCACCGACGTGCGGTACGACACCTAATTTACGGAAAAAGCGCGCCGTACATGCCTGCCCATCGTCGTCTTCGCTACGGAAAAACATGCTGGGGTAAAGGGCAAACCAGCGCAGGTCTGCGGTATTGAGATAACCAGCTTTCGCCAGTTGATCCTGTAAACGTTCGATTAATGGTGCATAGGCTTGCTGATTAACGCAGCAGGCCAAATGCGGCAGTGATTGCACGCTGGCGCTGATCACGCCCGGCAGCTGGGTCAGAATGTTGCCGGCCTCGATTTCGGCGGCCAGATGAAAACCATCCCAGCTGATGTGCTTGAGCGCGCGCAGCAGGCGGTTAAGCGCATCAATACAACGCTGCTGACGTACCCAATCGAGACGGCTGTCCAGCAGCAGATAGTTCGGCCAGTTCTCACGTTGGGCACGCTGCGTGACGGCCAAATGCGTCAGCCGCGCGTCCCCTTCCACCGGCGCCATACATTCCACCTGCGCGGCCGATAAACCGGCAGCCAGCAGCTTGTGGTTGAAGGCTGACAGCAAGGCGTCGTCCTCACCCACCAGTACGACGCGATGGAAAAACATCCAGTCCGGCTGCTGCGATAGCGGTGCCTGATGCAGGCGCTGATAAAATTTGCGCACAAATGCGTCGGGCACCGCCTCGTCCAGCGTGATGTGCTGCGCTTCACAGCTGCCCAGCACAAAGTCTTTATCGAAGGTATTGCTGCTGTGCGAGACGCAGAGAATCGAGCGCCACGGATCGAGCAGCAGCACCGGCGCGGTAAAATTGTGGGTAAAGCCCTGCTCTTCGCCGAGGGTGGCGCTGTCGTCGTAACGGTGCTTTTTCAGGAAGTTACGATGATAGGCAAAGGTGCCGTTCAGCACGTTGCGTTTACCCTGGTCGCTGCTCATAAAGATGCGGTTAACGTGGCTGTACCAGATAGGAATCACGTGGCAACCGGCAAACAGCGCATTGTGACGGCGCATCTCGCTGATGGTGTAACTGAGCTTATCGGGACGATAGAAGTCATCATCGTCCATGCAAACAATGTATTCACCGCGCGCCAGCTCATTGACCCGATTACGTTTGGCACCAATGGTGAGGCGTTCGCTGAGATGGTAATAGCGAATCAGCTCCGGGTGCGGCGCATAGCGCGTCAGCGTGGCGACCAGCTCAGCACTGCTCTCGGCTGAATCATCCAGAATCACCAGTTCACGGCGATCGGCCGGATAATCCTGATACTGGAACATATAGAGCAGATAAGGCAGAAACGCGCGGCGATTCCAGGTTGGCGTGACTACGCTAATAAACGGCAGCTCGCCCTGTTTGAGCGGCTGGCGCTTGGCCATCAGCTGGGTGAAGAGCGGGTTGTTCATGCAAATTTTCTCCGGTTGCGCAGCCAACACTGCATCGCCTGGGCATCGGTGAGCTTCTGCTGCTGCTGTTGACGCGCCTGCATCAGCGCCTGCTGCTGCTGCTCCAGCACCAGCGATACAGTTTTCTCCTGACACGCGTGGCTGATCAGTTCAGATTGCAACGCATCCTGCTGTTTTTCTGCCAGCGCCGACGCCTGGGTTTGCCAGGCGATCACCCGCTGAATATTGGCTTTGTAGCGCGCCAGATTGCTGAGCTGCGTGGCATCCGCTACTTCTGCGCCGGTGCCGCTGCCTAAACGGTTTAGCGCCGAGATATTATTCTGATAGCGCAGCACCAGCTGTTTTTGCTGCGCCAGCTGGCTGCTCAGATCGTTCACTTTGCGTTCGCGCATCTCACGCAGCTGCGTCAGGGTGGCGATCATTTTCTGTTTTCTGATCATGACTGGCCTTATGCCTGGCTCAGAGCCAACAGGTCATTAATGGATTGCGCCAGCGCGGCGGGTTGATCCACCGTCTGGCACAGGAAACTGGTGATGGCGGGCTGCAGGCGCACCGCGCGGTCGGCCTGCGCATCTACGCCCGCCACATAGCCGCCGAGCGGCAGCAGCGGTTTGATCGCCATGTAATCGGCATACAGCTGCTTGAGGGTGCGCGCCGCCAGCTGGTGATCTTTATGCGTCACCTGGCTCATGCAGCGGCTGATGCTTTGCCCAATATCAATCGCCGGATAGTGGCCCGCTTCCGCAAGTTGGCGCGTCAGGACGATGTGGCCATCCAGCACCGCGCGCGCGCAGTCAACGATCGGATCTTGCTGATCGTCGCCCTCGGCCAGCACGGTGTAAATCGCCGTCATGCTGCCGTGCGATGCGCTATTACCGGCGCTCTCCACCAGCCTGGGAATGATGCCAAACGCCGAAGGCGGATAGCCTTTGGTGGCGGGCGGTTCTCCCAGCGAAAGCGCAATCTCACGCTGTGCCATGGCGTAACGCGTAAGCGAATCCACCAGCAGCAGCACGTCATAACCAGCATCGCGATACCAGGCTGCCAGCGTGTGGCACAGCTCCGTGGCTTTCATGCGCATCAGCGGTGATTCATCCGCCGGTGCAGCTACCACCACCGATTTCGCCATCCCGGCCGCCCCAAGTGAGTGATCGATAAACTCTTTCACTTCACGGCCACGCTCGCCAATCAGGCCGACAATCACCACCTGCGCATTGGTGCTGCGGGTGATCATGCCGAGCAGCACGCTTTTACCCACGCCCGAACCGGCCATGAGACCCACGCGCTGGCCTTTCCCGATGGTCAGCAGGCCGTTGATGGCGTTGACGCCCACATCGAGCGGTTCCGCCACCGCTTTACGCGTCAGCGGATGGATTTGCGTCGGTTGCGTCGGCAGCACATCGCTACCGCCCAGCTTGCCGTTGCCGTCGATCGGTTCGCCGAGGCCGTTGACCACGCGTCCTAACCAGCTGGTGCCAATCAGGATGTCGCCCTGCTTCTCCTGGGGAAAAACGCGGGCGCCGGCGATCAAACCTTCCGGGCTTTTGAACGGCATCAGCCAGGTGACGTCACGATCGAATCCCACCACCTGTGCCGCCAGCAGCGTGCCGTCGGCCTGCTCCACGTTGCAGCGCTGGCCAACCGCCAGGCGGCAGCCGACGCTCTCCAGCAGGATGCCGTTGACGCGCACCAGCCGTCCGGCGACGCGCGCCAGCGGGATGTTTTCCAGCGATTGCAGTAGGTTGTTGAAGGATTGCGTCATGATGGTTCCTGTTGGTTTTGTGCGGTTTTTCCCTCACCCCAGCCCTCTCCCGCAAGCGGGAGAGGGCGTATTTAGTCCCCTCTCGCTGTGGGAGAGGGAGTATTTAGTCCCCTCTCGCTGTGGGAGAGGGAGTATTTAGTCCCCTCTCGCTGTGGGAGAGGGAGTATTTAGTCCCCTCTCCCATTCGACAAGGGAGCTAAATCGTCCCCTCTCCCTGTGGGAGAGGGTTAGGGTGAGGGCATCAAACCGCACCGCCCTACAAATTCTCCTGCAGCACACTCATGCACTGGCTCAAACGCTGATTGCAGCCGATATCCATTTCACTGGCGTCGGTCACAATACGGCACTCACCGGGCTCCATCTCGCTATCGGCGACCAGGCCCCAGCTTTTCACCTTCTGCGGCTCCAGCTCCTTGATGCGGCTGAACTCTTCCGCATTCATCAGCACCCGCAGCTGCTTCGGCAGCTCGGGCAAGCTGCTCAGCGCTTCGTCGACCAGCGCCAGCAGCTGCGAAGGCTGCAATGCCAGCTCAACGCGAATCACCTGACGCGTGACTTTTTCCACCAGCGCTAACAATTCGCTTTTGCGCCGCTGCTCGTGTTCATCCAGCTGCTGCTGCAGCTGCACGCTGAGCGCATCCAGCGGTGTCGCGGCGGCCAGGAAGTGATCCAGCGCCTGCTGCTTACCGCTGTCAAAACCCTGCTGCTGGCCCTCATCGCGCCCACGCTGCAGACCTTCCTGGAAACCCTGACTCGTGCCCTGCTCCAGCCCCTGCGCAAAGCCATCGCTGATGCCCTGCTGAAAACCATCCATCAACTGCTGTTGCAGCGTGGCCGCATCGGCGGGCACGCCGGATTCATCCGCGCGCTGCCAGGCTTTGCGCAGCGGCGGAAACTGATGCAAACGCATCTGTTTGCTGGTCATGGCTTACTCCACCGTTTGTTCGCTAAACAGCTGAATCTGGATCTCGCCGCTTTCCGCCAGTTCACGCACGCGCGCCATGATCTCTTTGCGCACCTGCTCAATACGGCTGATCGGCACCGGGCCGAGGCGCGAGGTGGTGTTTTGCAACAGCTGCACCTGACGGCGCGGCATGGCCTCGTAAATCGCCTGGCTCAACATAGGCTCGGTGCCTTTCAGCGCCACAGCCCATTGATCCATCGGTACCTCTTCCAGCAGACGCTGGAGAACCGCACTGTTCTGACGGCTGAGGATGAAGAACTCGTACATTTCACTTTTCAGCTCATCCACCACCGCCTCATCGCGCATCTCTAACTGCGCCAGCAGCGCCTGCTGATTGCCGCTGATGCGGTTAACAATGTTGGCGGCCTGACGCATGCCCTGCACTTTCGAACCGTGCTCTGACAACACCGCCACGCCGCGATCGATCAGGCGATCAAGTTCATCCACTACATCGCGGTTGATGTCGTCCAACCGCGCGACGCGATAAAGAATCTCGTCCTGACGTGACTCATCTAGCTGCGCCAGCACACCGGCGGCGACATCCGGCGGCAGGAAGGCGAGGAATACCGCCTGCAGCTGCAGATGTTCCTGGGCGATCATCGCCGCCAGCTGCGGCGTATCCACCCACTGCAAGCGCGCCATGCGATGGCGAATCTCGTCACCGTAAATGCCGTTGATCACGCTGCGGGCAATTTCACCGCCGAGGGCACGTTCAAGAATGTTGCGCAGATAGCTGCGCGAGGCGCCGTTGATGCCACTTTGTTCACGGTACTCCTGGAAAAAGTTGTTCATCGCCAGCCGCGCATGCGTCAACTTAACGCCGTGCAGGCGCGCCATGGTTTCTGACAAACGCAACACCTCTTCGCGGCTCATCTTGCTCATCACCTGTGCCGCGGCCTCTTCACCAATGCTCAGCAGCACGATGGCCGCCTGCTCCAGACGCGAGCGCACCTTGGTGGACGGCTCGCTGCTTTTGCTGGTTTTACTTTCTGTTGCTTCGCTCATTGCTGCTGATCCATTGTTTCAACACTTCGGCGACGCGATCGGTTTCGCTCTGCGCCAGGGTTTGGAGATGATTGATTTTGGTTTCGAGGCCGGAGCTCTGCGGCGGCAAGTTGTCGTCGCCGTTAAAGCTGCTGCCTGGCAGCGCCGGTGTCTCCTCGTCCCCTTCTGGCGTCGCTTCGGGCTCCACCACGCTGTTAGCCAGCGCTTCATTGGCTGCGGGTTGACGCGCCACGCGGCGCATCATCGGCAGCAGGCCAAACAGAATCACCAGCAGGGCCAGCAGACCAATGCCGCCGCGCTCCGCCCACAGCAAGGTGCTATCGCGTTCCCACCATGGCGTAATCTCGTCCTCAGGAACGTCCGGCTGACTGAAGGCCAGCAGCGCCAGCGACAACTCATCGCCGCGTTGGCTATCGATACCGGCAGCTTTGGTCAGCAGCGCATTGATTTGCGTTTGGTTTTCCGCGTTCCAGCCCTGCACCACCGCCGCATTTTGATTCAGCACCACGGCAACGGTGAGCTTCTGCACCTGATAGCCCTGATGTTTGATATGGCGGATATCGCGATCCCAGTTGAACTGGCGCTGCGCCTGGTTGCGCGTTGACAGCTGTGGCTGCGCGTTGTTCTGTGCGGGCGCATTCGCCGGGCGATTGCTCAGCGAACCGGGAATGCCGACCGCCAGCTGCTCCGTGGTGTTGTCCTGTGCCAGCTGTTCACTTGCCACGCGCGGTTCATTCAGGAAGCGCTCCTGCGTCTCTTCGACCTGGCTGAAATCAACGCGCGGCACCACGCTGACGCGGAAGTTTTCGTGTCCCAGCACTGGCACCAGCAGGTTGGCAATGTTGCGTTCGATCTGTTCACGCATCTGCTGCACCATCTCGCCGCTATTACGCAGGCCAGGACGGCCGTTGAGTTGCTCGGCGATATTGGCCGAGAGCAGCCCCCCTTTCTGGTCCACCACGCTGACCTGTTCCGCCTTCATACCCGGCACGCTGTTGGCAACCAGGCTGACAATCGCACCCACCTGTTCATCGCTCAGCTGGCGACCGTATTTGAGGCGCAATATCACCGAGGCGGTGCTGTTCGGTTTATTGGAAAGCACGAACGAACTGGTTTCCGAAATACCGAGGTGTACGCGGGCGTACTCCACGCTGTCCAGCGCCATAATGCTCTGCGCCAGCTCGCCTTCCATGCTGCGGCGCAGACGCACGTTCTGGACGAACTGGCTGCTGCCGAGCATCTCCTCTTTGTCCATCAGCTCGTAGCCATCCGGCGAAGACGCACGAATACCTTTCGCCGCCAGCGCCATGCGCGCCTGCGGTAAATCACCTTCGCGCACCAGAATCATGCCGCTGTCAGGTGCGACGCGATAGCTCAAGCCTTCGCCGCTCAGGGTTTCCACCACTTCAGACATCGGCAGGTTCTCCTGCGAGCCGAACAGCGTGGTCCACTTGTTATTGCTCTGCCACAACAGCGCCACGATCACCGCGGTGATCACCGCAGCAATCGCCGCCGGGAGCAGCCATTTTTTCACTATTACCAGCACATTCGCCGGCAACAGTGTGTGTAATTTATCCAGCACGACTCAGCTCCATTTACAGTGGACTATTGATGACTTCATCGAAGCCCTGTTGCAGCTTGTTGCGCACCTGCATCAGCGCCGAGAAGGCCACGCTGGCTTTCTGGCTTTCGATCATCGCGCCACTCAAATCATCACTCAGGCCCATGTCGATGGCGGTTTGCTTCTGCGAAGCAACTTGCTGTTGACGATCAACGTTACCGACCGCCCCCTTCAGCACATCAGTGAAACTCGGTGTACCCAGCGAAACCGTTTGGCCGGCAGGCGCGATCGGGCTGGTTTGTGCTTGCAGCTGCATACGTTGCATCTCGGCCAGCATGTTGCCCTGCACGCCAATAGCGGGAAGTTTGTCTAACATTGCGTAGTTCTCTTTTATCAGGCGCAGCCGAGGTCAAAGCCCTGCTCGCGCATTGAGGCCAGTCGATAGCGCAGCGCGCGCGGAGTAATGCCAAGAAACTCGGCGGTTTTGGATTTGTTGCCCTGGTGGCGTTTCAACAGGTCAAGGATGTATTGCGATTCGGCGCGACGGCCGTGGCTCTTAATCTGGCATTCGTCGGCGTTGGCCGCGTCGCCCAGCTGCTGGACCATCACTTCGGGCAGCAAGGCGGTGCTGATTTTCAGATTAAAGCAGCCCGCGTGCAGATCGCCGTCGGCGCACATAATCAGGCCGCGCTGCACAATGTTTTCCAGCTCGCGCACGTTGCCCGGCCAGCTGTAACTTTGCAGCGCCTGGCGGCCACACTCGGTGATGCGCGGGCGGTGTTTGACGAAGGCCTGATATTTTTCGATAAAGCGCTCGGCCAGCGGCAGGATATCGGCGGTGCGTTCACGCAGCGGATCGATATGCATCGGCACCACCGACAGGCGGTAAAACAGATCCTGACGAAAACGCCCTTCAGCAATTTCCACTTCCAGGTCTTTATTGGTGGAGGCAATTAAACGGATATCGAGCGGAATCTTTTTATGGCTACCGAGGCGCTCAACTTCCTGCTCCTGTAATACACGCAGCAATTTCACCTGCAGCGCTAACGGCATATCGCCAATTTCATCCAGCAATAAGGTTCCGCCATTGGCCAATTCGAATTTACCCGGCTGGCTACTCACCGCACCGGTAAAGGCGCCTTTTTCATAACCGAAGAGAATCGCTTCCAGCATATTTTCAGGAATAGCGGCGCAGTTAACACCGACATAAGGCGCCGACTCATTAAAAGCATGCTGATGAATATATTTCGCCACGCACTCTTTACCGGTGCCGGTTTCACCGGTAATCAAAACCGGCACGTTGAACTTTGCCACACGTTGCGCCAGCGCAAACAGATTTACACTCGATGCTGCCTGAGCAATAAAACGTTCATCATTATTCTTCTGCATTGATTCAGCCATATTCATAGATGAAAGATTTCCTAAGAACCGATTAATACCTGCGTCTTTATGAAAAAAGACTTTCCTTATTACGCATCAGAAACCATGCGTTTCAATAAGGTGTAAACCAGACTATTCGCTATTAAGAATCGGCTTAGCTTAAGCCAGGTAATGATGTCGAATTGCTGGTTCCGCCTGTGATGTGCGCTGAGTATACGCATCAGAACATTCTTAGCTATCATCTTCGCAGTATTAAAACATTAATCTTTAATTATCATATAGTTAATCAATTTAATTAATATTAATGTGCGTTTTAAATTAATGGATTAATAAGTTTTGCCACCTTGTTTTAATCATCCAGAAAAGCTTTAATTTGCGCCTGAGAAAACATCTCGCCAAAAAAACATAGAAGATTCCTAATTAGGTTAAGTCTGATAAAGCAAGACTCAACCCTGGCAGGGAAATGTTTAGCGGGATCGCATTCATTCTATATATAAGACAGGTTAACCCCTGACGGACGGAAGCATGAAGATGCGTACGAAATCCAATCGGATGAGAATTTATACGCCAGAGAATCAGCCCGAACTGATGAAGCTGGAAGTCAATAAACTCGGTCGCCCTTATCATAAGGTCCCTAAAGTTTTTAAAGATAACAGCGATCGCTTAGACGCCAAGCTGAGCATCTATTTCCTGAAGAAGTTTCGCGTCGATGTGAGTTTGCGTGATATGCAATTTCAGATGGATTGCGCCGTTAAGCAGGCAACGATTTTTAGCTCTGAGCTGGGCAACCTGGCATTTTGCCTCGACCGCACCTTGTTGCTGAATATCCTGCATGACTATTACGGATTATCACGTGATGAGCAGCACCAATTAACCGCAGATAATTTCCCGGTAACCAAAACGGAAGAGCGTCTGCAAATGAAACTGGCCAGCGAACTGGTACATTTAATTTGTGGCGATGAGTTATTTACCGAAGCGCTGACCATTAAACCCGATCCGGCTTCGTTATTAACCCAGTGGTCGTATCGCGTGGATTTCTTCCTTGATGGTTACAGCAACGGCAATTTCTCACTGCTGTTGGATGCCGCGCACGTTGACCGTTTACTCAGCACGCTGCGTCAGCCTGCTGATAGCAATCGCAATACGCCGGTGCCGACCAGCCCGCACAGTTTTAAACAGTTACCGGTGCGTCTGCGCGGTCGCCTGGCGACGCTGCCGATGACGGTGGCTGACCTGGCGCGCCTGAAACCCAACGACGTGCTGCCGTTTGCCATGAATGACCGTATTCCCCTGCTGGTTGGCGATCAACCGCTGTTTAGCGCCGTAATCTGCGAAGAGCGCGGCAAACTCTTTTTCTCCGAATTCAGTGACCGTACGAGTGAATAACATGAGCGATTTAAACGATTTAGCCAATGCGCTGGACCTCGATTTTTCCCTGGAAAACCAGCCGGATACCGAGGTAGCCGAGCCCGTTACTGCCGTCACGCGTGACGCACCGCGTAATCTGGCGCTGTTCAGCCGCATTCCCGTCACGCTGACGCTGGAAGTCGCGTCGGTGGAGATTTCCCTCGCCGACCTGATTGGCGTCGGCAACGACTCGGTGATCGAGCTGGATAAACTGGCCGGTGAGCCGCTGGACGTCAAAGTGAATGGCATTCTGTTTGGTAAAGCCGAAGTGGTGGTGCTGAACGATAAATATGGCCTGCGCCTAATTGAGTTCAACAACAGCGATCTCAGCGAACTGGCGGGCTAATGATGATGCGCAATTCCGGCTGGATTAAAGGAGGGCTGGCGCTGGCCGGCCTGCTGCTGGTGCCATCGCTGGCGCTGGCAGAACAGAACGGACTGCCGTTGTTCTCCGCTGTGCCCTCCGCCAATGGCGGCCAGGAGTACAGCGTAAAAATTGAAATTCTGATTCTGATGACGCTGCTCGGCCTGCTGCCGATCATGATGCTGATGATGACCTGCTTTACCCGCTTCATTATCGTGCTGGCGCTGCTGCGCCAGGCGATTGGCCTGCAGCAAAGCCCGCCGAATAAGGTGCTGACCGGTATTGCGCTGGTGCTGACGCTGCTGGTGATGCGTCCGGTATGGACCAATGTCTACGACAATGCTGTTGTGCCATACCAAAACAACGAAATCAGCCTGCAGCAGGCGCTGAGCACCGGTCAGGTGCCGTTGAAAAAATTCATGCTGTCGCAAACGCACAGCACTTCGCTGGCGCAGATCATGACCATCGCTAACGCGACGGGCGAGCCGGAAGCGCAGGATCTCACCATCATCGCGCCCGCTTTTGTGCTGAGCGAACTGAAAACCGCCTTCAAAATTGGCTTTATGATCTACATCCCCTTCCTGGTGATCGACCTGATCGTCGCCAGCATTTTGATGGCAATGGGGATGATGATGCTGTCACCGCTGATTGTCTCGCTGCCGTTCAAACTGATTCTGTTTGTTCTCTGTGACGGCTGGTCGCTGATTGTTGGCACGCTGACGCAAAGCGTGCAGGGGCTGGGATTATGATGAATATCGACGTCGCTGGCGACATTCTGGCGCAAGGCCTGAAACTGGTGCTGATCATCTCCGCCGTGGCCATCGTGCCGAGCCTGATCACCGGTCTGCTGGTGAGCATTTTTCAGGCCACCACCCAGATCAATGAACAGACGCTGAGCTTTCTGCCGCGTCTGATCATGACGCTGTTAGTGCTGGTGTTTGCCGGTAAATGGATGCTGACGCAGCTGATCGACTTCACCCAGCTGATCTTTCAGCAGGCCGCGCAGTTGGTGGGCTAACGATGGGCATCGCCATCAACGATCTGATCCAGCCGATCTTCGCGCTGTGGCTGCCCCTGGTGCGCATCTATGCCTTCATGCACTTTTGCCCGCTGCTGGATAACCGCGCCTTTACGCGTAAAGCCAAGCTGGGACTGGCGCTGCTGCTGAGCATCGTGATGACGCCGATGCTGACGCACAACGTGGTGCTGCGTGAGCTGATGTCGGTACAGAGCCTGATTCTGACCGGCGAGCAAATTCTGTGGGGATTCGTGTTTGGCCAGATGCTGTGGTGGACCTTTTGGGCGCTGCAGACGGCGGGCAATATTTTGTCGATGAACATGGGCCTTGGAATGGCGGTAATGAACGATCCCGCCAGCGGCAGCTCCACCATGGTGATCTCACAAATTATTCAGATCTGGGCTGCGCTGCTGTTCTTCAGCATGGACGGTCATCTGCTGCTGCTCACCATTCTCTACAGCGGCTTTACCTACTGGCCGATTGGTCAGGCGATTAATGAATTTTCGCTGCGTACGCTGGCCGGCGGCGTGGGCTGGATCTTTAGCGGCGCGCTGCTGCTGGCGATGCCGACGGTGGTGATCATGATGCTGGTTCAGGGCGTATTTGGTTTGCTGAACCGCATTTCGCCGACGCTGAACCTGTTCGCGCTCGGCTTCCCCATCAGCATGCTGTTTGGCCTGTTTTGCTTCACGTTACTGATAGGCAATGTGGGCAGTCACTATCTCGACCTCACCAACCAGGTGTTGGCGATGCTGGAAAAAATGAGGAGCTACTGATGGCGGATGCTGGCAGTGGAGATAAGAGCGAAAAACCCAGTCCGGGTAAGCTGCGAAAAGCGCGGCAGAAAGGGGATATTCCCCGCTCTAAAGAGGTGAATCTGGCGGTCTGTCTGGTGATGGCGCTGATCATGATGACGCTGTTCTTTCCGTACTATCGTGATTTGATTCAGGCGTCATTTCTTGCGGTGCGCCAAATGGCGGAACGCATTCATGATGATGGCGCGCTGCATCAATTCATGCTGACGCAGGTGCTGATCATGCTGAAATTCATCGCCACGCTGATCCCGATTCCCTTCGCGGCCGCGCTGTCGACGCTGGTGCCCGGCGGCTGGATCTTTGTCATCACGCGCATCAAGCCCGATTTTAAAAAGCTCAACCCGATCAGCGGCGCGAAGCGCATGTTTTCCATGCAGCACTACGTGGATGTGCTGAAGATGATCGCCAAGTGCCTGCTGATGCTGGCGCTGCTGTGGAGCACCATCAAAGGCAATCTGAGCGAAATGATGGGCCTGCAAGGCCTGTTTTTGCGTGATTCGATCAACCACGGGCTGGCGTTGTATGAGTCGATGATGCGGCTATTTATCTTCACCATTGTGCTGTTCGCGGTGATCGATGTGCCGCTGACGAAATTCTTCTTTACCAAGAAGATGAAGATGTCGAAGAAAGAAGTGCGCGATGAACACAAGAACAACGAAGGTAACCCGCAGGTAAAAGGCCGTATTCGTAACCTGCAGCGCCAGATGGCGATGGGGCAAATCAACAAACAGGTGCCGCTGGCGGATGTGGTGATCACTAACCCGACGCACTTCGCGGTGGCGCTGAAATACGATCCGAAAAAAGCGCCGGCACCTTACATCGTCGCCAAAGGCGTGGATGACGTGGCGCTGTATATCCGCAGCGTGGCCGGCAAACACAAAATTGATGTGGTGGAGTTTCCACCGCTGGCGCGTGCGGTTTATCACAGCACGCGCGTTAACCAGCAAATTCCCGCAGCCCTGTTCCGTCCGATTGCGCAGGTGCTGACTTACGTGATGCAACTGCAAACCTGGCGCAATGGCCAGGGTGAAAAACCCCGGCTGGATACCCAACTGCCGAACCTGGATGAGGTAATGAAAGTTCATGAGTCAGTTTAAACCGCGCCAGTTTAGTCAACTGCTGCGCCAGGCACACATTGGCGTTCCGGTACTTCTGCTCAGCGTGCTGGCGATGGTGATCTTGCCGCTGCCGCCGATTGTGCTGGACGTGCTGTTCACCTTTAACATCGTGCTGGCGATCATGGTGCTGCTGGCGAGCGTTAACAGTAATCGCCCGCTGGATTTCTCCATCTTCCCCACCATTTTGCTGATCACCACGCTGATGCGCCTGACGCTCAACGTGGCCTCGACACGCGTGGTGCTGCTCGATGGTCATGAAGGGGTCGGTGCCGCCGGTAAGGTGATTGAAGCCTTCGGTAACGTGGTGATTGGCGGCAACTTTGTCGTCGGCTTTGTGGTGTTCATCATCCTGATGATCATCAACTTTGTGGTGGTGACCAAAGGGGCCGAGCGTATCTCTGAGGTGTCGGCCCGCTTTACCCTTGATGCATTACCCGGCAAACAGATGGCGATCGATGCCGATCTCAATGCTGGCCTGATCAATCAGGAGCAGGCCGGTAGCCGCCGCAAAGACGTGGCGAATGAAGCCGATTTCTACGGTGCGATGGACGGTGCCTCGAAGTTCGTGCGCGGGGATGCGATCGCCGGGATCATGATCCTGCTGATCAGCGTGATTGGCGGTATTTTGATTGGCGTGTTCAAGCACGGATTACCGGCGGGACAAGCATTTGAGCAGTATGTGCTGCTGACCATTGGTGACGGCTTAGTGGCACAGATTCCCTCGCTGCTGCTGTCAACGGCGGCGGCGATTATCGTGACGCGCATCAGCGATGGCGCGGACATGGGCGATGACATTAAATCGCAGCTGCTGGCGAAACCCAACACGCTTTACACCGCCGCCGCCGTGATGTTTGTGCTGGCGATCGTGCCCGGCATGCCACATTTGGTGTTCCTGATCTTTACCGCTCTGCTGCTGTTCGCTGCCTGGCGTCAAGGCCGTAATGTGCAAAAGCCGACGCAGGATCATGCCGATATGGACGCCATCCATCAGGCACTGGCGCAGCCGGAAGAGCAGCCGGCGATTGGCTGGGACAATATCCCGATGGTTGAGCCAATCGGCCTCAATCTCGGCTACAAGCTGGTGACGCTGGTGGATAAAGGCAAAGGTGCGCCGCTGACGTTGCGTATGCGCGGCGTGCGTCAGGTGGTGTCTGAAACCAGCGGCGTGCTGCTGCCGGAAATCGCCCTGCGCGAGGATTTCCATCTCAAACCGGCGCAGTACGCAATTAAGATCAATGGCGTGCGCACCGCAGTTGGCGAAGTGCACGCCGATCGCCTGATGGCGATCCCCACGCCGGAGCAGTACGGCGAGATCGACGGCGTGCTGGACACCGATCCCGCCTATGGCATGGCGGTGACCTGGATCCTGCCGGAGCAGAAAGCCAAGGCGCTGAATCTGGGTTATCAGGTGGTAGATTGCGCCAGCGTCGTCGCTACGCATGTGAATAAAGTGGTGCGCGAGCATCTGCCGGAGCTGTTTAATTATGATGACATCACGCAGCTGCATCAGCGGCTAAGCAACGTGGCTCCCAAGCTATCGGAAGATGTGAATGCCGCGGTGAATTTCAGTCTGCAGCTCAAGGTTTATCGTCTGCTGCTGAACGATCAGGTGTCGTTGAAGGACATCACCACCATTGCGACTACGCTGCTGGAGAGCTCAGCGATCACCAAAGATCCGATTCTGCTGACCTCCGATGTGCGCTATGCGCTGCGGCGCGCGATGGTGGCGGCGATTGCGCCGGACAACAAGCCGTTGTCGGCTTATACGCTGGATAACAGTCTGGAGAATCTGCTGCTCTCCGCGCTGAACCAGGCGCAGCAGGCCGGCAAAGTAGCGCTCGATAGCTTCCCGGTCGATCCGAATATCCTGACGCAGCTGCAGAGCACGCTGCCGGTG
Source organism: Pantoea sp. GM01 (assembly GCF_000282675.1). Classification (NCBI taxonomy): domain Bacteria; kingdom Pseudomonadati; phylum Pseudomonadota; class Gammaproteobacteria; order Enterobacterales; family Erwiniaceae; genus Pantoea; species Pantoea sp. GM01. Next base: position 12,536 of record NZ_AKIU01000048.1, on the reverse strand, counting down.
ATGATGGAGCAGCTTAAAGCGCAGAATCTGACCCAGGTGCTGCTGGTGACGCCGCAGCTGCGTCCACTGATTGCGCGCTATGCCCGACTGTTTGCCAACGGGCTGAACGTGCTGTCGTATAACGAAGTACCGGATGACGCTAATTTGCAGATTGTGGGGCAGGTTTCTTGATTCACTCGATCAATTCCCTCGCCCGCTTGCGGGAGAGGGTTAGGGTGAGGGAAAAACCGCACCAGGCTAACTGTTATAAAAAAACACAGCAAATCTGTCTCTAATTCGCTTCACTGTTATGTGCTTTACTGGCAGGCAGTGATAATTAGAGGTGAACAATGGACGCGATTAAACAAATTCTGCTCGACGAAATCGCCACGCTGAACCGTGAGGGGCAGCGCGATAACTTGCCGCGCTTTAGCTTTTCCTTCCTCAAAACCCATCCGGGACTCTGGGCCATCATGTACCTGTGCTACGCGCTGTGCGTGGCGCTGATCTTCTCCACCGACATGCTCGGCTGGCCGGCCTTCTGGTTTGCCACGGTGTTTGTGGTGGTGATGAGCGTGCTGATGCTGATGGATATCAATCCCAAATATCGCTTCGAAGATATCGATACGCTGGATTTACGCGTTTGCTATAACGGCGAGTGGTATTACGTGCAGCCGGTTTCGCAGCAGGCGCTGGATAAGATTCTGGATAACCCACAAACGCCCGATCGCGTGCGCAGCGGCATCGATCGCCTGATGAAGCAGAAAGGTGAAGTGGATTTCTACGATGTCTACTACCTCACCTGGGGCCACCAGCAGGCGGCTCAGGTTTAGCGGTTTAGCCCGGCAATCAGTTTGCCCAACGTTTCGACGGCCGCTTCGGCACGGCTATCCCACGGCCAGGCGGTGTTAAAGCGGAAACAGTGACTGAAGCCCTCGCTGCTGGAAAACAGCTGACCGGGGGCAATGCTGATCCCTTGCTGCAACGCCAAATGATAAAGCTCAGTGGTATTGATCTGCGCAGGCAGCGCAATCCACAGGAAATAACCGCCCGGCGTGTCGCTGATGCTGGCATCAGCAGGCAGCACCCGCCGCAGCGCCTGCTGCGCCAGCTGTTTGCGTTTCGCTAGCGTCTGGCGCAGCTTTTTCAGATGCGCATCATAGCTGCGCGTGCTGAGAAAATCGGCTAAGGCCAACTGCATCGGCGCGCTGGTCGACAGCGTGCTCATCAGCTGGATACGCTGTACGCGCTGCGCATGACGCCCAGCCGCCACCCAACCTACGCGAAATCCCGCCACCAGATTCTTAGAGAAACTGCCGCAGTGCAGCACGTTGCCGTCACGATCAAAGGCTTTGGCCGGCAGCGGCTTGTCGTGGCCCTCATACAGATCGCCGTACACATCATCCTCAATCATCGCTACGTTGTAGCGCGCCAGCAACGCCACCAGCTGCTGTTTGCGCTCGGCGCTGAGCGTAAAGCCGAGCGGATTTTGCCGGTTGGTCATCAGCCAGCAGGCTTTTACCGGCCAGCGCTGCAGCGCCTGCTCCAGCTCATCGAGATCCATGCCGTGGTCCACATCGCTGGCAATGGCGATGGCGTTCAGCTTGAGGCGTTCAATCGCCTGCAGGGCGCCATAAAACGAGGGATTCTCGAGAATCACCCAATCGCCGGGTTCGGTGACGGCTTGCAGGCTCAGGTTGAGCGCTTCCATCGCGCCGTTGGTAATCACAATGTCATCCGGCGACAGCGTAATGCCCTGCTGCGCGTAGCGCTGCGCCAGAATTTTGCGCAGTTCTTCATTGCCCGGCGGCAGGTTGTTGAGCGCATCGGTGGGTTTAAGATTGTGCGAGACTTTCACCAGCGAGCGCATCAGCTGGCGCTGCGGGAACAGCTCGGGATCCGGGAAGGCTGAGCCAAATGGCATAATGGCGGGATTGCGCGTGGCTTGCAGCACGTCAAACACAAAGCTGTTGGTGTCGGCCTGATCGGTTTTGGCAATTTCCTGGGTGGGCAGCCGGGGACGACTTTCGGCAGCGCGCGGCGCCACGTAGTAACCGGATTGCGGTTTAGATACGATCCAGCCCTGACTCTCCAGCACCTCGTAGGCGTGCATGACCGTCATCAGGCTGAGCCCGCTCTGCTCCGCCTGCTGGCGTAGCGACGGCAGTTTTTCGCCTGGCGGCCAGATGCGTGCCTCAATTTGCGTGCGAAGCTGCTCGACCAACTGCTGATATTTCGCCACCCGAACTCCGATGTAGAGGATTTGGCGGCTAGTTTCCCTCACCCTAACCCTCTCCCGCAAGCGGGAGAGGGAATGAATAGAGGAGGAAAAACTTACTGGCTAAGGCATGCGCTCCAGCTCTAACACTTCCTCGTAAAAATTCGGCAGCTCGTTGATGCGATCCGGCGGCACCGGTTTACCCAGCAAATAGCCCTGCAACGTATCGCAGCCCAGGCCCGTCAGAAACGCCTGCTGATCCTGCGTCTCTACCCCTTCAGCGACCACTTTAAGATGCAGCGACTGCGCCAGCGCGACTATCGCTGACACAATGGTGGCGTCTTCCGAATGCGCCTGCAGTTCATTAACAAACGCGCGATCGATCTTCAGCTCGCTGGCCGGTAAACGCTTGAGATACAGCAAGCTCGAGTAGCCGGTGCCGAAGTCATCTATCGAGGCCTTGACGCCCATATTGGTCAGCTCGGTGAGAATACGCACGCTCTCCTCTGGATCGCGCATCGCGGTGGTTTCCGTCACTTCCAGCGTCAGCAGCTCAGCCGGGATTTGGTGCTGCGCCAGCGCATCGGTCACCGTTTCAACCAGGTTGCTCTGCTCAAACTGCAGTGCCGACAGGTTGACCGCCACCGACCAGTGCGGATGCCCCTGTAAATGCCAGGAACGCAGCTGGCGACAGGCTTCGTTAATCACCCAATTGCCGATACTCACAATCATGCCGGTCTTTTCCGCCATCGGCAGGAAAGTATCTGGCGCCAGTAGACCGCGTGTCGGATGCTGCCAGCGCAGCAGCGCTTCAAAACCAAGGATCGGCCCGCGCGGTGCGCAGTATTTTGGCTGATAGAACAGCCGTAGTTCATGGTTATCCAGCGCTTGCCACAGATCGTTATTCAGCTGCAGCTGGGACTGCGCCAGCATATTCATCGACGGCTGGAAGAAGGTGTAGCCATTGCGACCGTTATTTTTGGTGTGATACATGGCGGCATCGGCGTTAAACATCAGTTCGCGCTCGTCTTTGCCATCGCCCGGATAAACCGCAATGCCAATACTCAGCGACACCACCAGCTCGTAGCGCGAGATATCAAAAGGACGATCTACCGCTTTCACCAGCGAATCTGCCACCGCCGCCGCATCGTTGGGATCGTCAATTTCCAGCAGCAGGACAAATTCGTCGCCGCCCATGCGCGCCAGCGTATAGTGCCCTTTCATCTGGTCGGTCATGCGTTCGGTGACGCCGATCAACAGATTGTCGCCGACATGATGGCCAAAGGCGTCGTTGACGGCCTTGAAACCATCGAGATCCATAAACATCAGCGCAAACTGTGATTTCTCACGGTTGGCTTTATTGATGGCTTGCTCCAGGCGATCTTCAAGCAGAATACGGTTGGGCAAACGCGTCAGGTTATCGTGCAGCGCCAGCTGTGCCAGCTCGCGGTTGGCTTCAGCTAGCGAGTGGGCAAGGATTGAGGTGCGAGCCTGCAGGCGGGCATCCAGCATCGATACCAGCAAGGTAATGCCAAGGATCGCCAGCGTCACCACCGTCACCACCACCGCCAGCCAGTTGCTGTTCACGCCCATGTGCGTCGCGTGGCTCTGCATCGGGAAGTTAGCCGCGACCATGCCTGTGTAATGCATGCCGGCTATCGCACAGCCCATCACCACCGATGCGCCCAGCCGCAGGACGGTAACGCGTCCGTGTCCTTCACGCAGGTTGAACGCCAGCCATAATGCGGCGCCTGAAGCCACCAGCGCGATAGCCACCGAGGCCGCCACCCAGCCCCAGTTCCAGGTGATACCCGGCGAAAACATCAGCGCCGCCATGCCGGTGTAGTGCATGGCCACCACGCCGGTGCCCAGCACCAGCGCACCGCCGCACAGCCGTCGCCATGGCAGCGTCGGGGTTGAGCACACCAGCCACAGCGCAAACACCGAAGCCAGCACCGCCACCACCATCGAGGCGACGGTGAGCGTAGGGTCGTAGCTCATGACCATATCGAGGCTCATCGACAGCATGCCGATAAAGTGCATCGCCCAGATGCCGATGCCCATAGCGAATCCACCGCCGAATAACCAAACCAGCGCCACCTTGCCAGTTGAGGAAGCCACGCGTCCCGCCATATCCAGCGCGGTAAACGAAGCCAGCATTGCCACCAGGATGGAGACGATGACGGTAAACGAATCGTACGAAGTCACTAACATAGTGATTTCCCAAGTTAAAGCCGGGTTAAGTCAGCTGTGGTGTTGTGAAAAGTGAGGAATCTATTGGTTTTATTGTAGGAATTATCGGCAGAATACCTGCCGATCTGAGTCTATGAACGATGAAACCTTCCGATGCGGAAGAAAAGAAAAATGGTTTATCACGCCCTGGCCAGCGGTACGACGCTATTCGGCAACACCAGCGGCAGATTAAGCGCAGCGGTAAATTCGCCGATGCGCTCTGCCGGTGTTGGCTTACCGAGCAGATAGCCTTGCAAGGTATCGAAGCCTAATCCCGTCAGCAAGCGCTGCTGCTCCTCGGTCTCAACGCCCTCGGCTACCATGCGCAGGTTGAGCGTTTGCGCCAGCGATAACATCGCGCTGACCACGGCGGCATCTTCGCTGCCGGCGCGCAGGCTATTGATAAAGGCCCGGTCGATTTTCAGCTCGCTGGCTTCCAGATGTTTCAGATGCAGCAGATTGGCGTAGCCGATGCCAAAGTTATCGATCGCCACTTTCACCCCCAGCCGATGCAATTCGGCAATGCGCTGCTGGCTAAACTGCGGATCGCGCATGGCGATGCTCTCGGTGATCTCCAGCATCAACGTCCCGGCGGGTATCTGATGGTGCAGCAGTGCCTGGCGCACGCTATCGATTAGGTCGCGCTGTTGGAATTGCAGGGCGGAAAGATTAACCGACACCGTCCAGTCAGCGTTGCCGGCATCGTGCCACTGTTTTAGCTGGCGGCAGGCTTCGTTAATCACCCAGTTACCCAGCGCGACAATCTGCCCGGTTTTCTCTGCTCGCGCCAGGAAGGTGTCCGGCATCAGCAGGCCGCGACGCGGATGCTGCCAGCGCAACAGCGCTTCAAAGCCGATCAATACCGTGCCGCCCGCGCGGAATTTAGGCTGATAGAACAGGCGCATTTCTTGATATTCCAGCGCGTTCCACAGATCGTTGGCCAGCGCCAGCTGATGCTGAGCTACCGCGCTCATCGCCGGTTCAAACACGCACCAGCCGTTACGCCCGCTGTGTTTGGTGTGATACATGGCGGAATCGGCGTTGAACATCATCTCCTGCTGGCTGCGACCGTGCAGCGGGAAGATGACAATGCCGATACTGAGCGACACGCGCAGCGAATAACGATCGAGATCGAAAGGCGCATCAATCACCTGCACCAGCCGCTGCGCCAGTTGTGTCGCCTGATGGAGATAGCATTGCGGACACAGCAGCACAAATTCGTCGCCGCCCAACCGCGCCAGTAAAATCTCTTCGCTCAATTCCACACGCAGGCGCTCGGCCACCGCAATGAGCAAGCGGTCGCCAACGTGATGGCCCCAGGTATCGTTAACCGCTTTGAAGCCGTCGAGATCCATAAACATCAGCGCGAAGTTCTCATCCTGCAGCGTCGCCTGTTTGATCTGCGCAGTGAGTTCTTGTTCCAGCATCACGCGGTTCGGCAGCGCGGTCAGATTATCGTGCAGCGCCAGCTGGCGCAGTTCACTGTTGGCACGCTTGAGTTTGGCCGCGAGACGCGCCGCGCGCAGCTGCGCATCCAGCATCGAAATCAGTAACATCAGCCCCAGAATGGTCAGCGTAATTATGGTGACCCACACCGCCAGCCCCTCTTCACTGGCGCCGTGATGCTGCATCATAACCGGCATGCTGAATTCTGCCGCCGCCATGCCGGTGTAGTGCATGCCCGCAACGGCAATGCCCATCACCAGCGCCGCACAGGCGCGTAATAGCAGCAAGCTTTTGCCCTGACGCAAATGGAACGCCAGCCACAATGCCGCGCCAGACGCGGCATAGGCAATCACCACCGACAGCAGCACCAGCGGCATATTCCAGTAGATGGCGGTTTCAATCATTAGCGCGTTCATGCCGAGGTAGTGCATGACAATCACGCCGCTGCCGAGGATGAGGGTGCCGCGCAGTAAACGCCGGCGCGTGAGATGGCTGCCCTGCACGCCCTGGGCAAAGGCAAAGATGGCGGCAACAATCGCCACCAGTAGGGAGATGGCGGTGAGCTGCATGTCATAGCGCATGGTCATCGGCATTTTCATCGCCAGCATGCCAATAAAGTGCATCGCCCAGATGCCGATGCCCATGGCGGTACCGCCGCCGACTAACCACAATTTTGCCAGCGTGCCGCGTGATACGGCCACGCGTCCGGCGCTGTCCAGAGCGGTAAAAGCGGCGATGAAGGCCACAATCAGTGAAACGGTAACCAGAACGCTATCCCAGGTAACCAGCAGCATGTGCGCTCCTAAACTCAACCCGCTGCGCAGCAGGTTCGGTGTCGTCAAATATCAACAAGGATGATAAAACGCCGATCAAGCGTGCTTAATGACCGCCTGTGGCGAAGTTCAACAAAAAGCCGCTCCAGACAAATCTGGAATGGTGGGGCTGGTTTTTTTTATATTCATCGTCAGTCTTTAATAGAAAAATTAATAATATCTGATTAATGCACGAACATATCATCGAACCGAAGCGCGTGGTAGAGGGGGGAATCATCGCTTGTTTAGTTTTTTTAACCACTCGCCACCCCTTGTGTTTACTGCGTTATCGGCGAAAAGTGGCAATTGATTAGGGAAAAAAGTGAACATCGGCGCACAAGGCCCGATTTGCTGATCTATAGTAAAGAAAACTGATATAAATCATTAATCCACCATCTAAGAATTTTCTTAGATAGCGGGCGCTTACGCTGTCGGGCTGCATGCGGCTCTTGTTTGATTTCGGATGTATTTGCATAAATGTATAACCAGGTGAAAAAGCACTGACCTTGGATAATCAGTAAGGAATGATTATGAAACTCAAGCTTTTTCTTGTGGCTACCAGCCTAAGCGCCGCACTTGCCCCTACTGCTGTTTTTGCCGCCACCACAACGGGAACCATCAATGCCACCTTGACGCTGACCACCGGTTGTTTAGTCAACGGTCAGTCAGCAACGACAGGGGTTAACTTTGGTACCTTGAACTTTGGTAGCAGCGCAGCAACCTTCGATACCCTGAACGCCACTTTAGTGGGAGCTTCGGGTAACGGCATCTTTGTCCGCTGCACCACCGGACAAACCTTCAACGTGCAGGTCACCAGCAGTAATACCGCACCGGCGACCATTTACGGTACGGTGAGCGGCCAGCCGCGTTACCTGACTCTTGGTTCTGATAATACTCAAGGCATTGCCTATACGCTTTATAGCGACGCCGCGTTTACCACCGCCATCGCTAATAACACCAACATCGCCGCCAGTGGCACCACGGACCCGACGCTCGGGACTAACTACGCCATTTATGGTCGCGTGGTGGGCGGCGGCTTTAACCCGTTGATTCCCGCAGGCACCTACACCGATACCATCAACGTGGCGGTGAATTACTGAGGGAAAGGATAATCAGGGTGGCCGTGGTGCAGCGGTTGATGCACAGTGCAGGCGGCCTCGCCCTGCTGATAGGGAGTGTCTCCGCCTGGGGGTTGCCGACAGCCACCTTTCAGGTCTCAGCATCAGTAGTGGCAGGCTGTGTCGTCTCCGGAACCAATACCGGGGTATTCGGCACGCTCAATTTTGGTACCCAATCTGGCGTGGCTTCCAGCAGCGTCAGCGCTAGCTATGTGCAAAGCACCACCATCAGGCTCGCCTGCACGCCAGGCACCGCCGTCAGCATGAGCATTAACGGCGGCAGCAACTACACCTCTAGCCGTAACCTCAAACACACCAGTAACACCAATACGGTGGCCTATAGCCTCTACACCAATGCCGCGCATACCACGGCGATCCCGGTAAACAGCGCCGTGGCGCTGAGTTACAGCAATGCCAACAACATTACTTTGCCAATTTATGGCCTGTTAACGCTGCCCGGCCCGACGCGCGCCGGGACCTATACCGACACCTTAACCGTCACGCTCAGTTGGTGACGTCAGTGATAAGAAGGATGACATGAAGATGAACCTGCGCGCCCGATTACTGTTGCTGCTTGTGGTACTCACGCCCGCGGTGCACGCCGCCAACTCGCTGATGGTGTGGCCCATCGATCCCGCCATCAACCCCGACGAAAAAGCCAGCGAGCTGTGGCTGGAGAATCGTGGCAATGCCACCACCATGATGCAGGTGCGCATCTTCAGCTGGCAGCAAATTAACGGCCAGGAACAGTATCAAACCCAGCAGCAGGTGGCGGCGAGCCCGCCGATGGTGCGTCTTGAGCCGGGACAGCGCCAGCTGGTGCGCTTAATTAAACAAACCGCGCCGACTGCCGGACGTGAAATGGCGTATCGCGTGGTGCTGGATGAGATCCCCACGCCACGCACGCCAGGCGAAAACCAGGCGGGCCTGACTTTCCAGATGCGCTATTCGGTGCCGTTATTCGTGTATGGCGACGGCGTCACGCGCGATACGGCAAAACCGCAGCTGAGCTGGCAGGAAGTGAACAGCGGCGGCAAACGCTGGCTGGAGCTGACCAATCGTGGCAGCGGTCACGCGCGGTTAAGCAACGTCACCATTGGCGGACGCAAAATGGGCAATGGCTTGTTCGGCTACGTGCTGGCGAACAGCAGCAATCGCTGGCCGTTAACCAGCAGCGTGAGCGGTGAGCTGGCAGCAGATATGAATAAAGGCCACTGGAGCAGCGCTGCCGCGCGTTGATGAAGTTAACGCCGCATCCCTGCGCGCTGGCGGTGGCCAGCGTGCTCTGTATCAGCCCAATTACCAGCAGCGCGGAGACCTTCTCCGAGCTGCCACCGCCGCCTGCGCTGGAGAATAACGCCAGCGGCCAGCAATACATGCTGGAACTGGTGGTGAACCAGGGCGAACGTGGCGACATCGTCCCGGTGGAGCGCAAAAATGGGGCGTTCTGGGTGCGGCGTGGCGATCTGGAGCGCGCCGGTATTCCGGCCGGGAAACTGCAAGGGCAGCAGATCGACGTCAGCAATCTGAGCGGAGCGAAAGTGGAGTATGACGAACGCCGTCAGCGCCTGTTATTGACGGTGCCGCCCGCCTGGCTGCCGGGCCAGACTATTGGCCAACAGCTAAACGCGCCGCGCTTTCCCGGTCGCGCCAGCAACGGCGTCCTGCTCAACTATGACTTCTACGCCACGCGCACCGATAACGCCGGTTCGCGCCTCTCCAGCTGGAACGAACTGCGTCTCTTCGGCCCGGCTGGGCAGTTTTCAACGAACGGCGTGTACGTACAGCAACTGGAAGGCGGCGTCTCCGGCCAGCAGGAAGGCTACATTCGCTACGACACCTGGTTTAGCAACGAAAACGAGAACGCGGCAATCAGCTGGCGCGCCGGGGATTTGGTCACCGATGCGCTGAGCTGGAGCAACAGCGTGCGCCTCGGCGGGGTGCAGATTGGCCGCGACTTCAGCGTGCGTCCGGATCTGGTGACCTATCCGTTGCCGGCCTTTTCGGGCCAGGCGGCGGTGCCTTCGTCGGTCGATCTGTTTATCAACGGCTACCGCAGCGCGCAGGCGGATGTTCAGCCCGGTCCGTGGTCGCTCACTAACGTGCCGTTTGTGAACGGTGCGGGCGATGCGGTGATCACCACCACCGATGCGGTAGGACGGCAAATCACCACCACGCTACCGTTTTACGTCTCCAGCAGTTTATTGAAACAGGGCTTATCCGATTACTCGTTCTCTGCCGGTGCGATACGCGAAAACTATGGCATTAAGAATTTTGATTATGGTGCCGCCGCCGCCAGCGGTTCTTACCGCTACGGCCTAACCGACTGGCTGACGCTGGAGAGCCATGCGGAGGGCAGCGACAGCGTGGCGATGGGCGGCGCGGGGGGATTGGTCAAGCTTGGCAGCCTGGGCGTGGTCAACGGCGCGCTGGCGCAGAGCCAGATGGCGGGCAGTGCCGGCACGCAATACAGCTGGGGTTATCAATACAACAACAGCTGGTTCAGCCTTGGCACGCAGCACACCATTCGTAGTGCCGAGTTCGGTAATCTCGCGCTGGTTGGCAGCCGTGGCGACAGCGCCAATACCAGCTACTCGCTGTCACGCCGCAGCGCGCAATACACTGCCAGCGTGTCGCTCAGCGATTATGGCAGCCTCGGGCTGGCCTATTTCGATATCTCCGGCGGCAATGGCGATCGCACGCGTTTGATGAACCTGTCGTGGAGTAAAAACCTGTGGGGTAACAGCAGCCTGTACATCTCCGCCAGTCGCGATCGGGTTCAGGGCGACTGGAGCGGCGCGATTTCTCTGGTGATTCCGTTTGGCGAACAGAGTAGCGCTTCGGTCAGCATGGAGCGCGACCAGCAGGGCAACAACAATCAACGCCTGTATGTGTCACGCGCGATGCCAACCGACGGCGGCTTCTCCTACGATGCCGCGTGGGCCAATCAAGGCAGCGACAGCGGGGATTATCGCCAGGGCAGCCTGCGCTATCGCAATAACAAAATTGATACCTCGGCCGGCTTTTACGGTGATAACGACAACACCACGCAGTGGGCCGATTTCACCGGTTCGGTGGTGTTAATGGATAACCGCGTGTTCGCTGCCAACGATATCAATGACGCCTTCGTGGTGGTGAAGACCGATTATCCCGACGTGACGGTGCGCTATGAAAACCAAACCATGGGCCGCACCGATAACGAGGGCTATCTGCTGGTGCCGTCCATCAGCAGCTATTACGGCGCCAAATACGATATCGATACGCTCGATCTCCCCGCCGATCGCACTGCGCCAAAAGTGGAACAGCGCTTTGCCGTGAAACGTAAAAGCGGCTATCTGCTTAACTTCCCGGTTGAGCGGTTACGCGCGGCCAGCGTGGTGTTGCATGACAGCAATCATCAGCCGCTGCCGATCTCCAGCCAGGTGTTACGTCCGAATCAAGCCACTGAATACGTTGGCTGGGACGGCATTGTGTGGATGGAAGATCTCGGCGCTAACAATCCGATTCACGTGGTGACGCCGGATGGGCGCAGCTGTGATACGCAGCTGGCGATTGCCGACGGCCAGCCAAAAGCGCTGGAAACCTACGGGCCGCTTACCTGTGCGCTGCCACCGCCACCGCAGGGTGCCGCGGTGAGCAGCGCGGATAATTCACAGTCAGGAATTTCACCATGAGAACGCTTCTGCTGCTGCTGGCGCTGTTGTTACTGCCTGGCGTTGGCTATGCCGCCTGCGGATTATCCGCACCGACCGCCACCTTCGGCTCTGTCACTACCTTTTCGGTTGGCTCAACCGTTAATCCCACATCCAGCACCACCAACGTCAACTGCGGTACCGGCGGCCTGTCTCTGTTGGGAACAGATTTCATTACTTATGCCTTCACCACCGCCACCAACCTCAGTGGCACGCGCGCGGCGCTGAAAACCTCGAGCGGCGGTACCGACAGCATTCCGATTCAGATGTGTATCGACAGCGCCTGTGCGACCGAATTACAACAGGGCGGCAGCTATCGCTGGAACTCATCATCGCTGCTGGCATTGGGGAACAGTCTCAACTTCAATATTCCGCTCTACTTCCGCACCGTGCCCGGCCAGGTGATTGCGGCGGGCACCTACACCACCACCATTACACTCACGGTGAGTTATAACGTCTGCGCAGGCGTGAACGTGCTGGGAGCCTGTGTGGGGACGCTGCAGACCAGCGCCGGCACGGCGATGCCGATTACCGTAAACCTGGTGGTCACCAATGACTGCACCACTATCACCGCGCCCAACGTCAGCTTTGGCAGTGCGCCGTTAGTCGGCAGTTTTTCAACGGTGCAGCAGACAATTAACGTGGTGTGTTCGAAGGGCAGCACTTACACCGTGGGCTTAAGCAACGGCAGCTACTACAGCGGCACCACGCGGCAGATGGCGAGCGGAACTAATCGGCTGGCGTATGACATCTACAAAGGTACGACGACGACTGCACGCTGGGGGCCGACCGGCACCGATCGCTGGAGCAGCACGACGTCGACCTCGTTGAATGCGGATACTGTGACGCGCAACTTTACCTATACCGCGCAGATTTTGACGACGCAGAATACGCCGGCAGCGGGGAATTATACCGATAGCGTGGTGGTGGATGTGTCGTTTTAGGTTTTGGGTTTTGGGTTTTGGGTTTTGGGTTTTGGGTTTTGGGTTTTGGGTTTTGGGTTTTGGGTTTTGGGTTTTGGGTTTTGGGTTTTGGGTTT
>NZ_AKIU01000047.1:0-69133 GCF_000282675.1 Pantoea sp. GM01 | reverse complement strand
GCGGTGATGCGCAAACTGGTCCATCTCTGCTTCGGTGTGCTTAAAACACGAGAGCCGTGGAACGAAAACTACGTAGCTACCGCTTGACGTTCAAGACGGTAGCTACGATGTGTGCGGATAACTATTTCTGCGTTAAAACTCGCGCTGCCCACCCAACTCGATCACCCGATTTGGTGGAATATTAAATTGTTCATGCGCACGTAATGCATTGCGCTGGCAAAAGTGGAAGATACCGCCTTTTACCCGCATCAATCCTTTGCGCTTTTTCATCACCAGCGTGTCGTGTGAAGTGAAAAATGAGGCTTCATTCACGGTGCAGCCAAATCCTTCCAGCCCGCATAGATGCAGGATTTCTGCCATTGACGGCGTTTCGCGCCAGCCATAATCAGCGGTGACTTGCCAGAACGACGGCGACAGCGGCTTGATGCTTAAACGCTTCTGATTGTAAACGCGCGGCGTATCGGTGGTGCGAATATGCAGCAGCACCACGCGCTTATGCAGCACACGATTGTGTTTGAGGTTGTGCAGCAGCGCCTGTGGAATCTCATGCTCTTTGCGCGCCAGAAAAATGGCCGTACCGGCGACGCGACTGGGTGGATTGGTCTCCAGCGACCGCACCAGCGCCAGCAGGCTGTCAGGATCGTTATTCAGTCTGCGGATCAGACGATTACGCTCGCTGCTCCACACCAGCATTAATCCCATCATACTCAGCGCCAGTAACACTGGCACCCAACCGCCAGAGAGCAGTTTGATTAGGTTGGCGCCGAATAACGGCACATCAATACTCAACATACACAACAGAAAAATCAGCGCCATCGGCAGCGGCCACTTCCAGTTACGCAGCGCCACCACGCCCGCCAGACAGGCCGTGATCACCATGGTTCCGGTTACCACGATGCCGTAAGCAGAGGAGAGCGCCGACGATTGTCGGAAGGCCAACACAATCACCGTCACCGCCACGAACAGCAACCAGTTGACTAACGGAATATAGATCTGACCGGATTCGGTATGCGAGGTGAAGATAATGCGCATCGGCGGCAGGAATCCCTGACGAATCGCCTGATGCGTTAAGGTATACACGCCGGAAATCACCGACTGGGCCGCAATCACCGTTGCCAGTGTCGACAGCACAATCAACGGAATCTGTCCCCAGGCTGGCGCGAGATTAAAGAACGGATTATTGAGAGCCTGCGCATCGGCGATGACCAATGCGCCCTGACCAAAGTAGTTGAGCACCAACGCGGGCATAGCGATCACCAGCCAGGCCAGCCGAATCGGTGCCTTGCCTAAATGCCCCATGTCGGCATACAGCGCTTCCGCACCGGTTACCGCCAACACCACCATGCCGAGCGCAGCGAACGACAGCGCTTTGTGGCTGAGCAAGAACGTCAGCGCATAAGAAGGATTGAGCGCGTAAAGCACGTCAGGATTGAGCAAGATGCCGCGAATGCCTAACAGCGCAATCGAAACAAACCAGACAAACATCACCGGCCCGAATACCTTACTGACCTTTTCGGTGCCATGTTTTTGAATCATGAACAGTAAGGTAAGAATCACTACCGCCAGCGGCACCACATATTTGCTCAGCGCCGGAGAAACCACTTCTATGCCTTCAATCGCTGATAGCACAGAAATCGCCGGCGTGATGACGCCATCACCGTAGAAGAACGCGCCGCCGATTAATCCGGCCAGTACAATGATGTGGGCTGCCTTCGGGCCAACATGCTGGCGAGCCAGTGACATCAGCGTCAGCACGCCGCCTTCACCATCATGGTCGGCACGCATCACGAAGCAGACATATTTCAGCGTCACGATCAGCGTTAAGGCCCAGAAAATCAGCGACAGGAAACCCATCACCGCCGTGGTTGACACCGCGCCATTAGGTAAAATTGAAAGGCACTCTTTGAGGGTATACAGCGGGCTGGTGCCGATGTCGCCAAACACGATCCCCGCAGCCGCCAGCATGCCCGCAGGCAAGGACTGTTTTTCGCTCTGACTCATAAATTTCCTGTTGATGATCAGGTTTGTGGCTAATGAGGGCGAACATACCTGTTTGCGACCTGAGCGAACAGGGGGCGGCGAATTAATAGACAGCATTTTTACGCCGCAGGTCGATATTTTTACGCCATTTTTATATCGCCGCTCATTTTATGATCTGAGCGTAGCTGATTAATCAATGAGGAAGTGAGAAGGATAAGTTATTGCGGAGGGCGGGAAGTCAAGGAAGCCGCGCAAGGTCAGTTTGCGCGGCCTTTTTAGTGGGCGATTACCAGCCTTTAATAATATCGCCTTTGTAGATTTCGTTGGCTTTATCTAACACTTCCTGCGACTGGAAGGCCTGTTTCAGCTTCTGCACATTGGCGCTGTCTTTATTATCATCACGTGCCACGATGGCGTTAACGTAAGGCGAGGCTTTGCCTTCCATAAACATGCCATCACGCGAGGCGGAGAGATTAACCAGTGCGGCAAAGTTATTGTTGATGATCGACACATACACCTGCGGATCGTCCAGCGTGCGCGCCAGCTGCGGCGTATCGACTTCCACGATTTTCAGCTTCTTCGGATTATCGGTGATATCCAGCGTGGTCGGCAGCAGGCCCGCTTCCGGCTTCACTTTGATCAAACCCTGCGCCTGCAGCAGCAGCAGGCTGCGGCCCAGCGTGGTGGCTTCATTGGAGATGGTCACGGTGGCGCCATCCGGCAGCTCTTTCAGCGACTTAATCTTGCGAGAATAGCCGGCGATCGGGAAGACAAAGGTGTTAGTGACCACGGCAAAGTGGTAACCGCGCTCTTTGGATTGCATCTCAAGATACGGCAGGCTCTGGAAGGCGTTAGCATCAACATCTTTATTGAACAGCGCTTCGTTCGGCTGCACATAATCATTGAAGGCCACCACATCGACATCCAGCTGATATTTGTCATGCGCAACTTGCTTCACGGTTTCCCACAACGCCTGATCAGGTCCGGTATTAATGGCCACTTTGATTTGATTTTCATCATCTTTATTACAGCCACTAAGCAGTGCGACGGACGCAGCCAGCAGCGTCGTGAGTAAAATTTTCTTCATTGCCCGGATCCCCTCTTAACGTAGGAAACGGACTATAGTGGATATCTAGACGTCTGTACATCCATCGGCGGTGCGTTTGCTTACAATTCGATCAGCCATCCCTTGTTATTGCAGGCAGGAGAGATATCTCTCCGCCGACTGCCGGACGACATGTTGCGCATGCGCGAGGATTTCACGATGCTCAAACGCACCGTAAATCTGCTCAAAGGTTAGGGGGGCAAGGCGATGCAGGATGTCGTTCACCGTCGCCGCCGACAGCGGCAGCATATTCGGGTAGCTCCACATAAATGACACGGCATTAGCGCCCGGCGTAACTTGCACAATATCGCCGCTTAGCAGCACGCCGTTGCCGTGCGACCAATGCAACACGCAGCCGCCGGAGAAATGCCCGGCCAGGCGTATCAGCTTCACCTCGGGCACAATTTCCTGCTCATCATCCTGCCAGAGTTTGATATGCGGGCTATCACGCATAATCCATTGGCTGTCGTTAGCGTGCAGATATATCGGCGCATCAAATGCCTCCGCCCAATCTTGCATGCAGCTGTAATAGTGCGGATGGGAAATAGCGATGGCGTGAAGGCCGCCGAGAGCCGTCACGATCGCCTGAGTGGCGTCATCCAGGTTAGCGATGCAATCCCATAGAATATTGCCGTGCGGCGTGCGCAGCAGAAACGCGCGTTGATTAATCGCAAAGGCAGGCACCGTTTGCAGGCTAAATAAGTTGGCGTGATGCTGCTGCCATTTATTGCGATGCGTGCTGAGCAGGCTTTCCAGTGACATCCATTGCTGTCCAGCGGGCGGTACAAATTGCCGCTCGTCTTCACATATTGTGCAGCGATCAATGATGACGCCTTGATCATCATAAGAGGTGCTGCATGCCGTGCAGACTTTGATCATAGTGAACTCCGTGATGGGTTCCGCTAACGGATAAATTCCTATCAGGAGGATAGCAGTGCTTACTCAGATCGTATGTGTTGCAAGCAATGCATTTGAGTTGAAAAAGAAAAGGGCGCATGACCCTTTATCAACATGGGCGCGATTAAAGCAACGCTGGAATACTGGCGACTGGGAAGAAGAACTTCAGTTCGTTATCTTCAGACTTGAGCGGTATAAATCCCATTTTGCGATAGAAAGCCGCAGCGGCATCATCTTTTGCCTCAACCATAACGGAATAAATTCCGACTGCATCCGCCGCATAATAAGCCACGCGCAACGCATCAATGATCAGTTGTGTACCGAAGCCGCGTCGAGCTAAACGTTGGTCAACAGCTAAGCGTCCCAGCGTAATACAAGACGTCTCACGATAAGGAACCTGCTTTTGATAGGCGCGAGTCATATTCGCCTTGGCATAGCTGCCGCCCGACACGGTGTAAAAACCCATTACCTCGGGAATGACATCCTCTGTGACAAGGAGATAGGCTTTAAGTATGTTGTCAGCATGCTGTTTAGCGAGATGTTTTTTAAGAAATTCATCTAACTCGGGTCGACCACAACTGAAGTTTTCAAAGTTAAGCACCCGCTCCGCCGAAAATTTCACAATGGCTAGTTTTACCGTTTCCATTCCCAGGTCGTTTCCTCTCGGCTGAGAGCTGCCGCTCGACGAAGACGTTCATTGGGCGCTGGGGGATTTTCAAGTGCTTCCATGACAGCATTCCATGACTCTTCAGTCAGCTTTATACGGCTATGCTCGCTAATAACATTTGCTGCTCGTTCCAGAGCAGAATCAGCAATGAATTGCGAAACGCTGACGCGGCTGATTTGTGCCGCCGTTTCAATTTCGCTTTTTACATCAGGACTGATACGCAGCTCAAGACGTTCGGTTTTTGCCAAACCTGCCATGATAATTTCTCCAGTTATTCTCATGAAGAACCGAGAATTCACATGAGTGATACAGAATCAGTTCTTGCTGAAGTACGGTATTTCTCCGTACAAGCATGATAAGTACTCCTGCTTGCATTTACAACGGGTCTTTTCACTGTTGCGGCTGCAGCTGATAAATCCACGCCGTTAACTGATTTCCATCGCTGGTGGTGACATCAACGGCCACCCGATCGTAGCCCTCTTCAAACTCATCCAGCATCGGCCAGTGCGGTTCAAGTTGCTCAGAGATGAACAGATAACCTGGCACCTGTGGCCCATTTTGCTGCAAAACGATGCCGGGAAAATCTGCCGCCGCGCCCCAGCCACGCGCGTAGAAGGTCCCTCTAACCGATCCGGCTAGCCATTCACCGCCGATACTTTCCAGAATATGCGCATTGGCGTGGCCTGGCTGCAGTGTTCCATAAACAAATAAGCGTTTCATTTTCCCTCGTAAATTCAAGCAAAACAGTCACTCTAATCGACTGCAGGATTGATGTCATGCGCAGTTAAACGCCAGCACAACACCGCCCAATATGCGATGTGCAACGCAATGAAAGTGGATATTCTGAAGCACCCGCGATCAGAGGTAAAAGATCAATGTTGAATAGTTCGAGCATTTCTCGCTGCAATATTAAAAGCTATCCGCAATCGGCGCAGTTTGATGGCAAAAGGTTTAACAATAAGGTTCCACGCCAGCAGCTGGGATTGGGGAAATTCGTGAAACTGTTCTGGGATTTCACCTTTAACAAGCCGAAAAATACCGTTCCGGATGACGCACTTCCGCTGATCAAGCTTGACGCGCAGCAGCTTGACGCCGCCGCGAATAATAGCGTTTATCGACTCGGGCACTCTTCATTACTGTTTAAAATGCAGGAAAAGTATTGGCTAATCGATCCGGTATTTACTGAGCGCGCATCGCCATTTAAACGCTTCGGACCGAAACGCTTCCAGCCAACGCCCATTCAGCTGGAAGCGTTGCCGCCGATTGAAGGGATCATTCTTTCGCATGATCATTACGATCATCTGGATTATCACACCATCATGCAACTTAAGGATCGCGTGCGTTATTTCCTGACGCCGCTCGGCGTGGGCGATCTAATCACCTCGTGGGGCGTAGCGCCGGAGAAAATCACCCAGCTGGATTGGTGGGAGTCCAAAAATATCGCGGGTATTCAATTTGTCGCAACACCCTCCCAGCATTTTTCCGGACGCGGCATATTTGATGGCAATAAACGTTTATGGTGCTCATGGAGCATCATTAGCGAGGAATTTCGCCTGTTCTTTGGCAGCGACTCGGGTTATTTCGATGGGTTCAAACAGATTGGCCATAAATTCGGTCCTTTCGATATGGCGTTTCTGGAAAATGGTGCTTACGACCGCCGCTGGGCCGACATTCACATGCTGCCGCAAGACACGATTAAAGCCTTCTTAGATCTCAACGCGAAATGGCTATTCCCGATTCATAATGCGACTTTCGATTTGGCGTTTCATCCATGGAACGATCCGCTTAATCAAATCGTCGCGTTAGCGCAGCAACAACAGATAAAACTGTCGATGCCGAAAATTGGGCAGGGCGTACAATTTTTGCAGCCGCAGCAAGCGGAAAAGTGGTGGTAAAAGCGCAACCCGATTGCCAGGCAATCGGGTTATTGGGTGAGTTCGTCGTAGAGATTACGCAGCCGCGTGCGTAAAAACAGTACCGCCTTGTGTTTACGCGATAACAGTGCCTGTACGCTGCAACCGCTCTCCTGCGCCAGTTCGTTATAGCTGTAACCGAGCAGTTCGGTTTTCTCGAACACCTCACGCTGCGCGTCGGGCAATTCCGCTAATGCTTCCTCTAGCTCTTCCCACAGCAGCGCCTTGAGATACTCATCTTCAGGCGTTTGCGGCACGCCAAATAAGGTTTCGGCCAGCTCATCTTCAGGAAAATCGCCATCTTCGCCGCCGCTGAAAAAATCGGCCAACGGCAGCTCACGCTTTTTCCGCGCCCGATCGGTCATTTCATTGCGCGCCGCGCGGAACAGCCAGGCGGCGACATTCTCCACCGGCTGCTCCAGCTGCATCAGCTTAAACGTGACTTCCTGCAAGATATCGTCGGCATCATCACGCACTGCGGTACGACCGCGGATAAACGCTTTCAGCTTAGTTCGACAGGCGGTTATCGCCGACATCAGCAGTGAATCCTGCGCCATCACAACTACTCGGCATCGCTGGGTTTGGCGGCATTCGCCTCTGGCTGCGGACGATCGCCGCGATCATCACGACGATCGTGCCAATCGCAACGTCCTTGATGTCCACGGTGACCAAAGCGATCGCGGCGATGCTGCATAAACTCTTCACGCTGCTCCGGCGTCATTTGCATCCAACGCTCGTGCATGCGACGACGCGCCATGCCGAACATGCCGGGACGAAAACCTAAACCACCAAACAGAATGCGGCACAGTGCCAACAATCCCAGCGCCTGCCAGAAGCCGATGCTTTTGACACCTACAATACCCGGCAGTAGCGCATTCCACAGCGACATCACCAGCAAACCAAGCGCAGCGATAATCACCGCACCCAGCAATAGCGGTTTCGCCAGGCGGTGTCCGCCAAAATGATCTCCACGATGGTGTCTGCGCATATCAAAATCTCTCATTGTTTGTTCCTCATTACATTAACGGATAATCGCTTGTGATGAGGTAGACGAATGAGCGGTGAAGATATTGCTAACTTTTTTTAAAAAAGAGCGTGCTGCCGTTTAAGACGTTCTGCGCTCACGCCAGAAAGCATAGCCACAGACGAGAATAATAAGCGCGGAGGTTAAGGTGTTAATGGACCAAAAGAGGTTTACCAGATACTCGCTAACCATATTCTGCTCTCCACCCGAAAAAGGCGGTGGGTTACTGATTTTAAAGGTAATGATCCACATTACGCTGACTATGACAAAGCGGCCAATTAACCAGGCGATGAGCGGCAGAATAAGTGAGTTAATTTTGCTGAAGTTAGCGTTACGCGTAAGTAATATGAAACAGCCCAACGGCAGCAAATCAGGCACTATATTTGTGGCATAGGAAACAAAGAGCTGCCAGCCAGGGATCTCATAATGTTGGATGACCTGCCACGACAAAATCACCTCGGCAAGTAACGTCCGATAGAGTAATAAAAAGCAAACCAATCCCCATATCGCTGCAACCTTGTATTTTGAGTACATCAGTTAACCATTCCTTAGTTATCGAGCTGGCTACTTTACCTTTATGCTGGATAATCAGTCACGGTTTGATACCAAATCCTTCCCTGGAATAAGATCCTAATCACCGTTTCGCTTTATCGCGGCGCGGACGAATAACGATATCGGCAATTTGCGTATCCTCAGGACTGTCGACGATAAATCTGACCGCGCGCGCCACGGATTAGGCGTCGAGATACTCTTGCGGATTGATCGGTGCGTGGTTACCGGCGCGTGCGCGTGAAGCCTGATTCATCGGCGTATCGGTTGGACCGGGCGCAACTGTTGCCACGCGCACGCCATGCTCGCTCTCTTCGCTACGTAGCGCATGCGCCAGCGCGGTGAGGGCAAATTTTGACGCAGAATAGACCACGTGTCCGGCCAGCGCCAACGTGCCCGAACCGGAGTTGATAAACACCACTTTACCCTGAGATGCGCGCAGGGCGGGCAAGGTCACACGCGTGAGTTCAGCCGGTGCAATGACGTTAACATTTAAGTGCTGTTGCCACAGTTCTGGCGTAGCAGAGAAAGTAGTACTGAGTATTGATATGGCAGCCGAATGTACCAACACATCGACCCGCTCAAGCGTCGCGGCAAAGGCAGCCACGGCGGCAAAATCCGTGATATCCAGCGCCAGTGGAATCACATTGGTTATCGACTCTAATGCCTGTAACGTTTGCGGATTACGTCCGATAGCATACACCTGATGATCGCTCGCCAGTAGTTTTACAGTTTCCAAACCAATGCCGCTGTTGCCGCCGGTAACAATCGCGACCGGTAATGTTGATGTTGTCATAAGTCCCTCTCTTGTCATTAATTTCAGGCTAAGGAAAACATCCTGTACAGGCAAATGCCTAAATTGACTTTGTTTATCCAGGTGCACCGTTTAGCGCACCTGTCCAGAGATTCACACCTTCGCTAGCGCACCAAACGTCTGCTTGCCGTTATAGAAGGTCGCCATCACCGGTGCGATGTGCGCCACGGCTTCGGCGGAGCAGCTGGCGTTGACTAACATCATCGTCGCCGTGTCTTGCGCATTAGGCCATTGCCGCTCGCCCTCGCTGTTCAGCGGTAACACTTCGTTGGTGGCGATGCCTAACGCGCGGCTAAGCGAATACTCATCCGGGCCACGATACAGCTGCGAATAAACGTTGGCCTTTTCCAGCATGCTACCGCTGCCAAAAGGCTGCCAGTGATCGGCGATGGTGTCGGTGCCAGACCACACCGGTACGCCTGCCGCACGCAGCTGGGGCAAGGGCATGATTACGCGGCCAATCGGTACCGTGGTGGCGATGCTGAACTGATGCTCCTTCAGTTGCTCAATCATGGCGGCCAGTTCGTTACCCTGTAACGTGCCCAGCCCGAAGGCGTGACTGAGGGTGACTTTGCCTTTCAGCTGCGGGTTTTCCTTAACTGTTTTCAGCATATAGCGAATCGCTGCCACGCCGTGCGGTTCGGTTTCGTGCAGATGAATATCGATCGGTGCCGCAAAATCGAGCGCAATTGAAAACAGGGTATCCAGCGACTTCTCCATCGCCCCGTCAACGTTAGTGGGATCGAGTCCACCGACATAATGCGCACCCATTTTCATCGCTTCTCGCATCATGCCTTCCACTTTTGAACGCAATAAACCGTGCTGCGGGAAGGCGACAATGTCGGCGTGAAAATCGTCGCGATGATGGGCAATCGCCTGCTGCAGGTGTTCCAGACCTTGTAACTTACTAACCGGGTCGATATTGCAATGACTGCGCGCTGCGCTACTGCCTTTGGATTGCAACAGACCGATCAGCTTCTCGGCACGGATCTCAGAGGTGGGCACCAGCTCAGGCAAAATCTGCTCTTCCTGATGAATCATATCGACCACGCTGTGACGCGGCAGCGGCGCGCGCCAGCCTTCACCGTAGAACGTTTTATCAAGATGAATATGCATGTCACGCGTGGCGGGCAGCAGCAGATAACCGGCGGCATCCCACGTGGGCAGACTGCGAATGACACCCGCAGCATGAATGGCGGCAATGTTTCCGGCACTCACTTCGATGTCATACAAACCGGTGCGTGTGGCCGTAATTACCTCATTTTTGCGTATAAACGCCTCTTCCAGTCGCACGTTGCGTAAAAGATAGTGGCTGGCATCGATGCGGCTGAGATTGGCGGTTTGGCCAGTCTCGGCGGCGAGGGTACCGCTGCTCATACCGGCACTGAGTAAGGTGCCAGCCGCGGTAAGCTTCATGCCCGCTGACAGAAAATCCCGGCGATTTCCGGGAGATAAGATGCTCATGGCTAATTCTCCTTGTAGGGGAGAATTACCCTAAAATAGCCGCTTAGCGCGTGCTGCACTATTTTCCACTGCTAGCTATGGCAAAAACTAATGAGCCGAGTGATGGTTACCGTCCGAGATAATCCTCACCTGATGGTGTCCGGCTGCGCTGCTCAAGGTGATCTGGTCGGCGGCACAACGCTCATCATCCAGCCACAGTTGGTAATCCCCTGGCGCACGCGTGATATCAATCTCATAAACGCCTTCACCCTCGCGATAGATCACTTTTACGCCCGGCCATGCCGCCGGTAGACGCGGCCGCAGCTGCAGCTTATCGCCATGGCGGGTGATACCCAGCAGGCTCTCGATGATGAGCTGATAGGCCCAGCCCGCAGAGCCGGTGTACCAGGTCCAGCCGCCTCGGCCTTCATGATTCTCGGCGCTGTAGACATCGGCGGCCATCACATAAGGTTCCACCTTGTAGGTTTCTACATCAGCGGCATTCAGGCTGTGATTGATTGGGTTGATCAGCGCCAGCAGCGCCCAGGCGCGGTCGACCTGGCCCATTTCGGCAAATGCCATGATCGCCCACAGCGCGCCGTGAGTATACTGGCCGCCGTTTTCCCGAATGCCCGGTAGATAGCCACGGATGTAGCCAGGATTGGGGCCAACGCCGTTAAATGGCGGCGTCAGCAGCCTAATCAATCCGTTATCGCTATCGACCAGTTGCCGATCGAGCGCCTGCATCGCCGAGGCAGATTTGGCTTGATCGCCCGCGCCCGATAGCACTGACCAGCTCTGGGCGATGGCATCGATCCGGCACTCGGCGTTGCTGTGCGACCCCAGCGTTTCACCGCTGTCGAAGTAGCCGCGCAGAAACCATTCACCATCCCACGCAACCTGGTTGAGCGCGGTTTTTAACTCATTGGCCTGGCGCTGACACAGGCTGGCGGTTTCGGTTTTCCCAAGGCGTTCTGAGAGTGCAGCAAAGCGGGTAAGCACGGTGTAGAGGAAAAAGCCCAGCCAGACACTTTCGCCTTTGCCGGCGATGCCGACCGCGCTCATGCCGTCATTCCAGTCGCCAGATCCCATCAGCGGCAGCCCATGCTCACCAAAATTCAGGCCATGCTTGATGGCGCGTAACGCATGATCCCACAGGTTTTCACTCTGTTGGCTGATGTTCGGCAGGCTATACACCGATTCCTCCTCAGCAGGCAGAGGTGGCGCTTCGAGATAGGCAACCTGCTGTTCGAGTAGCGCCAGATCGTCCGTGGCGCTGATGTAATGACAAAGCGCAAAGGGGAGCCAGAGGTAATCATCCGAACAGCGCGTTCTGACACCGCGTCCTGAAGGTGGATGCCACCAATGCTGCACATCGCCTTCAATAAACTGTCGCGAGGCACACAACAGCAATTGATCGCGCAGCAGCTGCGGTGCGGCATGGGTGAGAGACAGCGTATCCTGCAACTGATCGCGAAAGCCGAAGGCGCCACCCGACTGATAATAGCCGCTGCGTGCCAATAATCGGCTGGCCAGGGTTTGATACAGCAACCAACGATTCGCCAGCAAATTCACCGCGCGATCGGGAGTAAACACTGCCACTTTATCTAACAGGCCGCGCCAATGTCTTTTGACTCTCTCCAGCTCGGCTTCCGCGCGATCGGTCGGCAGGAACTGCTGCATTAGCGCCAAAGCCGATCCGCTATCTTCTGCCGCGCCTAAAACAAAGACGAAGGTGCGCGTATCGCCATCAATGAGCGTGGTCAGCGTCTGCAGGCTGGCGCAGGGATCCAGGCCTGCACCGGTATTACCCGAAAGTCCGCGCGCTTGCATCATCGCCGGGTTACGCGTCGAGCCATTACGGCCGAGGCATTCAAGACGATTGCCGCTGAAGGCGATTTGATTGCCCGATGCGGCAAAGAACGCAGTGCGAGTCGAGCCAGCACTGACGTAAGGATTCACCGCAAGGATGGCGCTGCCAGACTCAACGTTCGCTGAGGAGGTCTGTACATGGCGTGCAGACTGGCTTACCCGTTCACCTAACACCCATTCAACGTAGCCGGTAATCGACATATAACGGGTTCTTCCGGATAGGTTGCTGAGCTGAATCAGGGTAATTTTCGCCGCATCTTCACCGGCGACAAAGGTGGTGACGCTGCTACAAATGCCTTGCTCCTGATGCACAAAGCGGCTGTAACCCATGCCGTGCTGGGTTAAATAATCGCCTTTACCGCGCAGCGGTAGCGGCATCGGCGACCAGACATCGCCGCTCTCTTCATCGCGCAGATAAAAGGCTTCGCCCGAGGTATCGCTTACCGGATCGTTATGCCACGGCGTCAGCCGATACTCATGCGCATTTTCATACCAGCTGTAAGCCTGGCCACTTTCAGAGATCACGCTGCCAAACTGCTTGTTGGCCAGAACGTTACACCAGGGAGCAGGCGTCTGATGCTCCTCAGGCAGCAAAATATGATACTCGCTGCCATCCGCGTTATAGCCGCCGGTGCCGTTAAACAGCTGCAGGGTGTCAGGCAGCGTGAGGCTGACGGGCGCAGGCGCGGCATGTTTATCGGGCAGGAAGTGAGCGGATGGCGGCGTGGGCTGAGGTTTTAATAGCACCGTGAGCTGATCGGCTAAACTGCCGTGACGTCCTTCCAGCACTACGGCCGCCACGCTGAGTAACAGCGTGATGTCCTCAAACACCAGGTGATCGCTTTGGCGGATGAAGATGCCGCCAGGTTTGTCGGTGAGCTGCTGGACATCTCCGCTGGCAATCATCTTAACCAACTGGTTTTGCAGCAGTTGCTGATAGCCTCCTTGCTCACCGTTGAGGATGACTAAATCCACCGTTAGCCCTTTTTGCCGCCAGTATTGATGCGCCTTAATCAAGTTACTCACCAGACTGAGTTGCGTACCGTTTTCAATGCGTACCAGCACAATAGGCAGATCGCCCGACAGCGAGTGGCGCCACAAGGCGGTCTGGCCCAGACGATTCTGCAGCAAACGTTGACTGTCGCCGCGCATTTCAGGACTGGCAAAAATCACCGCGCTGGCGAGTTGGTTATACAAACTGGCATCTTCAGCGGCGATATTGAGCTGACGCAGCGCCACCTGGCTGTGCGACGCCGCCATTTCAAACACCCGATTGGCGTAGACGTTGTTGCGATACTTATCAATCAGCGCCAGGCAGGCGGCACGCTGCTCGGTGACGCCATACAGCAGATCGAGCGTGATGGATTTACCGGGCCTGAGCTGAATTTTCTGGCGAATGGAGAGCAGCGGATCAAGCACCGATCCCGCACTGCCGCTGAGAACGCCGCCGGGCGCAACGGCTTGTGGATTGGCGGTGGTATTGCCACGGCCAATAAACTGCGCGCGATCGGTTTCATAGTGGGTGTCGCGCTCGCTCGCGCCATGAATCAGCAGGGCGTGAAACATCCACACCGGCTCGGTTTTGGCTTCGCGCGGACGGCGATGCGTGAGAATCGCCTCAAGCTCGGCAACAATCTCGGTCTGCACGAACAGGTTGCTGAACGCCGGATGCGCCAGATCGCTGGCAGCAGGCGCCAGCACCACTTCGGCATAACTGGTGATATCGATTTCGCGCAGCTGGCGTGAATGGTTGGTCAGGACCAGGCGGCGTATTTCCACATCATCTTCCGGTGATACCACCACATGTAGACGTGCGCTGAGGCTTTCACTGCGTGCTTCAAACTCCGCGCCGGCGTTGGTGAAACGCGCCAGATGCTGCGCCTGTGTAACCCCGCTCGGCTGGAATGTTGGGCTAATTACCTCGCCGGACTGGCGATCGCGGATATAGCAGAAGATACCATGCTGGTTGCAGGTGCCATCCGCGCGCCAGCGGGTTAACGCCAGCCCTTTCCACAGGCTATAGCCGGTGCCAGATTGCGTGACCATCACGTGGTAATTGGCGTTCGACAGCAGTTGCAATTGCGGCAGATATGCGGCCGCACCGCTAAACTCGCGCAGTTCGGGCGCGTTAGAGCGCGGCTTATTATCTGAATTGTCGACAAACTGACGACGCGGCGTATAGAGCTCAATGTCGTCCGGCACTCGCTCCTGCAGCAGTAAGTATGAGGACTGAAAGCGTGCACTCAACATGAAACGCGCCACCATCGGCGCATTGAATAGCAGATGCGAAATCGCCAGTAATCCCATGCCCTGGTGATGCGCCATGTAGGTTTTAACGGCGACAAATTGCTGACCGCGCGCCAGCCGATGAGCAGTAAAGTCGAGCGCCTCGTAAAATCCATACTTGCCGCAGGCACCCATTTTTTTCAGCTTCATCAGGTTATCGATGGCCTGAAGCGGCAGCACCATTAACGCCAGCATCGATGCGTAGGGCGCAACCACATGATCATCGCTCAGGCCGCGCTTCAGGCCCAGTTCCGGCGTACCAAACGCTTTGTATTGGTAGTTCTGGCTATCATCAAAGGCGGCGTAAGCCGATTCTGACACCCCCCACGGAATCTGCGCGGCTTCGCCAGAGGCGATTTGTTGCTTCACTGCGGATAAGGCCATTTTTTCCAGCAGCGTATCCGGGTACACCGGCATCACCAGATGCGGCATCAGGTACTCGAACATCGATCCGCTCCACGACATCACCGCCGGTTGGTTATCAAGCTGCGTGAATAAACGGCCCAATACGAACCAGCTTTTTACCGGAAGCTGATTGGCTGAGATCGCAAAGTAGTGTGTAAGCCGCACTTCGGAGGGGAAGAGGTCATAGCTGCCTTTATCGAGCAGGCCGCTGTCGAGGCTATAACCGACGCTGAGCAGCGCGGTGCTCTCAACATAGAGAAAGCGGAAATCCATTTTGGCGTGATCGTCCAGTCGACCTTCCAATTCCAGTAAGGTCGCCATACGTTCCCGCGCCGCCCACATCACCGGAGCTGATTGCTGCGCGTCCAGCTCAGGATAATGCGTACCTAATTCGCTCAGCCACAGAAGTGAAGGCAAGGTGGCAGGCAGCGTATGTTCAGGAGTGATCCAGCTGAAAAACAACGCCCACTCTTGCTGAAAATCGACAAGCTGACGGATGAACAATTCAAACCATTTCACCTGCAGCGGCGGCATCTTCATCTGCGCCAGCAAAATTTCACTCAGCGTAATCAGGGCGGAGAGCTGATGAGTGATGGCAGCAGGTGCAGCCTGTTGCAGCACCACAAACTGTTCGGCCACTTCATCCCAGCGGTCATTGCGTTCGGCACCGAGCTGCGTTTTAGCCAGTAACAAGGTGTCGTTTAAGCCCGCCATGATGACCGCCAATGACAGCAGCGGCTGCTGTTTCCACTGCGCCAGTCCAGCCTGCAAGGTTGCCAGATGCGCCGCAAGGTTGCCGCTGTCCACGGTGGAGACGTAGCGCGGCTGCAGCGGTTTAAGCGTGTAGGTGTCATACCAGTTGTAGAGATGACCCCGAAAATGCTCCATGCGATCAAGACTGTCGAGCGTGGCGAGGGTGCGCGAAATCACCTGTTTCTGCGTCACGTAACCAAAATCCCAGGCCGTTAACGTGGCAAGCAGGGAAAGGCCAATATTGGTTGGCGACGTGCGGTGCGCCACGGTGGGCTGCAGCACCTCCTGGAAATTATCCGGCGGTAAGTGGTTATGCTCGGCGGTGACGAAGTCATCAAACCACGCCCAGGTATGTCGCGCGCTAGAACGTAAAAACTGCTGCTGCTCAACCGAGAGCTTTTTCTGGCGGGCTTCGGCGGGTTTACTTAAGCGCCATAACAGCCACGGTGTTGCCAGCCAAAGCAGTGCCAGCGGCATCACCAATGCGGTCAATGAGGGGTTGAGCAGGATGGTCAAAAGTGACAGTGCAACGCCGGCCAGTGGATTAATCCACATAGCACGATAGAAATAACGCAGGGTCGGGACATTTGCGGCACTGCCAGCCGAGGCGCTTTTCCATTCGTTCAGAAATTGCCCGCTCACGTTGAGCCGCCACAGCGTGATGATAATCGCTTTCAGCGACCAGTAACTTTCATGCGGTAAGGTCGCCAGGGTGAGTCCCGCTCTGCTCAGTCGCGTCAATGCATCGGTGGCGAGGATAGATAAATGATGTTGCCAGGCGCGCTTTTTACTTTTGCGCATGCCCTCAATGCCCAGCGCCAGAATGCCAGGTAGTAGCAGGAAGAGGACGATGCAACTGAGCCAAAACAGGGGATTAGCCACAGTGGTGAAGCTCAGGCAGATCAGCAGCAGCAATGCCGGTGCCACCAGGCTACGTCGCAGGTTATCGAACAATTTCCAGCGCGAAAGCGCGCTGAGCGGATTAGCCTGATGGCCGCCATCTTCAAGACGCACCTGCAGCCGCAACCAGTTAAGTAGCTGCCAGTCACCGCGCACCCAGCGAAAACGGCGCGCGACATCGCTCAAATAGTTGTCAGGGTAATGTTCATACAGCACCACATTGCTGACCACGCCGGATCGCGCATAACAGCCCTCAAGCAGGTCATGACTGAGCACCAGATTTTCCGGGCAGGTATTACGCGTCGCGCGCGAAAACGCTGCCACATCATAGATTCCCTTGCCGACAAACGAGCCTTCGCCAAACAGATCCTGATAGATATCTGATGACATTGAAGAGTAAGCATCATTTCCGGGCACGCTGCTGGAGAGGCGCGCGTAGAGGCCTTGTCCGAACGGTGGAATCTCTTCCGCCAGGCGCGGCTGAAGAATGGCATAGCCTTCCACCACGCGGTTTAAGCGCTCATCGAAAACGGGGGCATTCAGCGGGTGCGCCATGATGCCAATTAGCTTGTGGGCGGTTTCACGCGGCAGGATAGTATCGCTGTCGAGGGTGATGACGTATTTCACCGTGCGCATTTGCGCCTGATTGGCACCGACGATGACGTTAAACATCTCCGCTTCACCCTGCAGCCAGCGATTCAGCGCATGCAGTTTGCCGCGCTTGCGCTCGTAACCCATCCATACGCCCTGCGACGGGTTATGTACCCGATTGCGGTGCAGCAGGGTAAATAGCACATCGTGGTTGGCTTTACTGCTGTAGCGGCGGTTCAGCGCCTCAATTTTCAGCACCGCATAGCCAATGACTTCATCATCCTGCACCTCATGTTCGGCCACGCTGTCGGTGAAATCGGCCAATAGCGCAAACGAAATGTTGTCGAGGGCATTGCCGAGATAGCTGGTTTCCAGCGAGCGTAACAGGGTATCCGTGCCGGTTTTTGTGCTGATCAGACAGGGAATCACCACCAATGTGCGGTCGCCATCGGGCACCGCCTGTTCGAAATTGAGGCGTGGCAAAGGAACCGGAAGGCGGGTGCGTGTCGTGACCTCGCTCAGCAGCTGCAGGGCGAGCTGACTGCTGATTAAGATCACCGCTGGCACTAATAAGATCCACAGCACCACAGACATACCGGCGTGATGGGTGACCAGCAGTGTTTCGGCGCTAAAGGCGGTGGTGAGGAGCGTCAGGCTGCCTAACCAGGAGAGAAGTGGCGTCTGACTTAGGTGATGGCGTGCCTGACTCAGCAAGGAACTGCGCGGCTGCAGCTGTTGCTCAAGCTGCGCGCGCCCTTTATCCAGCAAGAAATAACCGATATGTTGCTGGCGCGGCGGCAATCCAGCCTGACGACACAGCGTCAGTGCCTGATTGGCGACGGCAAGCTCATCAAATTGGCTCTGTCGCGCCAACTCCTCTATCACATGGCGATATTGATCGCGGCTGTCAAAGTGCATCTGCGGATAAATCCCCGCCGGATCCTGCACCAACACCTGTTCCACCAGACTCAGCGATTCAACAAAATCCTGCCAGTTGATTTCACCCAGCTGACGGAGTCCGGTAATACTGTTGCTGACGGAAAGCTGGCTCAGCGACAGCTGGCGGTTAAATTGTTCAATCACATCCGCGGTATTACGGCCGGTATTAAGCAGATGTTGTTCAACCCAGGTTAGCGCCAGTGAGTGATTCTGGCCATTGAGCTTGCGCGCCAGTTCAGCGACAAAGGCTCCGGACAACTGCTCATTTTTGTGCGCCATCTCAGCAATTACCTGAATGACGCGGGTGGCATCTTTGGCCGAATGATGAACGATCTCATCAATCCACGCACCCGCCTGGCTTCTTTCCAGATGAATTTCGGCTACGCCCTGGGCAATGCGCGCAAGGTTATCGAGTAACGCAAAGCGCAGCATGGCTGGCAGCGCCCAGAGCTCACCCATTAGCAGCGGGGTAACGCGCTGATAAGCTTGAATAAAGCGTGATAACACCGCCGATTCCAGACGACCGTCGCTGTGGCTGATCATCTCATCAGCAATCGCCTGAATGCGCAGCGTGTGGCTAGGTTCGGTTAACGCGGGCAATCCCTGACCAAATTTGGTCGGCAGTAGTTGGCGCACCATGCGAATCTGTTCTTCGATAATATAGAAATTATCCAATAGCCATTCGCCGGCAGGCGTCAGATTACGCTTATCACCGGTACTTAATATTTCCGCACTTTTTATCAGCGCCTGCTCGTTCTCTGCCAGACGTTGCAATA
Source organism: Pantoea sp. GM01 (assembly GCF_000282675.1). Lineage (NCBI taxonomy): Bacteria > Pseudomonadati > Pseudomonadota > Gammaproteobacteria > Enterobacterales > Erwiniaceae > Pantoea > Pantoea sp. GM01. Next base: position 50,219 of record NZ_AKIU01000047.1, on the reverse strand, counting down.
ATTTATAACTTTTCTTCGCTGTAGAGAGGTGATGAGTTTTTGCTAATCGCGCGCCATAATTTTCCATTTGCTGCTCGGAAAAAACATCTGGCCGGTTCGCCTGATAAATGCCGCTTTCATGTAAAAATTCAATACTGGTACGTTCCGTTGCCGGCAGCGCACTACTGTTTATGATCAACCCGGTGGGAAGTTTATTTTTCATAATGGCATCACAAAAAAATCCAATGGATTATAAAAGCCAACACTATCAACAGGAAATTGACGGCATGAGGGAAGGTGAGGGAAATTAATGATTCTATTGAAAGTATAGCGTTAAATGCATTTAACGTCTGGTTTAAAAAGTAAAACTAAATCTAAAACATTTAACTGAGCGTATTGATGGAGTTGAGTGGTTTTAATCTTAACCTAAAGGGTTTGTCGGCGTGAAAAAAATCTGGTGTGTTAGAATGAGTTATCTGAAAAAGGAAAATAATTATGAGCTGGTTAAACCAATTTTTAGAAACGCTGGGACGCCGCGAGGTCAAAGCGCAATGTCCGGTGTGTAAAAAGCTTTGCTCACAATCCTCAATAAAACAAGCACGCGGTCAGGCAATGTTGTGCCCACACTGTAAATCGTTATTTATCATGGAAGAATAAATTATTATTGCTTCGTCACTTCTGCATGTTAATCGATGAAATGATTCGGCCTGGTATTCAAAATATTGATGAAAAGGTTAAAGCTATGCGCCATATCCTTGAATGGATTGATTTAAATGAACAAGCACCAGGCTATAAGCAGGAGTGTATTGTGCAATTTGAAAGCGGCGAAGTGCAGGGCGGCTGGCTGTATGGCGGCCAGTCGCGTAGCGGTGAGCATATTTTTCTTGAATCGCATGCTGAGTATGAAGTGAGTATGGATGTCGCTTTCTGGATGTCACTGCCACCCGCGCAACCAGAGCAGTTAGCGGCTTTTCCTCCAACGATATGAATACAGTAAAATAATTATTTATCATATTCGATAAATGCACGCTGCGCTTCGGCCTTGTCGACAAATTGAAATGATTGCGGATGTATTAATTTCTCATCACAATACCAAATGTCATTTATACGTTTAAATTTGTCACCCTGATGAAATGATTGATCATTGTCTAAACGCATCACGGCATATTTACCGCTGGTAAAGGCAACTTCATACAAGGAAATTAAACTGAGTGACGATAGAGATCGTTCATGAACGATCTCGCAGCACAGTTCAGGAATGCTACTCTTTTTCATTGTTTCGTCTCCAGATTCGCTTTGCCTAAGTCTGGCAATAATTTTAATAATGTGGCGAGTTTATTTTTCAGGCTTCGCTTGTGAATTAACAATTGTTAACCATGATTAAGTCAGGCTTATGTGCCAGCGGGGATGAAGATTATCCCGCACCCACAATTTTATCTGACGATTTCACGATTATAAAAGGTAATAATATGACGATTAAAACATTACAAGATCTGTTCGTGCATGATTTATCCGATATTTATAGTGCAGAAAAACAGATCACTAAAGCGCTGCCAAAAATGATTCGCGCGGCGACCGATCCTAATCTAGTCGCTGCGTTTAAACAGCATCTGGAAGAGACGCGTGGTCAAATTGAACGTATTGATCAATTGGTTGAGCTTACCGAAGGTGTGCAGATTAAACGCATGAAATGCCATGCGCTGGAAGGATTAGCCGAAGAGGCGCAGGAAATTATTGATGAAGTTGAACAGGGCCCGGTGAGAGATGCTGGCCTGATTGGCGCTGCGCAAAAAGTCGAGCATTACGAAATCGCTACCTACGGGACGTTACGCGCATTAGCGCTGAAACTCGATTATCAGGATGCGGCTAAGTTGCTGGGTGAAACGCTGGAAGAAGAAAAAGCCACCGACGAAAAACTGACGCTGATTGCTGAAGAGCAAGAGTGATTTTAGTGAAAGATAGCTTGCCTTACGCACCTCTGCGTGAGGCTTCTTGCCTTAGATAAAACCCTCGACGCTTCTAACATCGCATGCTGCTAATGACAGCCCTCTCATTGACTTTATCTTTGTTCCATCTCCGCTACTTGCGCGATCGTAACGGCATTACTGGGCATATCCTTATTTCACGTGTTAAATAAACTTCCGGTAAAGCCTGATGCAGATCAAGGTATGGCAACAGCGGGTAGCCTACTTTACGCTTCGTAAAGAAATGTCAACCCGGTTGGCACGCAATGACTACGGGAGTGAGAAAAGTGATCAATACAAAATTTTTACGGGGTGCACTGCTGCTGATGGCGATTATTGCAGTTAGCCCGGCACAGGCTATCAGCGCTGCGCATCGTTCTGCCCTTGAACGTTCGGGATGCGACATGCAAACAGAGGCAACCTGGTGCGATATTCACAAAACCAAAGCGCAGAATGAGGCTAATCGTCCTGCTGCTGAGCAGATAAAAAATACGCAGGAAGCTGAGCGCCGCAAGATCGTTTCCTTTCTGGAATCACATGTTGTGGCACAACCTAAAGCGCGTGCTTTTGCGGCACTGGTGGAACAGGGTTTCATGCGTGAAAATGATGGCGATTATTTCAAAATTACCGATCGTTCAGCGTGGCACGTGTTGATGACATTCAACGCGGATGGCAAGGTTGAAACTGCTGACCTCAAGTAGCGGATGAATATTACTTTTTCCTGAAAACACCCTAAGATGTACTCCGTTTATCCCCGCCAAACTGTTCACTTAGCCAGACTGAAAACGCCGTCATGGCGGCGCTTTCGCTGCGCGACTGCAATCGCGTAAGCCAATAGCTTCCCAGATTGATCTCCGCATTAAAGGGGCGCACCAGCCGTCCGGTTTGCAGCAAGTGACTGAAGATGTTCACCGGCGCTAACGCTACGCCGGCTTCCTGCATCGCCGCTTCAATCATGGTTAACGACGAATCAAAAATCATCACTGGATGAGCGGGAGAAGGCGGATGCTCGTTGATGCTTTGCAACCATTGGCTCCACTCATCACGGCGAAAAGATCGCAGCAGGGTGAATTTGTGCACATCAGCAGGTTGCTGCAACTGCCGGGCGATGGACGGGCTACACAACGGTGACAACGGGGCGGGGCAAATACACTTAGCCTCGGTGCTGTGCCACGCCCCGCTGCCAAAGCGAATGGTGTAATCGTGACCTTCTGCTGCTGGATCGACGCGATTGTTATGGGTGGAGAGCTGCAGCTCAATATGGGGATGCCGATGATTGAAGTCATTCAGGCGCGGCAGCAGTAAACCCGTGGCGAAGCTGCCCACTACGCCGACCTTTAATTTTTCACGCATTCTACCCGCTGAAAAGCGATCCAGCGTATCGGCAATGCGATCGAAAGAGTCATTCAACACCGGCAGCAAACTCTCACCTTGCGGCGTCAACATCAAGCCGCGTGAAACCCGGACAAACAGCGGGCAGCCGAGCTGCTGCTCCAGTAATTTTACCTGCTGGCTCACCGCCGCATGGGTAACGTGCAGTTCAATCGCAGCGTTAGTAAAACTTAGATGACGTGCGGCGGCTTCAAAGGCTCTCAGCGCATTAAGTGGGATGTAGGGGCGAGTCACGGCTTTACCTGTAAGATTTTCTTTTATCTGCCACTAAAATTAACCGTTTGTTGCCCGCTGTCAAATTGGGCAAACTGCAGGCGAAATAACCACCCGGAAGACTAATAATATGAAATTGATTTCTCGCACCCTGCTAGCGTCGCTGCTGGCATCAGTTAGCGCAATCAGCATGGCCGCCCAACCTGAGGTTGAAGCCAGCGTGAGCCAGATCATCAAACCCCTAATGCAACAGCAAGCGATTCCCGGCATGGCCGTAGCGGTGATAGTGAAAGGCCAGCCTTACTTTTTCACCTGGGGCCTGGCGGATACACAACACCTGCTTCCGGTTACGGCAGACACGCTGTTTGAACTCGGATCGGTAAGTAAAACCTTCACCGGTGTCTTGGGCGGCGTGGCCGTAACCAAAGGCGAAATTAAGCTTAGCGATGCTGCTAACATATACTGGCCGGCACTTAATGCACCGCAGTGGCGTCCTATCACGCTGCTGCAACTGGCGACCTATACCGCAGGCGGCTTGCCGTTACAGGTTCCCGATGCGGTCACTGACGAAGATAAGTTGGTGAATTTCTATCAACAGTGGCAGCCGCAATGGCAGCCCGGCGCCACCCGACAATATGCCAATAGCAGCATCGGTCTGTTTGGTTTACTGGCGGTGAAACCCAGCGGGCTGTCATTTGAACAGGCGATGCAACAACGCGTGTTGACGCCGCTGAAGCTCGATCACACCTTTATCAACGTGCCGCAAAAAGAGCAAAAACGGTATGCATGGGGCTATCGCGACGGCAAGCCGGTGCGCGTTTCGCCTGGCATGCTGGACGCCGAAGCCTATGGCGTAAAATCGTCGATAAAAGATATGGCGCGCTGGATGCAGGCCAATATGGATCCGCAGCAGGTTGAGGACAAAACTTTGCAGCAGGCTCTCGAGCTAGCGCAAACGCGTTTTTACCGCACCGCGGCTCTCTATCAGGGATTGGGCTGGGAAATGCTGGATTGGCCAGGTCAGGCAGCAATGACTGAGAAGGGCGCAGACAATAAGGTAGCGCTCGGCGCGCAGCCGGTATTAGATGCCAGGCCACATCCGCGCGTGAACGCATCATGGGTACACAAGACCGGCGCCACTGGCGGCTTCGGCGCTTATGTCGCTTTTATCCCAGAGAAGCAGTTAGGTATCGTCATGCTGGCCAATAAAAATTACCCGAACACCGAGCGGGTAAAAGCCGCGATGCAGATTTTAACGGCGTTGCAGTAAGCGTGAAGGGGCGATAATTTCGCCCCATGTAAACCAGACAGCATTAATTTAATGGCTTAAATCGGCTTAACTCCAAAGGAGTAATAATCATTATTTGTGACTAATTTACAATTCTCTTTGCTCTCTAACTATCACGCAACTGACTGTTCTGGATGACTTTATTTTAACTGCTTAAATTAGCAGCGTTTTTTTACAAAGATAATTCTGTACTCTCAATGTGCATTTGTATATTTTTGTCATCCGGCGCGAAAGAGAAAATATCCTTCGTGCTAAACCTCAAAATATACTTACTTTCAGCAGGCTCTCTTGATAGATACTTTCTACTTCTTAAAAAATATTTTCCTCCTATTACGACCCCTTCGGTTGTTAAAAAAACAAGCAATCACTGCTAAGCGCGACTTTCGCTTATCGGTGCCTGAATGTCTGAACTGAGTAGAAAACACCGTTTTCGCGCAGTTTACGACGATGTAGATGTAATGAGTATCCCACTTAATGCTGGTCTTAATTACCAGGGAGCAGTCATGCAAAAAAATAATATGAGTACCGATTTTGTCAGCTATTTTAACTGTGGTTCGGTGCATTTAAAATCCGAAGCCGAAATTCTCGGCTCGGTTATCAGAACCCTGATTGCGGACAAGAAGAGCGTCACCAACAAGAACATTATTATGCATCTTATTGCCGAGCTGGAGAGTACGCATGACAGAGCATTGCAAGAGTGTTTACGCAGCACGCTGCAGATTGTTGTCGGGCGAACGCCGGACGATGCCGGTATTTAATATTGCGAGGAAGATAATCGTAAAATTAACCTATTGGCTTTAAGAAGATGTTTTTTCCTGAATCAGGATTAATCTGACAGTAACACACCACGGTAATTGGGTTATGATAACTGGACAGACCAGGTTTAACTGGCAAGATCCAACCCCCCAAAATAAGCGATAATTAGATGAATTACAGCAATTTTGAAGCAAAGGTCAGCTTCTGGCCACATATGCATTTCACAGCAATTGAAATGGCGCAGTGCGGCGAATTTTATGAAATCTACGCCACCGATTTGAGCCGTCTTAGCAAGAGCAAACTCTTTCTGGGCCGCACGCATGACAAGCATCTGGCGGATACCTACTGCAAACACTTCGAGGAGTGGCTGCCTAAGGTTAATCGCGCAATAAAATTGCGTACGGTTGCACCTTTATCACATGGAGGGGTTGCGCAAACCTTCACTAACCAATGTGAGTTAGAAACGCTTCCCGGCCAGATAGATGCCAGTCGTAATAGCAACCATTGGTAAGTCTGGATGGAAACAAAATCTTACTCACTCAACGGTTAAATTGTATGCGTTCGACATGTCCTTCGCTTTCTAATATTAAAAAATTGAACCAGGCTGAAATTGAAATAGAGGTTCAATGATTATTGAAGTGGAAAAGTGAGGCATGAATGGACTTTGTACAACGTACTATTGATTTGGCGATGAAAAATGTTGAGGAGGGTGGGCGGCCCTTCGCAACCGTAATTGTGCGTGACGGTAAGGTGGTGGCAGAGAGTGCTAATCGTGTTGCGCAGACTAACGATCCTACCGCGCATGCCGAAATTTTGGCTATTCGCCAGGCCTGTTGTGAACTGGGTAGTGAAAATCTTACCGACTGCGAAATCTATATTCTCGCCAGCCCTTGCCCTATGTGTTTAGGCGCGCTTTATTACTGTAGTCCCAAGCAGGTCATTTATATTACTAAGCGTGAAGAGTATTCAACTTATTATCGTGATGACCGGAAATATTTTGAATTGGATACTTTCTACGATGAGTACAGTAAACCCATTGAGCAGCGTCGCTTGCCGATGAAATATCAGCCTCGCCCACAGGCGCTGGACGTTTATAAGCGCTGGCAGTTGCTAAACAAATAAGTGTACACGTTTAGCGCGCAGAGGCTATCGCGCGCTAAACGGTAAATATTCGCTAACGGTTTAACATCCCCACTCGTCTCTTCCTGGTAAGCAAAACTTCCCGCTTCGTTTATTTCAGCATTCACCTTTCCCGTCCTTATCTGGTGCAGATCTCACCCTTTTGCACCGGCAAAATGCATAACCTGCGCTTATTACCGCTAACAAATTTCATTTATTTCATGCACCTGAAAATATGGCACGGCGGTTGCTAATCGATTGGTAGAGATGTTGGACCAATTAAGGCAATGCCATGCAGATACCGGTTGAGCTTCATCCTATTTCCACCCCGCGCAGCGACACGCTGATTCTTGATGCGCTCACGCGTTATATGGCGCAGTCCGGTGCACAGCCCGGCAGCCGTTTGCCGCCTGAGCGGGTGCTGGCAGAGAAGCTTGGCGTGAGCCGCAATACGGTGCGGGAGGCGCTAAAACGTTGGGAAGCGTTAGGCATTATTCTGCGCAAGAAGGGCAGCGGCACCTTTCTGCAGGCTGAGGTCGGCATTAATGACAGCTTTTTATCGCTGCGCTTTAAAAATGACTCAACCAACATGCTGCACGCGCTGGAAGTGCGCCGCATTATCGAATCTGAATCCTGCGTGCTTGCCGCCCAGCGAGCAACGACAGAAGACCTGCATGCAATAGAGCAGCGCCTAGAGGAGATGGAGCGGGTGCATCTGGCGATTGGCTCAGCCGGGCCAGAAGACTGGGCATTTCATGCCAGTATCTATCGCGCGGCGGGTAATCCACTGCTGCTGCAAATGCTCAACGGCATTTATGACTCGTTTCACGCCTTTTTCGAATCCCCACCGGAACAGGCGCTGTTTTCTGACTCTTTCCCACTGCACCGCGAACTCTTTAACGCCATCCGCCAGCGCGATTGCGCGGCGGCACGCGCTATCTGCCATCAAATTCTCGATATCACCGAACGCGACATGAAGGATGTGATTAATGCCAAACGATAAACCGCTTGCCCAGCAAACGCTGCTTACCCACGATCGGCGCCATGAAAACGGCGCGGTGACCACGCCGATTTACCAATCCTCGCTGTTCACCTTCAGCGATTACGACAGCATGATTGCGCGCTTTCGCGGCGAGAGCGATCAGCCACTCTATTCGCGCGTCGATAACCCGACGGTAAAAGCGCTGCAGGAGAAAATGGCCGCGCTGGAAGGCGGCGAAGCCTGCCTGGCCTTTGGCAGCGGCATGGCGGCGATCAGCAATGCCATTCTCAGTGTGGTGGTGCCGGGGCAGAAAGTGGTGTGTGTTAATCACGTTTATCCCGATACCTACCGCTTCTTGCGTGGCTTCTGTCAGCGCTTCGGCATTGTTACCGAATTTGTTGATGGCGATGATGAGGCCGCAATTCGCGCCGCGTTGAGCGACGCCAGCCTGCTGTATCTGGAGAGCCCGTCCAGCTGGGTAATGAGCGAACAAAACCTGCATAATCTCGCCGGGCTGGCGCGTGAAGCGGGCGTAATTAGCATCATTGATAACAGCTGGGCGTCGCCCATTTTCCAGCAGCCGCTGATGTGCGGTATCGATATCGTGGTGCACTCGGCATCGAAATACATCAGCGGCCACAGTGATGTGGTCGCCGGCGTGGTGATCGCCAGCCAGCTGCTCATCAACAACATTACCCGTTCTATCAGTCCTTACCTTGGCGGCAAGCTGTCGGCACATGAAGCGTCGCTGCTGATGCGCGGCCTGCGCACCTTGCCATTACGTATGAAGCATCATCATCAGAGTGCGCTCACCCTTGCGCAAAAACTGGCTGAACATCCACTGGTAACGGCGGTGTGCCATCCGGGATTGCACCCGCAGCCGTGGTCCTCATTACGCGGTTACAGCGGTCTGTTCGCCTTCGAGGTGGCTGAGCAAGTGGATATTCCGCAGCTGTGTAACGCGCTGGAACTGTTCCATATGGGCGTGAGCTGGGGCGGATTTGAAAGCCTGGTGATGCCGGCGATCTCGGTGATCAATCAGGCCAATGAATTTAACTCGGCGGTCGATTTTGGCGTCTCGCCACGGCTGATCCGCATTTCGGTGGGCCTGGAAGAGACCGACGATTTGTGGGCCGATCTGCAGCAAGCCCTTGCCAGCGCTAACCGCGCGTAATCAATCACTGGAGAAATGTCATGACAACACGTTTTGCCCTGAAAGCGCTGGTTTTAGCCGTTGGTCTCAGTGCCGCCATGAGCAGCCTCGCCGCCAAACTCACGGTAGTGGAGGTGATCACCAGCCCGCCGCGCACGGCGCTGCTGCAAAAAATGCTTGATGAATATAAGACACAGCATCCGGGTACCGAGATCGAACTGATCTCCCTGCCGTGGGGCCAGGCGTTTGAAAAACTCGGCACCATGTTGCAAAGCGGACAGGTGCCGGATGTGGTGGAGATGCCGGACACCTGGCAAGGCCTGTATGCCAGCAACAATATGCTGGAAGACCTTGAACCACGCCTAAAAAGCTGGGATGCCACGTCGCAGCTGACGGATAAAACCTTTGCCATGGCGCGCGCCGCAAACGGTAAAGCCACCATGGTGCCGTACGGCTTTTATCTGCGTGCGCTGTTCTGGAATAAAAAACTGTTTCAGCAGGCGGGCCTGAGCGAGCCGCCGAAAACCATGGAGGAGTTCGCCAGCGATGCGCAGCGCATCAGTCAGTTAGGCAACGGCATCAGCGGTTATTGCATGCGCGGCGGCGTCGGTGGCACCAACGCCTGGATGATGTTTATGGCGGCGATGAACGGATCGCCGGAATTCTTCGATAAACAGGGTAACAGCACGCTGACGCAGCCGGGCGCGATCAAAGGTGCGCAGCTGCTGGTGGATATGTATCAAAAAGGTGGCGCCTCGAAAGACAGCGTCAACTGGGGCTTTAATGAGATCGTCTCGGGCTTCTACTCCGGCAAGTGCGCGATGCTCGATCAGGATCCGGATGCGCTAATCGCCATCAAAAACAGCATGGCGGCTGATGATTTCGCCGTAGCACCGATGCCGGTAGGTCCATCAGGCAAAGCCTTCCCGACGATTGGCTATACCGGCTGGTCGATGTTCAAGCAGGGCAAGCAAAAGGATCTCGCCTGGCCGCTGATTACCTTCCTCAGTGACAAAACCAACAACCTGGCGTGGTCGAAATTCGTTGGCACATTGCCGATCTATAAAGGGGCCGAGCAGGACCCGTTCTATCAGACGCCGCAGTTCGCCGGCTGGTTTAAAGAGCTGAACGATCCTAACTATGTGCCGCTCACCATGCCGACCCACCTCAAAGGCTGGGGCTACTTTAACTCGGTGATTGTGAAAGAGAGCAGCCAGGAAACCCTGCTGGGAGAAAACGACACCGAGAGCATGGTGAAAGATTGGGCGAAATATCTCAGCAAAGAACAGCAAGCCTGGCTGGCTACCCAGTAATCCCTGAACATGCGGAGTTCAAATATGATGCTTGATACTTCCCTGCCTAACAGCACTGCTCGCGCCAGGCGCCTGCGCTGGACGCGGTTGGCTGAGCCGTGGTGGTACTTGTCGCCGGGCCTACTGCTGATCGCGCTGTTTATCTTTGTGCCGATGGCGATCGGCATCTCGTACGCCTTTCAGAGTATTAATCTGCTCAATCCGCTGGAAACCGGTTGGGTAGGCTGGGACAACTTCAGCGAGATGTTTGATGACCGGCGCTTCTTTAAAGCGCTGGGCCACACGTTGAACTGGACGCTGAGTTCTCTGTTGTTGCAGTTCTTCTTCGGCCTGGCGCTGGCGTTGCTGCTCAATCGTGAATTCCGCATGCGTCGCTGGGTGCAGGCGCTGGTGTTTTTGCCGTGGGCGGTGCCGGCGTTTCTCTCCGGGCTGACCTGGTCATGGCTGCTCAATCCGGTCGTGGGGCCGCTGCCGCAGTGGCTGAGTGATTTGGGGGTGCTGAGCGAGCCCTATAATATTCTGTCGGATCCGCAGTTGGCGATGTGGGGACCGGTGATCGCCAACGTCTGGTTTGGCATCCCGTTCTTTGCCATTACGCTGCTGGCGGCGTTGCAATCGATCCCTAAAGATCTCTACGAAGCGGCATCGATTGACGGCGCCAGCGGCTGGCAGCAGTTTCGCCGCGTGACGCTGCCGTTTCTCGCGCCGATGATTGCTATCACCGTGATGTTACGCACCATCTGGATCGCCAACTTCGCCGATCTGATTGTGGTGATGACCGACGGCGGGCCAGCAGGCTCGACCTCGATTCTCTCCAGCTACATCTTCACCACCGCCTATCGCAAGCTCGATTTCGGCTATGCCTCGGCGATGGCGGTGTTTCTGTTACTGCTGATGACCTGTTATGCGCTGGTGTTACTGCGCATACGCCATCAGCTGTTGAAATAAGGAGCGACCATGCGATTGTTACCGCTGATAGGGCATCGTCTGAGCATTGCGGCTTACCTGGTGTTCGCGCTGTTTCCGCTCTACTGGATTATCAAAATCTCCGTTACGCCGGATACATTGCTGTTCAGTCAAGGCGTCACGCTGCTGCCGAGCGGCGTGACGCTCGATCACTTTCGCAAGGTGTTAACCGACAGCGATTTCCCCACGTTTTTCAGTAACAGCCTGATTGTTTCGTTTAGTACCGCGCTGCTGACCACGCTGATTGCCGCCGCAGCCGGCTACGCCTTTTCCCGCTTTCAGTTTCGCGGCAAAGTGCTCATTGCCGGGCTGCTGCTGTTTACGCAGATGTTCCCGCTGGTGATGATCATTGCCCCGATCTACAAGGTGATGGCGCCGCTTGGCCTGACCAACAGTTTGCTGGGTCTGATTCTGATCTACACCGCGTTCAACGTGCCGTTTGCCACCTTTCTGATGCAGTCCTTCTTCGATGCCATTCCGAAAGATCTGGAAGAGTCGGCGATGCTGGAAGGCTGCACCCGTTTTCAGGCGCTGTATCGCGTACTGATGCCGTTAACGCTGCCGGGCATGGCGGCCACGCTGGGCTTTGTGTTCACCGCCGCGTGGAGTGAGCTGCTGTTCTCGCTGATGCTGATCAATAAAAACGAAGTGATGACCTTCCCGGTCGGGCTGCTGAGTTTCGTGTCGAAGTTCGCGGTTTCGTGGGGCGAAATGATGGCGGCGGTGGTATTGGCGTTGATTCCCGCGTGTCTGTTCTTCGCCTTTATTCAACGTTATCTGGTTCAGGGACTCACCGCCGGTGCGGTTAAGGGGTAAATGATGGCTGAAATTACGCTCAAAAAGATCGACAAGCGCTATGGCAACGTAGAAGTCCTGCGCGATATTAACCTCACCATTAAAGATGGCGAATTCGTGGTGCTGGTTGGCCCCTCCGGCTGCGGGAAATCTACGCTGCTGCGTACCATCGCCGGACTGGAGCTGGCGAGCGGCGGTGATATCCGCATCGGTAATCAGCTGATGAACGATGTGGCACCGAAAGATCGTGATATCTCGATGGTGTTTCAAAGCTACGCGCTCTATCCACACCTGACGGTGGCGCGCAATATGGGCTTCAGCCTGGAGATTCAGAAACGTCCACGGGCGGAGATTGAAGAAAAAGTGAAGCGCGCGGCGGATATTCTCAGCCTGACGCATCTGCTTGATCGCCGACCGAAAGAGTTATCCGGCGGCCAGCGCCAGCGTGTGGCAATGGGACGCGCCATCGTGCGCCAGCCACAGGTTTTTCTGTTCGATGAGCCGCTGTCGAATCTTGATGCACAGCTGCGTGGGCAAATGCGCGTCGAGATTAAGAAACTGCATCAGCAGATGAACAACACCATTGTCTACGTCACACACGATCAGGTTGAAGCCATGACGCTGGCTGACCGCATCGTGGTGCTCAACAACGGTGTCATTCAGCAGGTCGGTACGCCGCTGGAGCTGTATGACACGCCGGCGAATAAGTTTGTTGCCAGTTTTATCGGCTCACCGTCCATGAACTTCATCCAGGGCGTGATGGCTCAAGGTGGCGTGCGTATCGGCGACAGCGCGCAGCTGCCGCTGAATGTTGACTGGGCGGCGCAACCGAGCGGACGCGCTGTGATTTACGGTATTCGCCCGGAGAATATCGCTATTGCTGCAGCGGGAACCGCCGATACGCTGCCGCTGGAGGTATCGCTGGTGGAACCGACCGGTTTATCCGAACTGATTCATGGTTCCCTATTGGGGCACGACATCATGCTGTTCACCACCCAGCGATCCGGCGCGCAGGCGGGCGATATCCTGCCGGTGACCCTGGATGCTGACCGCGCGATGTTATTCGATGCCGATTCGCAAAAGCGGCTATGATGGCACCGGCACGCATTACGCGACGAGAGGGTAAACACCGATGACAGCAGCAACGCCCGGCATTCTGATCCTCGCCGCGGGGAAAGGAACGCGCTATATCGCCAGCGGCGGTAGCGGAAATAAGCTGCTCGCCAGGCTGGACGACCAGACCACCACAGTGATTGAAACGGTCATCGCCGAGGCGAAGCTGAGCGGGCTGCCGGTGGCGCTGGTGACGCGACCGGAATATCAGGCGGTGCAACAGCATGCGGCTAAGGCTGGCGTACAGCTGATTGTTTGTGACAGTCGCGGCAGCGGTGAAACGATTGCCGCTGGGGTAGCGATGACCGGGATGTGGTCGGGTTGGATCATCGCGTTGGGTGATATGCCGTGGATTGCTGCAGAACATTACCAGCAGGTATGGCGCGCGCTGGAGCAGGGCGCACCCCAGGTGCGACTGACGCATGATGGTAAACCCGGCCATCCGGTCGGCTTTAGCCACGCATTTGCTGATGCGCTGCGTCAGCTGCGCGGTGATGAAGGCGCGCGATCGCTGTTGCACCCTAAACTGCTGCTGAGCTTGCTCGCAGATGCCCGGGTGCAACGGGATATCGATAGCCTGTGAACGTGGTTAATCAATCGCTTCAAGGCGCGCGGCAGCCACATCGGCAATAATTGATAAAGCCAAGGTGCGCGCATCCCGCGCCTGAGCGAAAATGCCGATGGGCGCTTTGATGCGCGCAATCTCCGACGGGCTAAAGCCCAGCGTCAGCAATTTTTCTGCCCGTCTGGCATGGGTGCGCTGGCTGCCCAACGCGCCGATATAGAAGGGCGTGGATTGTAGTGCGGCTAATAACGCCGGCAGCTCGCGATCGAGATCGTGATACAGCAGAATCACCGCCGTAAACGCATCAATAGCCTGCGCCTTAACTTCATCACCGGACTGCACGTCGTAGCCAGCAGCCTGAGCAATGGACGCGGTTGCCTGCGCCTCAACGGAACGGCCATACACCACAATGCGGGTGTTAGGTTGATAGCGCATCATGAAGGCATCATCCTGCCAGCCGGTCGGCTGCGCGGCGTCAACGCGAGTGAGCCGCTGGAAGGAGGGTAGATAACACAACGTGGCGGGGTTTCGCTGTGCCAGCGATTCCAACACCTGATGTAACGGCTGGGCCGCACGCAAGCGGTGAAATAACAGCGTAATGCCGCCCCCGCATGGCAGCACAATATCCAGATAGGGCGATCCTTCGCCATAGCTGACCAGGCGATCTTTGCCGCTGGCCATGACTTCCAGCGCTTCGTAAGCCGCCGCCGCTTCGACGCAGCCACCCGATACGTAGCCGCAATAGCGCCCATCTGCACGCACCACCATCTGCGCACCTAATGCTCTGGCTGCACCGCCGCGAATCTCCACCAGCGTGACCAGCACCGCCGCGAGGTGGGCGTCGAGTGCCTCAGCGGCAAACCGCAGAATGGCTGCGCTGTCGTCGGTCTGCAAAGCCTGCTGCGGCTCTATCCGCGGTTGCACATCCTGATCAATCAAAACCTGTTGCAAGCTGCTCTCCTGTGCGGACGTTTAGGCCAGAGCGGGAAGGCCCATCAGCAATTTATCCAGCGTGACCGGATATTCGCGCACGCGCACGCCGGTAGCGTTATAAATGGCATTCACAATCGCCGCGCTAACGCCACATAACCCCAGTTCGCCCACGCCTTTGGCTTTCATTGGCGAGGAGATCGGATCGGTGTCGTCGAGGAAAATCACTTCCTGTTCAGGGATATCGGCATGAACCGGCACTTCGTAGCCCGCCATATCGTGATTGACGAAAAAGCCCAGACGTTTATCGACAATCAGCTCCTCCATCAAGGCGCCGCCCAGCCCCATCGTCATGGCACCGATTACCTGGCTGCGCGCGGTTTTTGGATTGAGAATGCGCCCGGCGGCGCAAACCGCCAGCATGCGGCGCACGCACACTTCCCCGGTGGCGACATCGACGCCCACCTCGACGAAATGCCCGGCAAAAGTGGATTGCTGAAACTGCTGATCCAGATCGCCAAACTCAATGCTGTCTTCCACCGAAATGGTCTCTTCTGCGGCAGCCGAGGCCAGCGACGCGCTGTGCTGGCCATCATGTACCCTGCCATCGCTGAACGTGGCCGTTTGCGCATCAAATCCCAGCCGGGCAGCGACCGCTTCGCGGAGCTTCACGCAGGCGGCGTAAACGCCGGAGGTTGAGGTGTTGGCTCCCCATTGCCCGCCGGAACCGGCTGAGATAGGGAAACTTGAATCGCCCAACCGCACGACAACCTGTTCGATCGCCACACCCATCATCTCCGCCGCGGTTTGCGCAAGAATGGTGTAGCTGCCGGTACCGATATCGGTCATGTCGGTTTCAACGGTAACGATGCCGCTCGCATCCAGCTGCACGCGTGCGCCTGAGGTCGTCACCATGTTGTTACGAAAGCCTGCCGCTACGCCCATGCCAACCAGCCAGCGGCCATCCCGAACGGTAGCCGGTTGCGCCTGACGGCGCTGCCAGCCGAATCTCTCCGAGCCGGTGTGCAGGCATTCGACTAATTGGCGACGTGAGAAGAAGCGTTCGGGATGTGCCGGATCCACCTGGGTATCGTTAAGGATGCGAAACGCAACCGGATCGATGCCGACTTTTTCTGCGATCTCATCAATGGCGATCTCCAGCGCCATCAGTCCTGGCGCTTCACCAGGTGCACGCATGGCGTTACCTTCGGGCAGATCGAGCTGCGCCAGACGCAAGCCGGTAAAACGGTTAGCGCCGGCGTACAGCAGTTCGGTCTGCTGCACGGCGGTTTCAGGTGTGCCATCCGGCAGATTGCCCGACCAGCTCTCATGCGCAATCGCCGTAATGTGGCCGGTTTGATCGGTGCCGATGCGGATATGCTGAATGGTTGCCGGGCGATGGGTGGTGTTATTGGCGATCAGCGGCCTCGGCAGCATCACTTTAACCGGACGCTGGATAGCACGCGCGCCTAATGCCGCCAGCACCGCATCGCTGCGCAGGAACAGCTTGCCGCCAAAGCCGCCGCCAATATAGGGCGAAATAATGCGGATGTTTTCTAACGGCAGATTGAGCGTGGCGGCCAAATCGGTACGGCACCAGTCGATCATCTGGTTTGAGGTCCAGACGGTCAGTTTATCGCCGTCCCAGCGCGCCATCGAGGCATGCGGTTCCATAGCGGTATGGCTTTGATCCGGCGTGGTGTAGTGCGCGTCCAGTGTCACTTCGGCAGCAGCGAAAGCCCGCTCAAAATCTCCGACGCGTTTATCCGGTTGATCTTCGGGCGCCGACGTGACCGCTGCTTTTTCGGCAGCAAGATCATAGGCGCCCTCTACACGTTGACACTGCACTTGCACCAAACTGGCTGCCGCGCGTGCCTGTTCAAAGGTTTCAGCCACCACCAGCGCTACCGCCTGGTGATAGTGTTCAATGTTGCCGTCAGCCAGCAGCAGGGCGGTATTTTTATCACCTTTACCCAGCTCACCGGCACTCTTTGCGGTGACCACCGCAAGCACTCCTGGCGCACATTGAGCGGCGTGAGTATCGATTGCCGTGATTTTGCCTTTCGCAGTAGGCGCGCCGACCACATAGCCATATGCGGCATTGGGTGCTTCGCTGTGCCACTCGTAAGCATAATGCGCCAGACCGGAGGTCTTAAGCGGTCCATCGATACGATTAAGCGGCTGACCGACCACCTTAAGCTGATCGATGGGATTTGATCCTGCAGGCTTTTCGAACTTCATCAGTTAACCCCTCGCTTCCGCTAACACCGAGGCAAGCGTTCGCTTCGCCAGAATGATCTTGAATTCATTTTCCGCCGTTGGCTGCGCGCTGGCGAACAGCCGATCGCTTGCCGCCTGCGCACCTTGGATTAAGGCATGGTCAGCCGCCTCCATGCGCCACGGCTGGTGCGCTACGCCACCGAGCGCCACGCGCCCCGAACGATCGGGCTGAATGATTGCCGCCACGGAGACCAGAGCAAAGGCGTAGGATGCGCGGTCGCGCACCTTGCGATAGATATGGGTGCCACCCAGCGGCGCGGGTAAGCACACCGCGACAATCAGCTCGCCGGGTTTCAGCACCGTTTCCAGATGTGGCGTGGTGCCTGGCGCACGATAAAACTCCGCAATCGGAATCTGGCGTTCCGTGCTGTCCGGGCTGACGGTTTCAATCACCGCATCCAGCAGGCGCATGGCCACCGCCATGTCGCTGGGATGAGTGGCGATACAGGCCGGGCTCACGCCCACCACCGCATGTTGACGGCTGAAACCATCAAGGGCGGCACAGCCGCTACCGGGCACGCGCTTGTTGCAGGGCTGATTGGTATCGTAGAAGTAAGGGCAACGCGTACGCTGCAGCAGATTGCCCGCCGTGGTGGCCTGATTGCGTAACTGTCCAGAGGCACCCGCCAGCAGGGCGCGTGCTAACACGCCATAGTCGCGTCGGACTCTGGCATCGGCCGCCAAATCGGTATTACGCACCAGCGCACCAATCCGCAAGCCACCTTGCGCCGTGGCTTCAATTTTATCCAGCTCAAGGCCGTTGACATCAATCAGATGGGCAGGGGTTTCGATTTCCAACTTCATCAGATCAAGCAGATTGGTGCCGCCGGCGATAAATTTCGCACCGGCGTGTTGCTGCGCACTGGCAGCCGCTTCGGCGGCGGTTTTCACACGTTGGTAGCTGAAGGCTTTCATGGCGTTTGTCCCTCCGCATACTCCTCAATTGCCGCCAGGATGTTGGCATAGGCGCCACAGCGGCAGATATTGCCGCTCATCCGCTCGCGAATTTCGTCAGCGGAGAGTGGCGGTGCCGAGACCAGATCGTGGGTCACGTGGCTGGGAATACCCGCTTTGATCTCCTCCAGCACCGCCAGCGAAGAACAGATTTGCCCCGGCGTGCAGTAACCGCATTGATAGCCGTCGTGGTCGATGAATGCGGTTTGCAGCGGATGCAACTGGTCAGGATTGCCGAGGCCTTCAATGGTGGTGACGTCGGCATCCTGCTGCATCACCGCCAATGTCAGGCAAGAATTGATGCGCCGCCCGTTGACGATCACCGTGCAGGCACCGCATTGGCCGTGGTCGCAACCTTTTTTGCTGCCGGTTAGGTGCAGATGCTCACGCAGGGCATCCAGCAGCGTGGTGCGGGTATCGACGTCGAGTTGCTGGCGTACGCCATTAACTCGCAGAGTCACTGATGCGCTATGGCTGCTCATGCCAAATCTCCAGTAAATGAAAAAGAGAAATCAGGATAGAACCTGTTTTTGTATGGTTATAGAGAGATAAGCATAGTCGGCATTTGCAAAAGAATTATCCGGAATCTCTGCTAGTCGCTGATAAGCCTTTATAAGGTGAGTTTTTCGGCGAAATAGATAATTAAAAATAAACCGAAGCGGTTATTTAGGGCGATATGTTGGCGTTATCGCGCGTTAATTAAGCGCCTCGCTTAAAATTACTTCAGTTTAAATTGAGACTAATTATCCCTTTGCGCGTGATTTATAAGTGAAGCGGCTATTTAAGTGAAATTTTGCTCTACAGTTAATAGGGTCTTAACTGGAGGAGCATGTGACATGTCGAAAGATAAAAAAGAACAAAATTTAGAACATACCGCGCCACATAAGGGGCCAGAAACCTCTCAACCGGGATTAGGTGACTTAGCGCCTAAAGATGGCGGACACAAACCTGCCGCCGAACCGACGCCGCCGGGAAAACAACCCACTGCGCCCGGCAGCCTGAAAGCGCCAGAGATTAAAAACGATAAGCTCGATCAGCTGAATGAATACCGCAAGAATGGCGAAAACGCTGGGCTGACCACGAATCAGGGCACGCGCATTGCCAACGATCAGAATTCGCTGACTGCCGGCGCGCGTGGGCCGACGCTGCTGGAAGACTTCATCATGCGTGAAAAAATCACGCATTTTGACCATGAACGCATTCCTGAACGTATCGTGCATGCGCGCGGTTCTGCCGCACACGGCTACTTCCAGCCTTATCGTTCGCTGGAAGCGCTGACTAAAGCGGGTTTTCTCAGCGACCCCGACAAAGCCACACCCGTCTTTGTGCGTTTTTCCACTGTGCAAGGCGGCGCTGGTTCGGCGGACACCGTGCGCGATATCCGTGGATTTGCCACCAAGTTCTATACCGATGGGGGCGTGTTTGATTTGGTCGGCAACAATACGCCGGTGTTTTTCATCCAGGATGCGCATAAATTCCCGGACTTTGTGCATGCGGTGAAACCTGAGCCGCACAATGAAATTCCGCAAGGGCAGAGCGCGCACGACACCTTCTGGGATTATGTGTCGCTGCAGCCTGAAACGCTGCATAACGTGATCTGGGCGATGTCCGATCGCGGTATCCCACGCAGTTATCGCACCATGGAAGGCTTTGGTATTCATACTTTCCGCTTGATCAACGCTGAGGGTAAAGCCACCTTCGTGCGTTTCCACTGGAAACCGGTAGCGGGTAAAGCCTCGCTGCTGTGGGATGAAGCGCAGAAACTCACCGGGCGCGATCCAGATTTCCATCGCCGCGATCTGTGGGAAGCCATCGAAGCCGGCGATTTCCCGGAATATGAGTTAGGCCTGCAGCTGATCCCGGAGGAGGACGAATTTAAATTCGACTTCGATATTCTGGATGCGACCAAACTGATTCCAGAAGAGTTGGTTCCGGTCGAGCTGGTGGGCAAAATGGTCCTGAATCGTAATCCGGATAACTTCTTTGCTGAAACCGAGCAGGTGGCGTTCCACCCAGGCCACATTGTGCCGGGGCTGGACTTCACCAACGATCCGCTGCTGCAAGGACGTTTGTTCTCCTATACCGATACGCAAATCAGTCGACTTGGCGGTCCGAACTTCCATGAGATCCCGATTAATCGCCCGGTTTGTCCTTACCACAACTTCCAGCGCCAGGGCATGCACCGCACGGAAATCGACACCAATCCGGCCAATTACGAACCCAACTCCATCAATAATAACTGGCCACGTGAAGTGCCACCGGCAGCCAAAGCGGGCGGATTTGAGAGCTATCAGGAGCGGGTGGAAGGCAGCAAGGTGCGCGAACGTAGCCCATCGTTTGGCGAGTATTATTCGCAGCCAAGACTGTTTTGGCTGAGCCAGACGCCTGAAGAGCAGCAGCACATCATCGGCGCGTATTCATTTGAGTTAAGTAAAGTGGCGCGACCGTATATCCGTGAGCGCGTGGTGGATCATCTGCTGCAGATCGACGTCACGCTGGCCGAAGGCGTAGCGAAAAATCTGGGGCTGAAACTGAGTGATGAGCAGCTGAACACGGCGCCGCCAAAAGATGTCAACGGTCTGAAAAAAGACGACAGTTTGAGTCTTTATGCGCAACCGAGCGGTGACATCAAAGGGCGTCAGGTCGCTTTGTTGCTCAGCGATGGCGCAAAAGCAGCCGATGTGCTGGCGGTGCTTCAGGCGCTGAAAGCGCAGGGCGTGCATGCCAAAATTCTGGCGGCGCATATGGGGCAGGTGCTGGCGGATGATGGCTCAGTGCTGCCGATTGATGCCACTTTTAGCGGGCTTCCATCACTGACGTTTGATGCGGTGATTGTTCCCGATGGCAACATTGACGCCTTACTGCTGAGCGGCGATGCGCGTTATTTTCTGCTCGAGGCTTACAAGCATCTCAAACCTATTGGTCTTAGCGGTGACGCGCGCCGGTTTAAAGCGCAGTTCAACGTGCAGGATAATGAGGCAGAAGAAGGTTTGGTCGAAGACGTTAAAGCAGAAGGGACCTTTATGGCAGATTTCCTTTCGGTAATGGCGTCGCACCGTGTCTGGTCACGCAGTAAAAAAGCCCTGACCGTGGCGGCGTAAACAGCAAAGGGCGGAATGTGAATTCCGCCCTTTACTCATCAGTGAGACGGCAAGTGGCTGCTATGCTGGGCCATCACCGGCTTCACTTCGAAGACACCCTGAGATGCCATTACTGAACAACTGATCGCCGCCGCTAGCGTTACACCAATCCATATCTTTTTCATTCGTCATCTCCGCCGAAACTGTTATTACCTCTTCAGGTTTAGCAGCAATTATTTGAAAGTCGAGAATGGCTGAGTTTTTAAGAAATATCTTTAGCGCATCTCGCTAAATAATAATCCTGTCACGCGTTACTTAAAGTGGTTTATATGGGTGACTACTGTATTGGCTATATATTTCGACAAGCAATGACCTGAATGAAATCCGAATTTTCTGCCAGGATTGATGCGGGCTTAATTGCGTGGCCGCAGGGTTTGACCACTTCACTTTTTATGCAATTCAGGAAAACCATTTTGGAAAATCAGCAATATTTAAATCCACAACGTAGCGAAGGATTCGCCGGACTGGGCGACTATGCGGCTATCGGGGAGGGCAGATCGGTTGCGCTCATCGCGCCGGATGGTTCGATTGACTGGTGGTGCGCTCCCAATCTTGATTCCAAACCCCTGTTTGACCAGATCCTTGACCCGCAGATTGGCGGGTTCTTTCAGATCGTGCCGCTGGCGGATTATCGGGTGACGCGCAATTATCGCGAAAACAGTAATGTGCTGGAGACCCGTTACGATACCGATAGCGGATCGGTACTGCTGACCGAGTCGATTAACAGCACGCTGGCAGGGCGCTTACCCTGGAGCGAGCTGGCCAGGCGTATTGATGGGCTGGAGGGGGAAGTCACGTTAAAAATTACGCTGCGGTTTGCCACTGCCGCCGAGACGCGCTCGCCGTGGATTGCTGACAGTGCGCAAGGCAAGGTGTATCACATTGCCGATTTGATGGCGATGCTGCGTACCAGCGAAGAGATCATCCTCGACCACGTCGACGATGAACGGATTAGCGGCACCTTAACCGTGAGTAAAGGTGCTCGTTCACTTTGCGCTTTGCTGGTAACGGAAAAAGAGCCGCTAGCGGTACCGGACATGAAGGCCATTGATGGGCGCATTGACACCAGCGACACGGCCTGGCGCGACTGGGTCAACAGTCTGAGCTACAGCGGCCGTTATTCGTCATTAGTCATACGTTCAGCGCTATCGTTAAAATTCCTGTGGTACTCCCCAACGGGCGCACTGGCAGCCGCAGCAACCACTTCGCTGCCCGAAGGCATCGGTAAAGAAAAAAATTACGATTACCGCTACGCGTGGGTGCGCGATGCCTGTCTGATCATCAAAGCGTTCATTTGCCTCGGCGCGCTGGAAGATTGTAAGGCCGCGTTTTCCTGGCTCACTAAAACCATTATCGATCACGGCGTCAGGTTGCGTGCCTGCTATACGCTGGAAGGCGATATCGTCCCTGAAGAGCGCTTTCCAGCACTGCGCGGATATCAGGATTCGCAACCGGTACGCGTTGGCAATAACGCGCGCGATCAGATTCAACTCAGCATGTATGGCGATATGCTGGCCACGGCGCAGGGCTTTGTGGAAGCCGGGCACGTATTGGATCTCACCACTGCGCGCTTGCTGGGTGAGCTGGCTAACTGCTGTGCGGATAGCTGGCGCCAAAAGGATTCTGGCATTTGGGAGTTGCCGGAGGAGCAACATTACACCCATTCGAAGATGGCGTGCTGGCTGGCGCTGGATCGCGCGGTGATTTTAGCCGAGCGAAAATACATCGAACCAACCTGGGTTGAACGCTGGAAGCGCGAGCGTGACCGTATCAGTCAGTGGATTGAAAGCCATTGCTGGTCGGAAAAACTGCAGAGCTATACCTTTTATGTCGGTAGCGATGAGCAGGTGGATGCCGCGCTAACGCTGATGCATCACTACGGCAACAGTGTTAACCCGGAAAGAATGCGCGCAACCTACCGCGTGATCCGTCGCGAGCTGGGTAATAACGGCGCGATGCTCTATCGTTACAGCGGCGTGGATCGCGAAGAGAGTACCTTCCTGGCATGTTCGTTCTGGATGGTAGAAGCCTGGGCGGCGATGGGGGATGGTGCAGGGGCGGAAGAGATGATGACGGAGATTTTGGCGCTGCTCAATCGACGCGGTAACGTCGATATTTTCAATGAAATGTATGATGTCCGTAGCCAGTCATGGCGGGGCAATATGCCGCAGGGACTGAGCCACTTAGCCCTGATATTTGCCGCGCAGGGGTTAAGCAACGCGGAGAAAAGCAAATCGTAACAACTACGGGTAGTTTATAGGCATCAACACTAAAGCGGCCCATCCACAAGCGATGTGGATGGGCCGTTGAGCGACTGGTTATATAAAACTTACTTCGACTGCTGCTGTTTGCTATCCGCTTCTTTCTGTTTCTTGTTGGCCATGTGGTGACCCACAGCACAACCCGCTGCCGCACCGGCAACGCCATGATGCGCCATATGACCGGCAACGCCGCCGACCGCAGCGCCTTTCAGGCAGCCTTTAGCTTCAACCTGGGATGTAACAGACAACAATAAACCGGCAGTGAGCACGATAAATGAAAGCTTACGCATCTGGATTCCTTCCTTTCTAGTTAGCAGGGCACAATAAGCCCTGACACAGCGTAGTCACGGTGAAAAAGCAGCGCGTTAAAAAGTGTAAACGTATGAGACAATGCCTAATGACTGGGCTGCTCAATCGCCTGTTCCAGAAACTGGATGAACGCTCTTACTTTGGCATTCAATGCCGAACGTTCGTTGACGCAGGCAAAGATATTCATCGGTAAGGATTGCGCTCGATTTTCATCACTTTGATCGGTGTCGAACAAGGCGATCAATTGGCCGCTGTCTAACAATGGCTGAGCAACAAAGCTTGCCAGACGGGCAATGCCGCCGCCGTTGACTGCTATTTTTGCAATGATATCAATATCATCGCTAATAAACTCAGGGTTGAGCCTGGCGTTAACTGATTGGCCATTAACCCTAAAAGTCCAGGGAAGAAAACGTCCATCTGTGGGATAGCGGAAAACCAGACAGGCGTGCTGGATAAGATCTTCGGGCGTTTTAGGCATGCCCGCGCGCTGCAGATATCCCGGAGATGCGCAGAATACAAATGGCAGTGAAGCAATTATCTTTGCTCTCTATATGGCGACCATCATGGCGTTTTTGATGAGTTTAGTCATTACTTTCGCCGAGTTTGGAGTAGGGCCGCATTACATGGAAAATGTGATGAATGCGTATCAGGTTGCAATGCCCGCGGCTTTTGTCTGCATTCTGGTGGTGCGCCCGATTGTGGTGCGGTTGGTTGGGTTTACGGTGCATGGACACTGATTTAAACCCACACAATTGCTTTGCATGTTGAGTTTTCTACACGGCTTGGAAAATCATTTAACGCTTGAATTGCAGCTTGTTTGCCTGCTGAAGCTTTTCTAAGGCAAGTGTTGTGTGGCCAAACCCGACGTAACTTTCATGTAGCAACGTCAGTATGCAGAGGTGAAGAGCCACATCAATGCGATCCTTGCCAGCATTGCAGCGTCGTGATTTAGCCGTTACAAATCAAAGTGCATGTAATGTATATTATGTTAAATGATATATCTAAACGCGTACTCTAAACTTGTTCAGTCCTATCACCTGCTCTTTTGAAAAATCGCATTGGTAAATGTTCTACTTAGCCAGCAAGCCTGCTGGCTAGTTGAAATGTCCTCGAAGCGCCTCACTTTGTCATCTGCAACTCATACACCACGCAAGGTACATCGTAATGTCGCTCAATGCCTTTGTAGGTCATTCCCAGCCGCTGCATCACCTTGTGCGAAGCGCTGTTTTCAGGATCGGCAACGGCGACTAAATAGTTCACGCCGATATCCTCAACCGCAAACTTAACGATCGCCTGCGCCGCCTCTGTTGCATAGCCTTTGCCATGATGATTGGCATTGAGACGCCAGCCAATTTCCAGCGGTGCACCATCCTGATTAGCCAGATGCTGAAGGCATGCTGCCCCAACTACCTCACCGGAGGCTTTTTCCCGCATTGCCCACCATGAAAATCCATACTGCTGCCAGCGCGCCTGCACGCGCTCAATCGTGGCTAGTGTCTCTTCCGGCGTTTTTACCACGCCATTGCTGATGTAACGCATGATCTCAGGATCGTTTTCCATCGCATGCAGGCCATCAAAATGGGCGAGTTGAAAAGGTTCCAGCCGCAACCGAGTGGTCTCTAATTCCATGGTTCCTCCAGCGTTACAAGCGCTCTTTAAGCAGCCCTTAATGGGATTTTTTCGCCGTAAAGTCTCTTTAAACAGCCATTACCGTGTTTAGGTTAATTGACCTTATGCAGCGCCTGCACCAGCGTCATGGCATAAGGCGAGGCTTCTGAAATATCCAGCTGCTGCTCAAGTTCAATAAGATGATCGCGCATCAGCTGCTGTGCATTGGCGGTATTTCCGGCGTTGAGTTGATCAATGATGTGCTGATGCTCATCACATTGGCACACCGGCATCTCATTACGCTGATAAAGCATGACAATCAGCGAACTTAGCACCATCAAATTATGCAGAATATCTTCCAGCACTTTGTTATCGGCAATTTTGCCCAGCAGCAGATGAAACGCGCCAAGCTGATACACCACCCGTTGCCGCTCCTGGCTATGAATCGCCTCGTGTTCCTCTTTTTGCTGCTGCTGCAATTGCCAGGCAAATGCCGCCATTTTTTCCGGCGTTATGCAGGCAATAATCGCCGATTCAATGGCGTGGCGAGCGGTGAAGATTTCACGCGCTGTAGTGGCGGATGGCTGTGCAACAATCGCACCTACATTGGGCTCAATGGTGACAATATGCTGCAGCGCCATGCGCTGCAGTGCCGCCTGCACATGGTTGCGGTTCGCCGTAAGTGCATCAACAATCTGCGCTTCAATCAATCGCGTTCCCGGCCGTAGCTTATGCTGGGCAATGGCCATGGTTAGCGAATCATAAATGCGGGTGATCTCTTTTTGTCTGGGGGTTAATTTCGCGCCCATACTCAATCCTGTATCGGTCATGTCGGTCCCCCTGAAATATACATCATTTAGGCGCGGTAAACGCGTTGGCCGCGGAAGTAACTGGCTGAAATTGCTGGCAGACGCGCCACCGCTTCGGCTGAGCAGCTGGCGTTGAGCAAGATAAAATCAGCCGCGTCGCCCGCCATTGGCCAGACGCGTGCGCCCTGCTCATTCAGCGGCAGTATATCGCCGGTGGCAATCGCCAGCGCCCGATTGAGTTCAAACTCGGTGCCGCGCCCATAAAGTTGAGCCCACAAGTTGGCTTTTTCCAGCATGCTGCCGCTGCCAAATGGCGACCAGTGATCAATCACGCTGTCGGTACCGGTCATCAGCTTTACGCCACATTGGCGCAACAACGGCAACGGCATAGCGTTTTTCCCCAACGGTAAACCGGACGCTAGACTAACGCCCAGCGTCGCCATACGTTCACCCAGCGCCTGCACTTCAGCATCGCCAATTTGTGCCAGACAATAAGCATGACTTAGCGTCACTCGCTCTTGCAGGCTCGGCGCCTGTTCTACTCTGTCCAGCAGATAGCGAATACAGGCAATACCGCTGCTGGCATCTTCATGTAGATGAATATCCACGCCGCTGTGACTGTCGTGCGCCAGATCGAGCATGATGTCCAGAGAACGCTGCATATCACCATCAACTTTGGTGGGATCAAGCCCGCCGGTCCATTGGCAGCCGAGTGCCAGCGCCTCACGCATCAGCGAGGTTACGCCCGAGCGCAATAGACCGTGCTGCGGAAACGCCACAATTTCGCAGTTGATGACGCCATCAAACGCTTCCAGCGCCTGCAGCAGATGTTCAAGGCTGCGCAGTCCGCTTACCGGATCGATATTGCAGTGGCTGCGTATCGTCGTCGTGCCGTTGCGCAGCAGCAGTGTGATCAACTGTTGTGCATGCTCCACCGAATCCGCTAACAGCGTCGGTAAAAGCTGTTGCTCCAGCGCGATCATCTGGAAAATATCCTGCTCGTTATTCGGCTTAGCGGCTCGCCACGGTCGGCCATAAAACGTCTTATCCAGATGGATATGCATATCGCGCAGTGCCGGCAACATCAGCAGGCCGCCCGCATCCACCTGCGGCAATGGGCTTGGTGCTTCGTGCTGCGGCGTGATGGCGACAATGCGGCCGTGGTGAATTTCGAGCGCAAACAGATCGCTACGCGTACCCTGAATATGGCCGTTATTTTCAATAAATCCGGTCTCTAACCTGACGTTGGTCAGTAGATAGTGTTCACTCATCGGCTGCGCCTCGGGTTACGCGGGGAAATGACGATGTGACGATCTCTTCCACCGACGGATGGCCCACGGTTCTCTCCGGATAAGTAGAAATGATGTGCGCAAAGACCTGTTGCGACTCGGCGTGTAACGCGGCGGCGCTCTGCCCGCTGTTCACCAACTCGCGATCCCACACCACTTTGCGTCCGGCGATAATCACGCCGGAGACATCCCGGCCATTGCCATTCAATACCAGCGATGTGATCGGATCGAAGATCTGTCCCAGCGCGGGTTGATCGAGATTGACCAGCATCATATCGGCCTGACATCCCACCGCCAGCCGCCCGAGGTCGTCGCGTCCCAGCGCCTGGGCACCACCTAGCGTCGCCATGCGGTAATAA
This sequence comes from Pantoea sp. GM01, assembly GCF_000282675.1. Taxonomy (NCBI): domain Bacteria; kingdom Pseudomonadati; phylum Pseudomonadota; class Gammaproteobacteria; order Enterobacterales; family Erwiniaceae; genus Pantoea; species Pantoea sp. GM01. The sequence continues at coordinate 22,682 of NZ_AKIU01000047.1, read as the reverse complement.
TCTGCCGCGCTAGCAGCCGCGATATCGCCGGTAACCACACGCGTAAGCACCACGCCCATCTGCATATTGGTAAACATATCGGCAGGAAAAGTATCGCTACCCAGCGCCAGATTGATGCCAGCCGCTTTGAGTGCCGGATAGTGCTCCAGATATTTGCCGTGGCGACCGGAAACCAGCGGACAGGCCACCACGGACGCGCCAGATTGTGCCAACCGGGCAATATCTTCAGCGACGCTTGCCGAATTGGGATTCACGCCGCCGAGGAACTGGCCATGCGGCAACAGCATATGGCGATTAAGCAGGCCATTCTCATCGAGAACCTGCAGCGAGCTGCGCCCCTGATAGCGCCGGGCGATTTCACCCACCTCCAGCTCACTCTGGCAGCAGTGCAACCGCGTCGGGCAAGCTAATGATGTGACAACGTCACCCAGATCTTTTAACCACACGGCATCCCCACCCTCAATGCGATCGGGAGCCAGCATGCCACTTAGGGTGGAAACGCCGCGCTGCTGCATGCGCTGGTAGAAATTGACCGCATCGTCTAATCCCTGTTGGGCGCGCTGACGATTGCCGTTCCATGAAAACTGCCCCTGACTATCGCTAGCGTAGTAGCCGGCCATAAACGCCGGTCCCAGCCATGCACGCGCGCCTAAAGATTCAGCAACATCGGCGGCGTACAGGTATTCATCGAAATCTTCGGCCCATTCGCGGTAGAGAATAGAGGTGATAGGCGCAAAGCTGGTGATGCCGTTAAGCAGCAGATGGCTGTAAGCATAATGCTTGGCGAAGTTAAGCTGCTCGCGGCTGTAGAGATCGCGCCGGTGCCAGTCGGCGGCGACAATGCGCCCTTTTTTCCAGCCCGGCTGGTTGTCGAACGCCAGCACGGTGGTATCGAGATCGCCCAACGCATCAAGGTCAATAAATCCAGGACCGACCAGACAATTCCCGGCATTGATCTCTTCATCAACCTGGCCGGTGTAATCAAAGCCAACAAACAGAAGGCGTTCGCCCTGCCACACCACTTCGCCATCCGGCAGCAGGCAGTGATCGCCATTGCGATAGCCCACGACCCAAGCGGCGCGCAGGCGAGTAACTTTCTCGCTCATCAGAACAGGCACTCCCCATTTGCGGCGATCAGTTTGCCGCCTTTGATCACTTTACGATCGCGTGGCAACTCCACTAGCGCTTCCACCATGCTGCGGCCGGGAATCAGCACCAGGTCGGCGCGATTGCCCGGCTGCAAACCATAGTTATCCAGTTCCATTACGCGGGCACCGCCGTAAGTAATGGTCTCGGCGGCGCGCATAATTTCCCGATCCTGACGCCAGCGATAACGCAGTCCCATGGTGACCGCGCGCTGCAGCATGTCGCCGCTGCCATACGGGCTCCAGGTATCGCGCACGCCGTCATTACCGGCGCAAAGGGCGACGCCCGCTGCGGTCAGCAATTCATACGGCGGCACCGCGATATCCGCCGGCGCGGTCGTCGCCACTGACATGCCCAGCTCTGCCATCTCTTCGGCAAACTGTTGCTGGCGCGCCGGTTCAACCATGCCAAGACAGAAGCCGTGGCTCAGCGTAACGCGATTCTGCATCTGATAACGGCGAGTAAAGTCCAGCAGCAGCTCAAGGCTGAACGCGCCCAGTTCACCGCGTTCATGCAGATGAATATCCAGCTTTTTATCGTGGCGCACCGCCAGGTCAAAGATGATCTGCAGATGACGCACCGGATCTTTATCGTATGAGCAGGGATCTAAGCCGCCCACCAGCTCCGCGCCCATCGCCAGCGCACGATCCAGCAACGCTTCCGTTCCCGGACTTTGCAGAATGCCACTCTGGGGAAACGCGACAATCTCAATATCGACCTGGTCAGCCAGCCGACGACGCGTCTCCAGCACACCTTCCAGGTTTGCCAGGCCAATTTCGTTATCAATGTCGACATGGGTACGAATAAACGAGGTTCCCGCCGCAATCGCGCGCCGCGTAATGAGCTCTGACTGCAACTGCGCATCGGGCTGCTGTTCGCGGCGGTAATCACGCTCATTAGCGATAATCGCGGCAAGGTTGTGCGGCACTTCATTGCGATACCAGTCGCGTCCCAGCAAGGTTTTATCCAGATGAGCATGGCCATCTACCAGGCCAGGAAAAGCCTGCATGCCTCGCGCATTAATCAGGGTGGTGCCGGGTGCTAGAGGCAGATTAGCGCCACGCGCTGCAATCACGCCATTTTCCAGCAACAGGTCAACGGGTTGGCTTTCATCAAACGGCGTGACGTGTTGAATTAATAGACTTTCCATCAGCTCTCTCCTCATGATTAACAGGCCGCAGCGACCGCCGCCGGGAAATGACACTCAATCTGATGTTCTTCCGACAAGTTATGCACCGGCGGCATCATTTGCTGGCACAGCGGCTGTGCGTGACTGCAGCGTGCCGCGAAGGCACATCCCGGCGGAGGTGACATCGGATTGGGGGCTTCGCCGACGATCGGTTCACGTTCCGTCGACGGGCTATCAAACTGTGGGATCGCCGCAATCAACAGACGCGTGTAGGGATGCGCGGGACGGGAAAAAATCTCCTCCACGCTGCCCTGCTCGACGATACGACCGAGGTACATGACGCCAACCCGATCGGAAATATGGGAAATCACCGCCATGTTATGGCTGATGAAAAAGTAGGTTAGCCCATGCGTCTGCTGTAAACGGCGCATCAGGTTTAATACCTGCGCTTGCACCGAGACATCCAGCGCTGAGGTGGGCTCGTCGCAAATCAGAAAGCCCGGCTGGGTCGCCAGCGCACGCGCAATGGAAATGCGCTGGCGCTGGCCGCCGGAAAATTCATGCGGAAACTTATCCAAATCGTTGGCGGAGAGCCCAACCTGTTCCAGCAGCTGACCACAATAGCTGCGCGCCTGACGCGTGCTGCCCACTTTTTTACTCAGCACCAACGGCTCGGCCAGCGAACGCCCAATACGCCAGCGCGGATTGAGGCTGGCATATGGATCCTGGAAGATCATCTGAGTACCGTTCTGTGCCGCGTGCGTTTCGCTGGCGTCACCCTGCCAGGCGAACTTTATCGACCCTTCTGACGGCGTATACAGCCCTGCCAGCGCCCGCGCGATAGTCGATTTACCGCAGCCGGATTCGCCAACAATGCTAAAGGTTTCCCCCTGACGAATGGAGAGATTGATGCCGCGCACCGCATGCAGCTCGCGCCTGGCGCCGCGACGAAACAGCGAGCTGCGCTTTTCACGGCCGAGCTGAAAACGAATGTGCAGATCGCGCACGTTCAACACTACAGGCGGCAGCACTTTTTCACTTGTCATGGCGTCTCTCCGTAGGGGTAAAAGCAGGCGATTTGCGACAGATGGCTGAACTGCATGTCGGGCTGATGTTGGCGGCAGCGCTCGGTAACATGTGGGCAGCGTGGATGGAACGCGCAGCCGCCCGGCAGCGAATTGAGGCGCGGCATGGCGCCATCAATCTGCGACAGGAATTCATGGCGTTCGCGCATCGAGGGAATCGAGTTGATCAGACCGCGCGTGTAGGGGTGTTTAGGGGCACGAATCACCTCCGCGACCGGGCCCATCTCGACAATCCGTCCGGCATACAGCACCGCGACTCGCGAGCACACATCCGCCACCACGCCCATGTCATGGGTAATCAGCATCACCGCCGTGCCATGCTGCTGGCAGAGACGTTTAAGCACCCGTAACACCTGCGCCTGCACCGAAACATCCAGCGCGGTCGTAGGTTCATCGGCGATCACTAGCTGCGGATCAACGCAGAGCGCCAGCGCGATGACGACGCGCTGACGCATCCCGCCGGAGAGCTGGTGAGGATACTGTTCCATGCGCTGCGCTGGGCTGCTCATGCCAACTTCGGTGAGTAGCGTAATCGCCCGTTCACGGGCCTCGGCGGCGGAGAGCGGCAAGTGCGTGCGGATGGTTTCGGTTAGCTGCTGGCCAATAGTTAGCACCGGATTAAGGCTGGTGAGCGGATCCTGGAAAATACAGCTGATGGCTTTGCCGCGCAGCTTACGGCGCGCATCATCATCGAGGTTATCGATGCGCTGCCCCTGAAACCAAATCTCACCCTGTTTAACACGTCCTGGCTCTTGCAATAGCCCGCTGATGGCGGCGCCGGTCAGGGATTTCCCCGCGCCGGATTCACCCACCATGCCCAGCACTTCGCCCGGCTGCATGGTGAGCGAGAGGTTATGGATCGCCTGCAAATTTCCTTTCCGGTGCAGAAATTCAATACTCAGATCGCGAACGTCAAGCAACGTCTCGCTGGCTGTCTGGCTCTGCTGTGCCATGGCGCGCTCCTAACGTAATTTCGGGTTAAGGGCGTCCAGCAACCAATCGCCCAACATGTTGAATGAGAGAGAAAGGATCACCAGCAGCGCGGCTGGGAAAGCCACAATCCACCACTGTCCGGAGAACAGATATTGATTGCCTTCGTTGATTAAGGTGCCCAACGAAGGTTGATCCGGCGGCATCCCCACGCCGAGAAACGACAGCGTGGCCTCGGTCAGAATCGCTACGCCGAGGTGCAGCGTTGCCATCACCAGCACCGGACGCAGAACGTTCGGTACAATGTGGCGCAGCATGATGTGGATATGATGCGCACCGCTGATGCGCGAGGCCATAACATATTCCCGCCCTTTCTCCAGCATCGTCAGACCGCGCACCGTACGCGCATATTGCATCCAGCCGGTCAGCGCAATGGCGCCGGTGAGGATCGCCGGGGCAAAGTGCCCCATCAACTCTTTCGGGATCACCACCCGCGCCACGCCGCTGACCAGCAGCGTGAACATAATGGTGGGAATACTCAGCATGGCATCGGCAAAGCGCATGATCAGCGTATCGACTAAACCGCCGAAGTAACCGCTCAACACGCCGAGTGCCACCCCCAGTATCACCGACAGCAGCACGCTAATCCCGCCAATGATCAACGAGATATTCAGGCCATACAGCATCAGCGAGAGAATATCGCGCCCCTGTACATCGGTACCCAGCCAGAAGCGCGCATCGCCGCCGCTCATCCACGATGGCGGTAACTCTGAATCCATCAAGTCGAAACTGGTGGTATCAAACACATTGTGCGGCGCAATCCAGTGGCTGGTGATTGAGCACAGCAGGATGATCAGGCAGCAGCTGAAGGCCACCACGGTACTTTTGCTGCGCCAGAACAGCCACAGCAGATCGCTTTCGGTGAAGGCTCGCCACTGCTGAGCCAGCCGGGTACGCCGCCGCACGGGCGCGACCGCAGGAGGAAAATTATCGTTAATCATGGCAACTCCTTACTGAGCCCGCATGCGCGGGTCGATCAGGTAATACAACAGATCAACCAGGGTGTTGATCACGATAAAAATCAGGGCGGTAAACAGCAGATAGCCGGAAAGCACCGGCACATCAACGAAGTTAATTGACTGAATCAGCAGCAATCCCATGCCCGGCCACTGAAAAACCGTTTCGATCACGATGGCGAAGGCGATCAGTCCGCCAATCTGCAAACCAATCACCGTTACCACCGGTAATAAGGCGTTCCTCAGCGCATGACGAAACCAGATGCGGTAGTTTTCAATGCCGCGAGCGCGGGCAAACTTGACGTAATCGGACTTCATTACCTCGAGCATTTCGGTGCGAATCAGTCGCATGATGATGGTCACCATCGACAGTCCCAGCGACAGCGCCGGCAGCACAATAGAGTGCCAGCCAGAAGCAGTTAATAGCCCGGTACGCCAGAAACCGAGCTTCACGACGTCGCCACGGCCGCTGGAAGGGAACCATCCCAGCCAGACGGAGAAGACGATAATCAGGATGATGCCGGTGAGAAACCACGGCAGAGAAACGCCAATCAGCGACAGGATCTGCACCCCTTCTTTCAGCAGTTTGTTACGGCTGATGGCAGACCAGACGCCAAGCGGAAAACCGATCGCCATCGCCAGCACCACCGAAACGAACACCAGCTCCAGCGTGGCGGGCAAGCGCTCCATAATCAGTTGAAATACCGAAACCTGGTTGTAGTAAGAGATGCCAAAATTGCCGTGCAGCAGGCGCGTAATGTAGTGCCAGAACTGCATAATTACCGGGTCGTTGAGACCGAGGCTGGTGCGCAATGCCGCGCGTTCGACTTCGGTTGCGCTCTCGGGCAGCATGCTGGCAACCGGGTCGCCAAGGTACTGAAACAGAATAAAAGACAGCAGCGCGACGCCCGCCAGCAACATCAGCGCCTGCAGTAACTTGCGCACAAAAAAAACCATAACGGCCTCCTGACTTCAACGCGGCGCGATGCATTGCGCCGCTCCGATACGAGAAATTACTGGCTAACCTTGCCGTACCACAGGCGCTGAACGTTATCCGGCGTCTGTTTCAGCGTCAGCTTTTTGCTCATCGCCCAGACGGTGGGTTCAAAGTGCATCGGCAGATAGGGCAGGTCTTTATTCGCCAGCGCCACCGCCTGACTCAGCATGGTAAGACGCTTCGTGTTATCCAGCTCGCCGACCGAGTCGTCGATCAGCTTGTCGGCCGCCGGATTGCTGTAGCGCGGAATATTGAAGGTGCCGAGACTTTTCCCGTTGCTGGTGTGCAGCAGCTGCACCGCCACGCTGTAGGGATCCATAATTGGCAGGTTGGCCCAGCCCAAAACGCCGACATCGGTACGACCATTCACCAGAATCGGGTCATAGACGCTGGCCGGATGCACGTTCAGCGCCGCTTTCACGCCAATTTTTGACCAGTAACTCTGCACCGCCTGGCACCATTGGGCGGCATTGATGTAGGTGCCTTCCGGGCAATCAAAGTTGAGGTTGAAACCTTGCGCATAGCCCGCTTCTGCCAGCAGCGCTTTGGCTTTAACCGGGTCATACGGGAAATCGACGCCGGCTTTCGCGTCGTAGCCCGGAATATCCGGCGCCAGATAGTTACTGGTTGGCTTGGTGAGACCGCGCATCACTTTCTGTGTGATCGCCTCACGATTGATGGCCATATAGAGCGCCTGGCGCACGCGGATATCTTTCAGCGGGTTGTCCGCTTTGGCGTTTTTAGCATTGAGCGTGTCACGCATGTTCAGCGTCAGATAATCGACGCGCAGCGATGGGCTGACCTGCATCTGCACCGCCGGGTTATTCTGCAATCGCTGAATGTCCTGCAGGGGAACCGAAGTCACCAGATCGTATTCACCCGCCAGCAGGCCTGAGAGCCGTGTGGCATCGGACGAGATTGGCTTAAAGATGATTTTGTCGATATTGGTGGTGCCCGCAGCGGCATTCCACCAGTTCGGATTACGCACCAGCACCATCTGCGTATCGCGCTGACGGCTCTGCAAAATAAACGGTCCGGTGCCGTTGGTATTATTGGTGGCGTAACCTTCCGTACCCTGGCTGATATCGGTAGGTTTCAGGGCGTTGTGCTCGCTGAGCCACTTCTTATCCATGATCATCACGCCGGTCAGCTCGTTGATGGCGATACCGGTCTTTTTCACCAGATGAATATCCACGGTGTATTTGTCTACCGCTACCGCATCTTTAATGGTCGACGCGTTGGCACGAATCCCCGACGCCGGATCCGTCACCCTGGCGACCGAGGCCACCACGTCCTCAGACGTCAGCTCATCGCCATTATGAAACTTCACCCCTTCGCGCAGCTTGAAGCGCAATGTGGTGTCATCCAGCTGCTGCCAGCTCAGCGCCAGCCACGGCTGAATCTTCAGGTCATTATCGCGCTGTACCAGCGACTCATAGATGTGGTTCTGGAAAGTCAGGGCCTTGGTAGAGGCGTACGCATCCGGGTCCAGCGTCGGGATGTCCGCATCGGTGGCCCAACGCACGACGTTCTCCGCCAGCGCAGCGTGACTGCTAAGGCCTAACGAACCTGCGACTAACAACGACAGCAAAAGTTGCTTCATTATTTATCTCTCATCAATATGCCAGGGTTATTGCTAGCAATGCTCACAAAGCCAATGCCAGTTCTTTTTTTGTTGTTCATTTCACTGCGGACTACGCCTGCTGATTGAGCTCCGGAGCCAGAATCCACTCGGCGCTGTCGTTCCAGACATCCATTTTGGTAATCTGCCCTGCAACCACCTCATAGCGATCGAGATAGCGATTACCAGCGAACTCGCGGCCGTCCGGCCACACGCCATAGAGAAAGCCGGTGCAGTAGACCACCACATGGCCTGGGCTTTTCTCCATCCAGTCAAACTCTCCAAGCTGCTTCTTAACCCATTGATAACGGGCGGCGTTAAAGGCGGTGACGCCGTGAACTGTTGGCATCACCCGCTTACCGGTAAAGGTAATTAGCACCTCAGGCGACATCAGTGCTGCGGCGCGATCCGGATCGGGCGCCATTGACGCGGCCAGAAACGCTTTCACAATCTCTACTTCTTCAGGTGCTACCGACATACTTGCTCTCCCGTGGCTAAGGTATTGGCTGTTGCAGAAATATTGAGTGAATGGGCGGCAATCTCGCCCGGCGTGGTAAGCCATACGTCTTCACACTGCGCGATAATTTTTTGCAGCGTCTGCCGCAGATGGTGCAGGCGGAAAGGCTGACCAACAATGTAAGGATGCAGCGCAATGCCCATCACCTGCGGACGCTGCTCGGCGCGCTGTTTCATCTCGATGAACTGGCTCTCGATCATGCTGCAAAAGGTTTCAATCGAGGTGCCGTTAGGAATGATGGTGGGGATATCATTGATCTCCTGCGGATAAGGCACCGAGAGCAGATCGCCGTGCGAGGTTTGCAGTGCGACGGGACGATCGTCATGCGCCCAGTTCAGCGTGTAACTGAAGCCGTTCTGTCGCAGCAGGTCTGGCGTGTCGTGGCTCTCTGAGATCCACGGCGACAACCACCCCGCCACCGGCCGTTGCTGATAGGCACTCAGTCGCTGCTGGCAACGGGCGATCAGCGCATATTCATCTTCACGGCTAAGTTCGCCCTGGCGCTGCGAGTTGGTATGACCGTGCCCAATCAGCTCGCTACCAGGCAAGCTCACCCAGCGATCGAGCAGCTGGGGGCAGTAATCGAGAATGGAGGTGTTAGCGATCACCGCCGGTGGAATACCGAGCTCGGCAAACAGATCGGCCAGATACCAGCCACCGACCCGATTACCGTAGTCGCGCCACGCGTAGTTCAACACATCAAGACGATTTGCCCCTTGCGACAGCTTCGCGCCTTCCGGCATACCAAAGGCAAAATGCTCAAGATTCATAGCGATATACAGCGCCAAACCGTTACCCTGCGGCCACACGGGCAAAACCTGATGCTCAATGGAACTGTAGGCATAACGCTGATGGCTGGCGATATCCCACATAATCTGCGGCGATGACATTACGGCCTCCTGAATTAACACACCTGTAGCGATGGAAGGAGTAAAGCAAGCGGCATGCCACACTAGCCAAATTGCTAGCAATATTTCTGGTGCAGCAAGTAATGACGCGATTCAGGGGGATAAACAGGCTAAGAACAGATGAAGCAGATGGCCATTTTTAGCAGAGAACAATGATTGAAATGTGAGCTAATGGTGCACTCTTTGCCCTGAAAACGAGCAAGTGAAACCGAAGACCTGGCGTTGCTGTCGTGCTCCAATCCCTTTAAAGCGTCAAGGTGTTGGTCTTCCAGGTATGAAAATAATCTGTGATTAAACCTGCACTTTCACTATTGATTGCTGGTTAACTGCGCAGCACGAGGCGCAGAATGGAATATATAACCATGTATGAATATATATTCAACCATCAATCCTCTGAGGAGCAGGCCCTATGAGTAGCTATACGTATCCGAAATTCGGTGCCGGATTATGGCACTTTGCCAACTATATCGATCGCTACGCCGTTGACGGTTACGGGCCTGCACTGAGCACGCTCGATCAGATCAAACTCGCCGGCAGCGTTGAAGACCTCTCTTACGTGGATGTGCCCTATCCGTTTACCGAAGGCGTGACGGTCGCTCAGGTTAAGCAAGCGTTGGCAGATGCCGGGTTAAAAGCGATCGGCGTAACGCCGGAGATCTATCTGCGCCGTTTCTCCCGCGGTGCCTTCACTAATCCCGATGCTGCCATCCGTAAACAGGCGTTTGATTTGATGCACGAAGCCGCCACCGTGGTGCGCGAACTGGGCGCCAACTACGTGAAAGTCTGGCCGGGACAGGATGGTTGGGATTATCCGTTCCAGGTCGATCATAAAAACCTGTGGAAAATGGCGGTGGACGGCATGCGCGAACTGGCGAGTGCGAATCCTGACGTCAAATTTGCCATTGAATATAAGCCCCGCGAACCACGGGTAAAAATGACGTGGGATTCTGCAGCACGCACCCTGCTCGGCATTGAAGATATCGGGCTGGAGAACGTCGGTGTGCTGCTCGATTTCGGCCACGCGCTGTTTGCGGGTGAATCTCCGGCCGACTCCGCGCAGTTGATCATCGATCGCGGTCGTCTGTTTGGAATGGATGTGAATGACAACCTGCGCGGCTGGGATGACGACTTGGTGGTCGGCACCGTTCATATGACGGAGATTTTTGAGTTCTTCTATGTGTTGAAGATCAACAATTGGGATGGCGTGTGGCAACTCGATCAATTCCCATTCCGTGAGGATCATGTTGAAGCTGCCAACCTATCGATTCGTTTCTTAAAACACATCTATCGCGCGCTGGATAAACTGGATATCGCCGCCTTACAGGATGCACAGCGTGAACAAAACCCATTGAAAGCCCAACGCATTATTCAAAACGCCCTGTTAACCAGCATCGAACAATAACCTGTTAGCCCGGCAAGTTTGTCGGGCTAACTGCTACTTTAGTAAAATTTGCACCCGGTTGCAAAAATGGAAGCAGATCGTGATGATTTTGTGACCAGGGTGTTAACTTCGCGCTTTGCAGCGTTGACTAATATTCAACCGCATCCGAAAGTGGAAACGCTTAAACGGTAAGCCCTCGCATATCGAATCTCTTACGTTGGGCTTAATCTCGTTAATTTTGCACCCGGTTGCAATAACATCATAACCTTCCCCTGCAGAGATAAAAAAATGAAACTAATCAAAGTGGTATTAATAATCTGTGGTCTGCTTAGCGTGTTCACCGTCCAGGCGAAAACCTATATGGTCGGCGTCGCCCTCGCTAACCTCGATCTGAACTTTGTTTCCATCTTACGTAGTCAGATGGAAAAACAGTTAAAAGAGAAAGGTCTGAAGAGCCAGTTCGCCGATGCCAAAGGGGATGTTTCGCTACAGATTCAGCAGGTGGATGATTTTATCAATCAGGGAGCTGACGCGATTATTATCAACCCGGTAGATACTCAGGGCGTGATGCCGGTGATTGCCGCTGCAAAAAAAGCCAACATCCCGCTGATTTTCGTTAACCGCAAACCCGAAGTGAAGTTGAGTGGCAAGATGGCCTACGTGGGGTCTGACTCTGCATTAAGCGGCAAGATGGAGATCGAAGCGCTGGCAAAACGTCTGGACAATAAAGGCAATATCGCGATTTTGATGGGCGCCCTCTCCACGGAGGAAGCGCGCCAGCGCACCAAAGCCGTTGAAGATTACGTGAAAGATCATCCCGGCCTGAAAGTGATCCAGAAGCAGAGCGCCAACTGGCAGCGTAACGAAGCAGTGGATAAAACCCTTTCGTGGCTGCAGGATGGCAATGACATCAATGCCATTATCGCTAACAACGATGAAATGGCGATTGGCGCGATCATGGCGCTGGATCAGCTGAAGAAAAGCAATGTGCTGGTGGCCGGTATCGACGGCACGCCGGATGGTTTGCAGTTCATCAAGAACGGCAAAATGGCCGTAACCATTTTCCAGGATGCAAAAGGTCAGGCAACTGGCGCAGTCGATGTGGCCAACAATATGCTTAATGGTAAGCAAACTGAAGCCTATAACTGGGTGCCTTATCAAACGGTTACGTTGGACAACTATCAGGAATTCACCAGTCAAAATCAGAAGTAAGATCGGGTGTTTTCAGTGATGCTAGCGTTACGTCGGTGGCCTGCAAAGGCCATCCTGCATTGAACCGGAAAATTTCCGATGCCTAAAACGCAACGCTCAGTACGAATTTTGTTGCTTCCATTGCACTGCCAACCCGCTATGTTGGGGAAAAAATGGAGGTAAACATGCATAAGCCGTCTTCGCCCTGGTGGTGGGATCTCTCCACGCGGGAATTCAGTGAGCTGGATATGGCGAATATCGTCGCCGTCCTGCCGATTGGTGCCGTTGAACAACATGGTCCGCATCTGCCGGTGCGCGTGGATGCGGCCATCAACGCTGGAATTATTCAGCGCGCCGTCGAACTGCTGCCTTACGATCTGCCACTGCTGGTGATGCCCGCCTTGCCGATCGGTAAATCGGACGAACATCTCGCCTATCCCGGCACCCTTTCCCTGCCTTATGACGTGTTAGGCAAAGTCTGGTTTGAAGTGGCGAAGAGCGCCTGGCGCGCCGGGATACGCAAGCTGATTTTCTGGAATTCGCATGGTGGACAGCCGCAGCTGATGGAAATCGTCTGTCGCCAATTGCGCATTGAACTCGGTATGTTTGCCGTCAGCGCCAGCTGGTTCCGCACCATTGATGCTTCTGATCTGTATAGCGCGCATGAACTCAATCACGGCATTCACGGTGGAGAGTCCGAGACCAGCATGATGCTGCATCTCCATCCAGAATTGGTGCAGATGCAGTATGCGGATGATTTTGTGTCTACGTCGGTGGCGCTCGAAGCCAGCGGCGGTATTTTGACGCCCGAAGGCGGCATTGGTTTTGGCTGGATGGCGCAGGACCTGCATCTTTCGGGCACCACCGGCAACGCCGCGGCCGCCGATGCCGAACGCGGTGCTATCGCCACCGATCGCGCCGCGCACGCCCTGCTGAAACTGGCGCGCGAGGTGCACAGTTTTGATCTCGATTTTCTTACTGAGCGAACCGCATACAAAGACGCGCGATAAATCGCGCCGCTACAAATACCGGCACATTCCGTAGCGGCGCAATTCATTGCGCGTCTTGTTAGCGCAATTCTGACATCATGCCTTTAATGGTTTCGGCGAATACGCTGCCAATCGCGCTGGTGCCGCGATCGTGGCCGATCAGCATCAGCGTTTGCGTGTGCTGCGCCAGTTCGCGCACCGGGATATAGATCAGTCGGCCGCTGCGCTGGTCGGATTCGATATCGATCGGCGTCAAAAATGTCAGCGTTTGATCCATCATCGCCGACTGGCGCATCACCTCGATCGAGTTAGTCTCGATAACCGCCTGCAGAGTGATCGAGGCGCGTGCAAACACTTCGTTCAGATACGGGCGGATCACCATCGATTTATCAGCAATCACCACCGGATAAGGCAGGCAATCACTCAGGCGCAAGCTGGATTTGTCCGCCAGCGGATGCCCTGCTCCCACTACCGCGCCCAATCGCACCGGCACGCTGGCAATATTGCGGTGCACCGGCTGCAAATCGAAATCAAAACCAATCCCCAGATCTGCCTCGCCGCTGGCCACCGCGTTGGTAATATTTTCGCCGGTGGTGAGCTGTTGCAGCAGCAGTTTTACCCGCGGATTAGCGCGCCGAAATTCAGATGCGACGCGCGGGATTAGATTCGCCGCCAATCCGCTCATCATCGCCACCGTCACTTCGCCGCGCCGTAGCCCTTTCAGCTCCTCGATCTTCATCTGCGCGATTTCAATCTCTTTAAAGCTCTGCCGCACGTGATGAATCAAGGCTTCACCGGCGGCAGTGAGGATCATTTTACGCGGCAGACGTTGAAACAGCGGCGTGCCTAACTCCTCCTCCAGCGCAATCAACTGACGGTTAATCGCCGAGGCGGAGATGTGTAAACGCTCGGCGGCTTTACGGATTGAGCCGCTCCGCGCCACCTGATCGATATAAACAAACAAACGGTGCTGAAGCATATTTCATCCTGCGTTGCCTTTTAGGCATCGGTAAGTGCTAAAAATGATGCTTTTAAGATAATGATCTTCCGGTGATTAATACATCAAAACCACACCAGGAGAACACATGATGGCAGACGTATCCCGCAGAAAGTTTGCGAAGTTAGTGGCTGGCGCGCTGTTATTACCCGCGCTGGCACCGATGTTGTCGCGCAAGGCGCTGGCGGCGAATAACAGCATAAAAATCGCCCTGCTGTTGCCCGGTTCGGTCGCTGATGGCGGCTGGAGTTCGCTGGCCTATGCGGGATTGCAAAGCCTGCAAAAAGCCGGTTTTAGCGTGGCGCACAGCGAAAGCGTCTCGCAGGCGCAGATGGACCAGACTATTCGCGGCTACGCCGACGATGGTTACACGCTTATCATCGGTCACAGCTTTGAATATGGTTCGGCATTCGCCGAAATCGCGCCGGAATATCCCGATACCTACTTCTTCGCGTCAACCTTCAAGCCAGGGGAAAAATCACCGGGCAACGTTGAGTACGTGAACCTCGCCTACCTGCAAGGCGCTTATGCTGCCGGCGCGCTGGCTGCGCTGATCTCAGACAAAGGTAAAGCGGTAGGATTTGTCGGCGGCGGCGATAACCCGACCCAGCAAGCGATGATGCGCGCCTTTATCCAGGCTGCAGAGAAAACCCGTCCGGGCATTAAAGGCATGGGCGTGGTGACTGGCGATTACGATAATGCGGCCAAAGGACGCGAAGCGGCGACCACCATGATTGGCAACGGTGCCGATGTGATTTGGCACGCCGCCGACGTAACCGGCCTCGGCGCGATGCAAGGCGCAGCGGCGGCGAAAGTGAAAGCCATCGGCTGTTATGTCGATCAACGCGACGTCGCGCCCGACTACGTGGCCTGCAGTTTCCGCCAGAACCTCGACTGGATGGTGGAACAGGTTGGCGAATCCGTGGCAAACAAAACCTTTAAAGGCGGCGACGAATGGCATCCCACCGTCGCTAAAGCCTGGTCAGTGGTCAACGGCAGCGAGCATTACAATGCCAAACTGGTGAGTGCCAGCGCCTGGGATAAATTCCAGCAGATTTGGCAGCAGTTGGACAGCGGCGCGCTGAAGCCAACGGTTTGATAAGCGGGATCGACTCATGACAGCAACGGCAAACATCCGCGTCGCGCTTAACAACATCACCAAACGTTTCGCACGCGTGGTGGCTAACGACGACGTCTCGCTCAGCATTAAAGCGGGTGAAATTCACGCGCTGCTGGGTGAAAACGGCGCTGGGAAAAGCACGCTGATGCAGATCCTTTATGGCCTGTATCAGGCCGATGAGGGCAGCATCGTGGTGGATGGCAAAGCGCAGCGTTTTCGCGATCCCAGCGATGCCATCGCCTGCGGTATTGGGATGGTGCATCAGGAATTTATGCTGGTACAGCCGATGAGCGTGGTGGAGAACGTGGTGCTGGGGCTGAAAGAGAGCGCCAGCGGCGTGCTCAACCTGCATGCAGCGGCGGCACGCTTGCAGGCGCTGTCGGACAAGCACGGGCTGGCGATTGATCCCTGGGCCAAAGTGCAGCATCTGCCTATTGGCGTGCAGCAGCGCGTGGAGATCCTCAAACTGCTGTATCGCGATGCGCAGGTGCTGATTCTCGACGAACCCACTGCGGTGCTCACGCCGCAAGAGAAAGCCGGGCTGTTCGCGACCCTGAAATCGCTGTGCTCCGAAGGCCGTTCGGTGGTGATCGTCACGCACAAACTGTATGAAATCATGGCTATCGCCGATCACGTTTCAGTGATGCGCGGCGGAAAAATGGTGGATTCGGTCGATATTAAAGAGACCTCTGAACGCGATCTGGCACGCCGCATGGTGGGCCGCGATGTGGTGCTGCGCATGGAAAAAACGCCGTGCCAACCGGGTAAAACCGTGCTGCAGGTTGATAGCATCGCGGTGCGCGACGCCAGCGGACAGCAAAAAATCTGGCGCGTTTCGCTGAACGTGGCCGCTGGAGAAATCCTTGGCATTGCCGGCGTAGAAGGCAACGGGCAATCAGAGCTGGCGGAAGCGTTGCTCAATTTGCGCGAGCTGGAGGCTGGTCGCATTCTGCTTAACGGCGAAGATATCAGCGACGATTCACCCGCCACGCGGCGTCGTAAAGGCATCAGTTTTATTCCGGCCGATCGGCGCGGCGTGGGTTCGGTGACCGACCTTTCGATTACCGACAACGCCCTGCTCGGCCGCCAACGCAGCTTTACCCGCGCGGGCGGCTGGCTGCTCGACCGCCAGCGTATTAGCCAACATGCGCGCGATATCATCGCCCGATTTGCGGTGCGCACGCCGGATGCCGATTTTGAAGCGGGCAAGCTCTCCGGCGGCAATTTGCAGAAACTGATTCTGGGCCGTGAAGTCGCCAGCGATCCCTGCTTGCTGATTGTGGAGCAACCGACGCGCGGGCTGGATGTCGGCGCGATTGAGAGCGTGTGGCAAGGTTTGCTGTCCGCGCGCGATCGTGGCTGCGCCATTTTGATGATCTCCGCCGAGCTGGAGGAGATTATTAATCTCTCCGATCGCATTGCGGTGATGTACAGCGGTCAGATTGCCGGTGAGCTGGATGCCGCCGCCGCCACGCCAGAACGCCTCGGCGAACTGATGGCCGGGGCGCATCTGAAAAAAAGCGGAGGCAAACATGAAGAAGCTGCTTGAACGGCGTCTGGCCCCGGCGGAATCCACCGGTGCACTGGTGCTGACCAGTTCTTGCGGCATCGTTGCCGCGTTCATTATTGCCGGCTTGCTGTTTATTCCGTTTGGTGGCAATCCGCTCTCAGCCTACGGCTTCCTGTTTGACGCCGCTTTTGGTTCGCTACGCAGTTTTGGCCTGAGCCTGGTGCAGTCGACGCCTTTGATGCTGATCGCGCTGGCCACCATTGTGGTGTGGCGCGCCGGACTCGGCTATATCGGTTTTGAAGGCTGTTTTCTGTTAGGTGCCGCCGCCGCCAGCTGGATTGCGCTCTCCGGCACGCCGCAAGGTTTCCCGTGGGCAATTCCTGCGCCGCTCTACTGGCCGATGGTGCTAATCGCTGCCTTTCTCGCCGGGGCGATTTGGGCTGGCTGGGTCGGTGCATTGCGCGTTCGCTTCGGCGGCAACGATGTGCTGATTTCGCTGATGGCCAACTATGTCGCGCTGTTCATCGTGCAATATCTGGTCTCCGGCCCGATGCGTGCGCCGGGCGATTTGCCGCAGACACCGCGATTACCGGTCGATAGCTGGCTGCCCTTTGTGATGACCGGCATGCGCGCGCATTGGGGCATCGCCATCGCGCTGGTCGCCACCGTGTTTGTCTTCTGGCTCATGCGCGCTACGCCTGCCGGTTTCGAAATAAAAATCGCCGGTCTTAATCCGCGCGCGGCGCGCTACAGCGGCGTTGATGTCAATCGTCGCCAAATGAGCGCGGTATTAATCGGCGGTGGCCTGGCGGCGCTGGCAGGATTGTGCGCGGTATTAGGCGTGCAGCATCGCCTGATGGAAGGCATCTCCGGCGGCGTGGGATTTATCGGCGTGGTGGTGGCGTTACTGGCACGTCTCAACCCGCTGCTGGTGATCCCGACCGCCATACTTTACGGCGGACTGGAAGTGGGCGGTAGCGCGATGCAGCGCCAAACCGGATTGCCGACGTCGGTGGTGCTGATTCTGGAAAGTTTGGTGGTACTGCTGATTCTGGCGGGCGATCTGCTGCGTTATTACCGCATCAATCTGCCCGGCAAGGGTAAAACCCGCAGCCAACTGGCGGAGGAGCAATCATGAGTCTGTGGATGAACCTGGATACCGCCTTTTTCGTCAGCTGGCTGGCGGCGGCGGTGCGTTTGGCCGGTCCGGTTTTACTGGCAGCGCTGGGCGAGATTTACGCCGAACGCTCTGGCGTTCTCAATATTGGCATTGAAGGTACTATTCTGCTTGGCGCGCTCTCCAGCTATATGATGGCGGTTGCAAGCGGCTCGACCGCTCTGGGCTTTATCGCCGGTGGCGTCGGAGGCTTGCTGGTTGGCTGCGTGCTGGCCGCACTCTATTTACGCGCCCATGCCAGCCAGATTGTGGTTGGCATCGTGTTCAATATTCTCGCTGCTGGACTCGCCACCTGGATTTACGCGCTGGTGATGGGCAATGAATCCTCTCCGACCATTCCGATGCTGGAACCCTGGCATGTGCCGCTGCTCTCTTCGCTGCCGTTTATCGGGCCGATTCTGTTCCAGCAGCCACTGCCGCTCTATCTCACCTTGCTGCTGGCGGTGCTGGCGCACGTTGGCTTGTTTCACACCCGCTTTGGCTTGTCGTTGCGCGCCGTCGGCGAAAATCCCCGCGCGGCGCATGCTGCTGGCCTTAACGTCTTAAAGATCCGCACCTGGGGCGTGCTGTTCTCCTGCGTGGGTGCGGGTTTAGCCGGCAGCTATCTGGTTACCGCGCAGATCGGTCTGTTCCGCGACAACATCGTCAGCGGGCAAGGCTTTATCGCGCTGGCGATTGTGATCTTTGGTCGCTGGAGCCCGCTTAAAGCGCTGATCGCTGCCTTTATTTTTGGTGCCGCAGATGCCTTACAACTGTCGCTGCAGCTGTTTGAAAACACGCTGCCGCCGCAGGTACTGCTGGCCCTGCCATATCTGCTCACCATTCTGGCGATGTCCGGCGTGGTGGGACGCACATTGCAACCCGGCGCGTTAACGCAGCCTTATCGAAAGGAATAACTTATGAAATCGTTTCGTTTCAACAATCTTGCCGATGTTAAGGCGTTTCGTATCACTCCGGATAGCAGCAACTACTTCGCCATCCTGTTCGACAAACCGTTAGACGGCATTGAAAACATCTTCGTGGTAGAGATCTTCAACGTTGGCGGCGCGACGCCGCCGAATGAACACGCCAGCGCGCACGAATTTTTCTATGTGCTGCATGGCGAAGGTATCGCGCGCTGCAACGATGCGGAACTGGCGATCAAAAAAGGCGATTCGTTGCTGCTGCATCCGGGCAACGACCACGCTATCCGTAATACCGGTGATAGCAAGCTATATACGCTGACGGTGATGACGCCGAATGAAGGCTTTTCGGAACTGATTCGTAGCGGTGACCCTGTCACGCTGGATGCAGAAGATCTGCGCATCTTAACGGGAGCCTGATATGCCGGAAAATGTTTTAGGCAGCAGTCGATTCAATCAGTGGCGCGTCTCAGCGCAAGTAATCGACACGCAACGTCCGCATCCGGCATCGCGTGCGGTGCAGCTGACGACGCGCGATCGTGCGGTGATTTTTGACGTAACGCGCACCGCCATCATCGTGGTGGATATGCAGAACGACTTCTGTCATCCCGACGGCTGGCTTGGGCATATCGGCGTTGATGTCACGCCGGCGCGCGCGCCAATTGCGCCGCTGCAAAGCTTGCTGCCAACGTTGCGCGCCGCCGACGTGCCGGTGATTTGGCTCAACTGGGGCAATCGCCCCGATAAGCTCAATCTCAGCCCGGCGTTGCTGCATGTCTACAACCCGCACGGTGATGGCGTTGGTTTAGGCGATCCGCTGCCGGTTTCCGGCGCGCCGGTGCTGCAGGCGGGCAGTTGGGCGGCGGAGGTGATCGATGAGCTGACGCCATGTGCCGAGGACATTCGCGTCAATAAATACCGCATGTCCGGTTTTCAGGACAGCGAGCTAGACAGCATCCTGCGCAATCTCAACGTCACCACCCTGCTGTTTGCGGGGGTAAATGTCGATCAGTGCGTGCTCTGCACCCTGCAGGATGCCAACTTCCGCGGTTACGATTGCCTGCTGCTGGAAGATTGCAGCGCCACCACCTCGCCCGACTATTGTCGCGACGCCACGCTGTATAACGTGCAGCAGTGCTTTGGTTTTGTGGTGCAGGCGCGGGAACTACAACAGCAGCTGGAGCGTGAATCATGAGTTATTTATTGGCTGACGGCTGGATCATCACCATGAATGCTCAGCGCGAGATTCTGCAACAAGCCAGTTTGCTGATTGAAGGCCATCACATTGCTGCCATCGGTACGCGCGAGAATTTGCAACGGCGTTATCCGGAAGCAGAAATTATCGACTGTCGCGAACGCATTATCATGCCCGGCATGGTGAATACCCACACGCATCTGTTCCAGACGCTGCTGAAAGGTCTCGGCGATGACATGGTGCTGAAAAAGTGGTTTACCTGCATGACCGGGCCGAGCGCCGTGGCGTTGACCGAAGAAGATGTCTATGCCGCCGCGCTGCACGGCTGTATGGAATCGCTGCGTTCTGGCGTCACCTCGCTGGTTGATTTTATGTATGCGCATCCGCGCCCAGGTTTGACCGCGAAAGTGATCGAAGCCTTTGAAATCAGCGGTATTCGTGGCCATGTTTGCCGTGGCTTCCTCACCAGCGGTGCTGAGCACGGTATTCCCGCCGAACTGATTGAGACGCCAGAGCAGGCGCTGGCCGATGCGCGCGCGGTGATTGAGCGCTATCACCAGGTGGATGGCCGGGTAAAAGTCGGGCTGGCACCGAGCATGATTTGGGCGCTGGATGAAAAAGTGCTACGCGGTACGCGCGCGTTGGCGAATGAAACCGGTGTGCTGATCACCACCCACGTGGCCGAAACCGATTTTGAAATTGAGCAGGCAACATTGCGCTTTCAGGCAACCGATACCGAGTTCCTCAGCGATATCGGCTTCCTTGGCCCTGATGTGCTGGCGGTCCACTGTGTGCAGTGCAACTCGCGCGATATCCGGGCGCTGAAGCATCACGACACGCGCGTCTCGCACAATCCTTGCAGCAATCTCTATCTCGCCTCGGGCGTGCCGCCGATTCCGGAAATGCTGGCCGCCGGATTAACCGTAGGTTTAGGGTCCGATGGTCCCGCCAGCAGCAACAATCACAATCTGTTCCAGGCGATGAAAGTGGCGGCGCTGCTGCAGAAAGGCGTGCATCGCGACCCGACGATTATGACGGCGGAAAAAGTGCTGGAGATGGCTACCATCGACGGCGCGCGGGCGATTGGTCTCGATCATCTGGTCGGCTCGCTGGAAGTGGGCAAGCGCGCTGATGTGGTGATTGTTGATACCTCACATCCAGCAATGACGCCGATCCATCATCCGGTCTCTTCGCTGGTTTATTCCGCGCTCGGCCACGAAGTGAGTGATGTGTTTGTCGACGGTGCCTATCTGCTGCGCGCCGGTGAATTTACCCAGCTTAATCAACGGGAAGTGATGGCGCGATCGCAACACGCTGCCCATTCCCTGGCAATGCGCACCGGCAATGATAAAGCGCGCGGCTGGCGTTCAGCGGCATTTTGATCGGCGCGAATCGCAATATCGCTAAAGTGCTAATATTTTATCTTTTAAAGCCTTTAAATGATGATTTATTAGCATCCTCGCCTTATATCCCGAGTTATTCCTATGGCGGCACATTCCGCTTAACTTATTTTTTGCTACAACATTCAAACTCATAGCCCTCTGCAAAATGCGCTTTTAGCCCTAAGCTTTAAGACATCCAGCCACTATTAATGAGGTTTCAATGAGTTTACTGTTTAGTGCTACGCAACTGGGTAAGTTAACGCTCGATAATCGCATCGTGATCGCTCCGATGTGCCAATACTCCGCGCAGGATGGCAAAGCCACTGCCTGGCACCGCATCCATTTAGGCCAACTGGCGCTGTCGGGTGCTGGCTTACTGATCATTGAAGCGACCGCGATAGAAGCCGCAGGTCGTATTTCTCCGGGTGATTTAGGCTTGTGGGACGATGAAACAGAAGCCGCTCTGTCAAGCGTGCTGCAGGATATCCGCCACTACTCTGACATTCCGTTCGGTATTCAACTTGGTCACGCCGGGCGCAAAGCGTCATGCGCCGCGCCGTGGTTAGGTGGTCAGCAGCTGTCACTGGATCAGGGCGGCTGGCAAACTGTTGCGCCTTCTGCGCAGGCATTTAATCCTGAAGATCGCGCGCCAGCGGCGCTGGATAAACAGGGTCTTGATCGCCTGAAACAGGCTTACGTAGATAGCGCCCAGCGTGCGGCGAAACTGGGTATCCAGCTGATTGAGCTGCATGCCGCACATGGCTATTTGTTGCATCAATTCCTGTCATCATTAAGTAACCAGCGCGACGATGAGTACGGCGGCTCGCTGGAAAATCGCATGCGCTTCCCACTGGAAGTTTTCCATGCGGTGCGTGAAGCGTTGCCAGATTCCGTTGCGGTTGGCGTGCGGCTTTCGGCCACAGATTGGGTTGACGGCGGCTGGGATGTTGAGCAGTCGATTATCTTCAGCCAACAGCTGGAAGCCGCGGGCAGTGATTACGTGCACGTTTCCAGCGGCGGTCTTTCACCACAGCAAAAGATTACGGTTGGGCCAGGCTATCAACTGCCGTTTGCGCGTGACATCCGTAAACAGGTGAAAATTCCGGTGATTGGGGTGGGTTTGATTACCGAACCGCAGCAGGCTGAACAAGCGCTGCAGGTTGGCGATGCTGACCTGATTGCGCTGGCTCGCGCGGTGCTGTATGACCCGCGCTGGCCGTGGCATGCTGCCGCCGAGCTGGGCGCGCAAGCCAAAGCGCCACCGCAGTATCTGCGTTCCGAACCGCACGGTTTGAAAGGCACATTGATTACAAATAAAGCCTAAAAAAATGGCGCGATAATCGCTAATGCCGATCAGTTAAGCAGCGCACTGGCTCAGTTGGGGTTCCCTGGTCGCCATGAATGGCGACCCTACAGGCGTTACAGCGATGACGAGTCAGGAATCGCGATTGAGTGAAGGCACCGCGTAGCGGCGGGATGGGCTGGCGCA
>NZ_AKIU01000046.1:0-96859 GCF_000282675.1 Pantoea sp. GM01 | reverse complement strand
CCGGCGGGATGAATTTCTTCACTCCCTGCTGAGCCGCCCGCGTTGCCGCTTTGCCGTCTCAGTGGTGGCGCATTATAGGGAGTTATTCGGAGGTGACAAGGGTTTATTGCAAAAAAATGATCGTTCGACCTAAATTTCGCCACAACGCTGTATTTCACAACGATTTGCCTGGTAACTGTGCAAAACCCTGGGCAAAAAGCGTCACTTTATTCCAATCGGTGTATTCAACTTCTTTTGATGTATCCGTTTCTCCACCTGTCATCCGCATAATGAATTGAATCATGATCCGATCAAACCAGCGATAACGCGGATAACGCAGTGCACCGGCAAAAACCGCACAGCAATCTGGCTGCCAGGGTGACTGCTCCAGAAACTTGCGCGTATAAGCATTGGTTGCTGGCGTGCACTTATCGGCTTTACGCGCCGTCAGGTTGACACTAAAGAAGCCGCTTACGCGCTGGTGCAGCTGTGCCTTATGCTGCGTGACAAATTTCATCAGCGCAGGATTGAAATGCCCGTAGCGGATCGATGCCCCAATCAGCACGCGATCGTACTGAGACCAATCCACCTTCTGCGCGTAAGCTAAATCAAGCACGTCGCACAGCTGATGCGGAACTAACGTCTGCGCAATGCGCGCGGCAATTTCACGGGTTTGCCCATCGCGGCTGGAATAAAGAATCAACGCTTTCATTACACAATCCTATTTTATTATTCGCGCCAGAAGGTCGGTGTGAACAACACCAGCAGCGTGAACACTTCGAGGCGCCCAAACAGCATGGTCAAAATCAAGATCCACTTCGCCACATCATTCATCGAAGTGAAGTTGTCGGCCACCACGCCCAAACCGGGTCCAAGATTATTCAAGGTCGCCGCCACGGCGGCAAACGCGGAGAAGTCATCCACGCCAGTCGCGATGATTGCCAGCATGCTGAGCAGGAACACCAGCGCGTAGGCTGAGAAGAATCCCCACACCGCTTCAAGAATACGTTCAGGTAGTGCGCGGTTACCCAATTTGATGGTGTAAACCGCATTCGGATGCACCAGGCGTTTCAATTCACGTGAACCCTGTTTAAACAGCAGCAGAATACGAATCACCTTCAAACCGCCGCCGGTAGAACCCGCCATTCCGCCGATAAAGGCCGAACACAATAGCAATACCGGGAGAAACAGTGGCCAGCGCGCAATGCTGTCGGTGGTAAATCCAGCCGTGGTTGCCATCGATACCACCTGGAAAAACGCCTGGTTGAGCGTTTGCCAGCCGCTGGCGTACACATTGTGAAAATACAACACCACCGTACAGATCAGCACTAATGTGAGTTGTACGCCAATAAACATGCGGAATTCGGGATCGCGCCAATACACTTTCAGGTTGCGGCCGCTTAATAGAGAAAAATGCAGGCCGTAGTTACATCCCGAGATCAGCAAAAACACTGCGACGATAGTGTTGATAGTTGGGCTATTAAAGTAACCGATGCTGGCATCATGCGTGGAGAAGCCACCAATGGCGATAGTTGAGAAACTATGGCCGATGGCATCAAACATTGGCATGCCCGCCAACCACAGCGCCACCGCACAGGCTACGGTGAGCAAAACATAGATCAGCCACAGCGTTTTCGCCGTTTCTGCGATACGCGGGCGCATCTTGTTATCTTTTAGCGGTCCTGGCATCTCCGCGCGATATAGCTGCATGCCACCCACGCCCAGAATTGGCAAAATCGCTACTGCCAGCACAATGATTCCCATCCCGCCGAGCCACTGCAACATCTGACGATAGAACAGAATCGCTTTCGGAAGCGTATCAAGTCCCACCAGCGTAGTAGCGCCCGTCGTAGTAAGGCCGGAGAAGGATTCAAAGAATGCATCGGTTATCGAAAGATGGGGCTGCTCGGCGAAAATAAACGGCATCGCACCCACGCTGCCCAGCACGGTCCAGAACAGCACCACGATGAGGAAACCTTCACGCGGCTTAAGTTCCGATTTCTGTTTGCGGTTTGGCCACCACAGCAGCGAACCAATGACGATCGCCATCATAAAGGTTTGACTAAACGCGCGCCCGGCACCGTCCCGGTAAATTAAGGCGACGAGGCCGGGTAAGATCATGGTCACCGAGAACAGAATCACCAGCAGGCCCACAATGCGGGTAATGGCGCGAAAATGCATTCAGCCGTTTCCTTTAAACAGATGCTTTTAGTTTGTCAGCGGGATGAGCGTCAGCGCGCCCCGGCTGTAATCAGAGAGGTTTTGGCGAAAGCCATCAATCTGTGCATGCGGCAATGCTAAACGCAGCGCAATACGATCCTGATAATGGCTCTCTTCTATAATGCCGTCAAAACGCTGCAGCAAGCGCTCAATGTCGCTGAGTTGGGCATAATCACATTGCAGGCTGAAGGATTCCATCGGCACTTTACGCTGACGGGCTAATTGCTTCAGCCCCTGCTGCACGCCGCCGCCGTAAGCTTTTACCAGCCCTCCAGTACCGAGCATGATGCCGCCGTAATAACGCACCACCACCGCAGTCACTTCACCCACGCCACTGCCCATCAACTGGGCCAGCATGGGTTTGCCCGCCGTGCCGGACGGTTCGCCATCATCAGAGAAACCCAACTGCTGTGAATCATCCGGCGCACCGGCCACCCACGCCCAGCAGTGATGGCGGGCGGTGGGATGCTCCTGCTTCACCTGCTGAACAAACGCGCGCGCCGCTTCCACGCCCGCAGTATGCGCCAGCAGAGTAATGAAACGACTTTTCTTGATAGTTTCCTCGCTGAGACTCACAGCCTCAGCGGGAATGTCGTAAGCATCCATCAGGCAAGGTGCAGATCGCGCGTCATGTTTTCAACGCGATTAGCGTGAATCACCACGTTATCCTCGATACGAATGCCGCCGTACGGTTTCAGTGCATCAATTGCCGCCCAGTCGAAATACTGGCTGAACTTGCCGCCGCGCAGCTTCGCCAGCAGCGAATCGATGATATAGAAGCCGGGTTCGATAGTCAGCACCATGCCAGGTTCCAGCACGCGCGTGCAACGTAGATACGGATATTGCGACGGCGCAGCCAGATGCGTGCCGCTGTCGTCCTGCATAAAGCCGGCCACATCGTGCACCTGCAGGCCCAGCGGATGTCCCAACCCGTGCGGCATAAACGGACCGGTTAAATCTTCCGCCACCAGCGTCTCTTCGGTCAGACCTTTCACCAGCTCAAACTTCAGCAGCAGCCGCGCAATGCGCTGATGCATCTGCAGATGATAATCGGTATAGCGCACGCCGGCTTTCAAGGTGGCGATCAGCGCCAGCTCTTCCTTGTTCATCGCGGCAACCATTTCGGCATAGCGCGATTTACTCTGCGCCGCATAGCTGCGCGTCAGGTCAGCGGCATAACCGAGATACTCCGCCCCGGCATCAATCAGGAAGCTGTGCCGTTTCGCCGGCGGCTGATGGTCCAGTTTGGTGTAGTGCAGCACCGCGGCATGTTCATTAAGCGCGATAATATTGCCGTACGGCACATCGGTATCGCGATGGCCGGTCGCGGTCAGGTAAGCGATGTTGATATCGAACTCGCTCATACCCGATTCGAATGCCTCTTTGGCTGCGCGATGCCCCGCCACCGCCAGCTTCTGCGCTTCGCGCATACAGGCCAGCTCGTAATCGGTTTTGATGCTGCGATGATAATGCAGGTAATCGATCACGCCCTTAGGGTTCACCTGCTCGCTGTTAATGCCGAGCTGGGAAGCGCGTGACGGTACCGGACCGATATACGCCACGTTATCGCGTTGTGCAGGCAGCAACTGCGCGATGTCATCGGCACTCTTTAGGCCAATCACGTCAATATCGTTGGTCCAGAAGCTGTTTGGCAGTGGCTCGACGTTATGCCAGTAATCCACCGGCGAGTAGAACCACAGCTTGGGTTTATTCACACCATCAATCCATAACCAGCAGTTTGGCACCTGCGTCACCGGCACCCACGCTTTGAACTGAGGATTCACCTTAAACGGATAGTCGTGATCGTCGAGAAAAACGGTCAGCAGCTCGCCGGAATGAATCAGCATGGCATCAAGCTTAAAGCGAGCCAGCACCTGCTGCGCTCGCTGCTGCAGCGTATTGATGTGCGCGTGATACAGGGTTTTCAGTGAATCCATGGACTTGTCTCCAATGTCGCGAAAGTGGCCGCAGTGTAGCACAGCCGTGTTGGCGATGCCGTGCTGCACGCGCTGTGATCGTTGTATCAAATTATCAAACTCTCGTTTGCAAATAATTAACATCACACTCACACTCCAAATCATCTGGTATGACCAGATCACCTTTCGCGGTTTCAGGAGACGGACATGCTCTACCAAGGCGATACCCTTTCAGTGCACTGGCTTGACGATGGCATCGCCGAGCTGGTATTCGATGCGCCCGGTTCGGTGAATAAACTCGATACCAAAACCGTCGCCTCCCTGGGCGAGGCGCTAAGCGTCTTAGAACAGCAACCCGCACTGCGCGGCCTGCTGCTCTCTTCGGCCAAACCGGCATTTATTGTCGGCGCCGACATTACAGAATTCCTGTCGCTGTTTGACGCGCCAGAAGAGAAGTTGAGTCAGTGGCTGGCATTTGCTAACAGCATCTTCAATCGTCTGGAAGATTTGCCGGTGCCAACCGTAGCCGCCATCGATGGTTATGCGCTGGGTGGCGGCTGCGAATGCGTGCTGGCAGTGGACTTCCGCATTGCTACGCCCACCGCGCGTATCGGCTTGCCGGAAACCAAACTGGGCATCATGCCGGGCTTTGGCGGCAGCGTACGTCTGCCGCGGCTGCTCGGCGCTGACAGTGCGATGGAAATCATCGCCGCGGGTAAAGATCTCGATGGCAATAGCGCCCTGAAACTCGGTTTAGTGGATGCAGTGGTCAGCAGCGACAAACTGCGCGCCGCAGCGCTGACGGTATTACAGGACGCCATCGCGCAGGGCAACTGGCAGGTCCGCCGGGCGCCAAAGCTGGCGCCGCTTAAACTCAGCCCGATCGAAGCCGCCATGAGCTTTACCATCGCCAAAAGCATGGTGCTGCAGACCGCCGGCAAACACTATCCGGCCCCCGTTACCGCGATAAAAACCATTGAGGCTGCCGCCACCTTGGGGCGCGATGATGCGCTGAAGCTGGAGACCGCCGCTTTTGTACCGCTGGCGCAAAGCGATGTAGCCCGCGCGCTGGTCGGCATCTTCCTTAACGATCAATACGTCAAAGGCTTGGCGAAGAAACACAGCAGTGCGGCCGCTGCACCGCAGCAAGCTGCGGTATTAGGTGCCGGCATTATGGGCGGCGGCATCGCCTATCAATCTGCCTGGAAAGGCGTGCCGGTGATGATGAAAGATATCAATCCACAAGCGCTGACGCTTGGCATGACCGAAGCCAGCAAGCTGCTTAACAAGCAGCTGGAGCGCGGCAAAATTACTGGCGCGAAGCTGGCCAGCGTGCTCACCACCATTCAGCCCACGCTGGATTACGCCGGATTTGAACGCACCGATGTGGTAGTGGAAGCCGTGGTTGAGAATCCGCAGATCAAAGCCAAAGTGCTGGCAGAAACCGAACAGCACCTGCGCGAAGATGCCATTCTCGCCTCCAACACCTCAACCATTCCGATCAGCCAGCTGGCGAAAGCCTTAAAACGCCCGGAAAACTTCTGTGGCATGCACTTCTTTAATCCGGTGCCGCGTATGCCGCTGGTTGAGGTGATTCGCGGTGAGCAAACCTCTGAGGCCACCATCAGCAAAGTGGTGGCCTGGGCCAGCAAAATGGGCAAAACGCCGATTGTGGTGAATGATTGCCCCGGCTTCTTTGTCAATCGCGTGCTGTTCCCCTACTTCGCCGCCTTCAGCCTGCTGCTGCGCGACGGCGCGGATTTCCGCCAGGTCGACAAAGTGATGGAAAAACAGTTCGGCTGGCCGATGGGCCCGGCCTGGCTGCTGGATGTAGTCGGCATTGATACCGCGCATCATGCCCAACAGGTGATGGCGCAAGGTTTCCCGTCACGCATGCAGAAAGATTATCGCGACGCCATCGACGTGCTGTTTGACGCTAAACGTTACGGCCAGAAAAACGGCCAGGGTTTTTACCGCTGGGAGTTGGACAACAAAGGCAAAGCGCAGAAAAAAGCCGATGCCGCAGTGGATGCAATGCTGGAGCCAATCAACCAACCGAAGCGCGTGTTCAGCGATGAAGAGATCCTTAACCGCATGATGCTGCCGATGCTCAATGAAGTGGTGCGCTGCCTCGAAGAGCAGATCATCGCTTCACCGGCCGAAGCCGACATGGCGCTGGTCTACGGCTTAGGCTTCCCGCCGTTCCGCGGCGGCGCATTCCGCTACATGGATACGCTTGGCACCAGCAACGTGGTCGATCAGGCCAAACGTTACACCGCGCTGGGCCCGCTGTATGCGCTGCCGGCGCTGCTGTTGCAAAAAGCCCATCAGCATCAGAGCTGGTATCCCGCGGTGCAACCGATTGACGAAGCGGCGCTGCAAAGTGCCTGAGGTAATGAAAATGGAAAAAGTAGTCATTGTGGATGCCGTCCGCACGCCGATGGGCCGCTCCAGGGGCGGTGCGTTTCGTCAGGTTCGTGCGGAAGATCTTTCGGCGCATTTGATGCGCGAGTTGCTAAGCCGTCATCCATCGGTCGATCCTGCTACGCTGGACGACATTATCTGGGGCTGCGTACAGCAGACGCTGGAACAAGGCTTTAACATTGCACGTAATGCCGCGCTGCTGGCGGAGATCCCGCATCGCGTGCCTGCCAGCACCGTCAATCGCCTGTGCGGTTCGTCGATGCAGGCGCTGCACGATGCGGCACGCGCGATTATGGTGGGCGATGCGCACGCTTGCCTGATTGGTGGCGTAGAGCATATGGGCCACGTGCCAATGAGCCACGGTGTCGATTTTCATCCAGGACTTGGGCGTACGGTAGCGAAAGCCGCCGGCATGATGGGCTTAACCGCCGAAATGCTGGCGCGCATGCATCACATCACGCGCGAGCAGCAGGATGCCTTTGCCCTGCGTTCACATCAGCGCGCATGGGCAGCCACCCAGCGTGGCGACTTTAAGCGTGAAATTGTTGCAACTTATGGCCACGACGCCGATGGCGTGTTGAAACGCTACGATAGCGATGAAGTGATTCGCGAAGAGACCAGCCTCGAAGGATTGGCCGCGCTGCGTCCGGCGTTCGATCCGGTGAACGGCACCGTCACCGCGGGAACGTCTTCTGCGCTCTCCGATGGCGCGGCGGCGATGTTGATCATGAGCGAAAGCCGCGCGCGCGAACTGGGTCTGACGCCGCGTGCGCGCATTCGCAGCATGGCGGTGGTTGGCTGCGATCCGTCGATTATGGGTTACGGCCCGGTTCCCGCCAGCAAGCTAGCGCTAAAACGCGCCGGCTTAAGCGTGCAGGATATCGACTTATTCGAGTTCAACGAGGCCTTTGCCGCGCAGGCGCTGCCGTGCATCAAGGACATGGGCTTGCTGGAACAGTTGGATGAGAAAGTGAATTTGAATGGCGGCGCGATTGCGCTTGGGCACCCGCTGGGCTGTTCCGGCGCGCGTATCAGTACCACGCTGCTGAATCTAATGGAACGTCGCGATGCGCAATTTGGTCTGGCGACCATGTGCATTGGCTTAGGCCAGGGCATCGCCACGGTGTTCGAACGGGTTTAATACGTTAACCACTGCACGAGTTCCCGCCCTTTCGGGCGGGCTTTTTATCTGTCAGATAAACGCAAACGCATCGCCATACATCTGCGCTTCCAGCGCACCGCGCTCGGCGCAGAAACGCTCACGTGCAATCTTCGCCATCTCAAAACGACCAGCAATATAGATGTCGTGTTCACTGAGTGAAGCGTAATCCTGCATCACCGCCGTCAGCACCGTGCCGCTGCGTCCGGTCCAGTCATCCGCCGGTTGCTCAACCACCGGAATCACTTTCAGGTTCGGGTGCTTCACCGCCAGCGCATTCAACTCATCTAAATCGTACAGATGCATCAGCTCACGGCCGCCCCAGTAAATCGCAATTTCGCGATCGGGTTCCTGTGCCAGCGCGGTCAGCAGAATGGAACGCGCATAGGAGAAACCGGTGCCGCCGGCAATCAGAATGATCGGACGATCGCTCTCTTCGCGTAGCCAGGCATCGCCATGCGGCATATCTACCGTAATCTGACGATCGTTTTTGATGCGGTCCATCACCGCCATCGCGTAAAGATTAAGATCCGAGGCGCCAATGTGCAGTTCAATGATGTCCTTTTCCATTGGCGTGGACGCCAGCGAGAATGGGCGCTTATCACGCTCATCCATCACCACCATCAAATACTGTCCCGCGCGGAAGTTAAAATCCGCGGCCGGAATCAAACGGACGCGGTAAACCGTATCCGTAATCGCTTCAACCGAAGTCACTTTGCAGCTTAACGTTGTCATGCGTTCCCTTTTTCTTCGGGTCTGGTTGGTCTGCCGCTTTTAGCGCTGCGGCGGCTCGGCAAAGATTGCTAATTCATCCCAAATGGCGTCAATGCGCGCCGTAACGGCCGGATCTTTGACAATCGGCGTGCCCCATTCGCGCGTGGTTTCGCCCGGCCACTTATTGGTGGCATCAAGTCCCATCTTCGAACCTAAGCCGGAAACCGGCGAGGCAAAGTCGAGATAATCGATTGGCGTGTTCTCAACCAGCACCGTATCGCGTGCTGGATCCATGCGCGTAGTAATCGCCCAAATCACATCATTCCAGTCACGCGCGTTGACGTCGTCGTCACATACAATCACAAACTTGGTGTACATGAACTGACGCAGGAACGACCACACGCCAAACATCACGCGCTTGGCGTGACCGGCATACTGTTTCTTAATCGTCACCACCGCGAGGCGATAAGAACAGCCTTCCGGCGGCAGATAGAAATCAACAATCTCCGGGAACTGCTTGATCAGGATCGGCACCAGCACTTCATTCAGCGCCACGCCCAACACCGCCGGTTCATCCGGTGGACGCCCGGTATAGGTTGAATGATAAATCGGATTGCGACGTTGCGTTACGTGCGTCACGGTAAACACCGGGAAACTGTCTACTTCATTGTAGTATCCCGTGTGATCGCCGTATGGCCCTTCCGGTGCCACATCGCCCGGCTCAATGTAACCTTCCAGCACAATCTCTGCGCTCGCCGGCACTTCAAGCTCGTTGGAGATGCACTTTACCACTTCGGTTTTGTTGCCACGCAGCAAACCGGCGAAGGCATATTCAGAGAGCGTGTCGGGCACCGGCGTCACCGCGCCGAGAATGGTCGCCGGATCGGCCCCGAGCGCGACAGATACCGGAAAACGTTCGCCCGGATGCGCTTTGCACCACTCCTGGAAATCGAGCGCGCCGCCGCGATGCGACAGCCAACGCATAATCAGGCGATTTTTGCCGATCACCTGCTGGCGATAGATGCCGAGATTCTGGCGCTCTTTATGCGGGCCACGCGTGACGGTTAATCCCCAGGTGATCAGCGGCGCGGCATCGCCTGGCCAGCATTTCATCACCGGGATGCGTGACAGATCGACGTCATCGCCGCTAAAAATCTCTTCCTGGCAAGGCGCATTGCGCAAGCGCTTGGTTGGCATATTCAGTACTTGCTTGAACTGCGGCATTTTATCAAACAGATCGCGGAAGCCTTTCGGCGGCTCCGGTTCCTTCAAAAATGCCAACAGTTTGCCCACTTCGCGCAGCGCACTCACCTCTTCCTGGCCCATACCCATCGCCACGCGTTTTGGCGTGCCGAACAGATTACACAGTACCGGCATGTCGTACCCTTTCGGGTTTTCAAACAGCAGCGCTGGGCCGCCGGCACGCAGCGTGCGATCGGCAATCTCGGTCATCTCCAGCTCAGGATCGATCTCCTGAGTGATGCGCTTTAACTCTCCACGCTGTTCGAGTAACGCGAGGAAGTCTCGTAAATCCTGATATTTCATGCGGCTTTAGCTTTCCGGCCAGAGTGAAGCGCCATTATAGGTGCGTTTCACGCTAGCATGTTGAGGTTTCTGAGTCAGGCTGGCTGACAGGAAAACGGCACCAGCGACTGAATCGCCAGCACATCGTGATACGCCGCAATCGGCTCGCCGTGGCGGAACACTTTAAAGTCTTCGCCGCGGGCGCTGTAGTAGCGCAGGCGATTTTCACTCACGTGTAGGAAACTGGCTTCGCGGAGCGCAATCACCGATTCATGCGGGTTAACGGCGCAAAATTCAGCCAGGCGCTCATCGCGCGTTTCGCCCATATGGCCGCTGACGTGCGCATCAAGATAATGCGGATTGATCTGCACCGGGAACAAGCCCAGCGCAGGCAACACCACGCTGCTGCGCACCGGCATGTCATTGGTGGTGCGGATGGAAGGCGTTGCCACGTTGCAACCGGCGCTCCAGCCGACGTAAGGCACATCACGCTCGCGCACCGCGCGTTGAATCGCGACGATTAAGCCATGTTCATGCAGCATTTGATTGAGGAACCAGGTATTTCCGCCGCTCACCAAAATCAGCTCGGCTTGCTCAATCGCCGCGACGGGGGAGGTAAACTCATGCACCGTGCGCACTTCAATGCCTAATGAATCTGACAAATCTTGCGCGCGTTGCGCATGATCGCCACGAATAATCGCGTAGGGCACCAGCACCGCCGACGTAATGCCGCGCTGGGCGATCATCGCGTGTAGCTGCGGGTGGGCGTAACTCAATAGCGGCGCATCCTCAGCCACTTTGCCGTTACTTAACAGGAACAGTTCCATCGGCCACTCCTTTTCATTCGAAAGATGGGGATGGAGTCTGATACAGATGGTCGCCAGCCGTCAATTTTCTTGCACGAAAGCGTTAATTAGCCGCATCAATCAGAAAATTCGCAGTGAATTTTTTTCAGCACAGGGTTTCCCTCCGCCGATGCGCTATAACTCTGTCAGCAGGTTTGATATTCTTAGCGTCCATTCTTTGGGAGCAGTTATGGAATCCTGGTACTTACTCTATTGCAAACGTGGACAACTGTTGCGCGCGAAAGAGCATCTTGAGCGGCAAGCGGTGAATTGCCTGAGCCCAATGATCGCTTTGGAGAAGATTGTGCGCGGTAAACGCACCACCGTGAGTGAGCCGCTGTTCCCCAATTATTTGTTTATCGAGTTCGATCCCGAAGCGATTCACACCACCACCATCAGCAGCACGCGCGGCGTCAGCCACTTCGTGCGCTTCGGCGCCATGCCGGCTACCGTATCGCACGATGTGATCGAAGCGCTGCAAACCGACGCGCCGCAGATCGTGTTAGATCCGGAAACGCCGCAGAGCGGTGATGAAGTGATCATCACCGATGGCACCTTCGAAGGACTACGCGCGATTTTTGCCGAGCCGGATGGTGAAACGCGCTCCGTTCTGCTGCTGAACATGCTGAACAAACAGGTGATGCGCAGCGTGGATAACAAGCAGTTCCGCAAGCTTTAGGCCAGCTTAAAAAGTTGACGTGCGTTGCGATTGACCTGCGCGCCCAGCGCTTCCACCTCTTCTCCACGCCAGTTCGCCACTTGCTGCACAATGTGCGGCAGGAAGCACGGCTCATTGCGGCGCGAAGTGGGACGTGGATGCATGTCGCGCGGCAGTAAATAGGGTGCGTCGGTTTCCAGTAACAGACGCTCAGCCGGAATCAACGGCAGCAATTCGCGCAGTTCCATACCGCGACGTTCGTCGCACACCCAACCGGTAATGCCTACTGACAACCCGAGTTCCAGGCACCCTTGCAGCTCATCACGCGTACCGGTAAAGCAGTGCACCACCGCGCCCACCAGTTTTGGCAGCCACGGCTCAAGCACCGCCACAAAACGATCGTGCGCTTCACGACAATGCAGAAATACCGGCAGCTGCAGTTCTGCAGCCAGTGCGAGCTGCGCATCAAAGGCGTACTCCTGTTGATCGTGGGCCGAGAGATTGCGGTTAAAATCCAGGCCGCATTCGCCGATGGCGACAACCTGGGCGCTTTCCGCGAGACGACGCAAGGTATTCGCCGTTTCCGCCGACCATTCACTGGCGTGATGCGGATGAACGCCCGCCGTCGACCAGCAGTAGCCGGCGTGTAATGCCGCCAGCTGACGTGCCTGCTGGCTCTCCAGCGCGTTAGTGCCGGTAATTAACAGGCCGGTGACGCCTGCTTCGCGCGCACGTTTCACAACCTGCTCGCGATCTTTTGCGAATTGCGTGCTGGTCAGGTTTACACCGATATCAAACATGTTTTCTCCCCAATAAAAAACCGCCCGGTTAGGCGGTTTAGATTCATTCTCTTCCCGCTTGCTGGCGGGTGCCCTGCTTAAAAGACATCAGGATTCGGTATTCTGTTCCTCATCCGAAGACTGACGCCCTTTACCCACATAGTAGCGGGAGAAGAATACGCCGACTTCAAACAGGCAGTACATCGGAATAGCGAGCAAAGTTTGGGAGAAAACATCCGGCGGTGTGAGCAACATCCCAACAACGAAAGCGCCAACCAGCATATACGGACGTTTCTTTCTCAAATCGTCAGGTGAAGTAATGCCCGTCCAGCACAGCAGCACAATGGCAATCGGCACCTCAAACGCGACGCCAAAAGCCATGAAAATGGTCATGACGAAGTCGAGATAATTGGTGATATCCGTGGCGATGGTCACGCCTTGCGGTGCCGTTTTGGCGAAGAAACCAAACGCCAGCGGGAACACGATGAAATACGCAAACGCCACGCCGACGTAGAACAGCAGCGTACTGGAGAACAGCAGCGGCATTACCAGTTTACGCTCGTGACGATAGAGCGCTGGCGCGACAAACGCCCACACCTGATACAAAATCACCGGCACGGCAAGAAACACCGAGACAATAATGGTGAGCTTAATTGGCGTGAAGAAGGGTGATGCTACGTCGGTGGCGATCATGCTCGCACCAGCCGGCATCTGGCTAATCAATGGTGACGCTACCAGATGGTAAATGTCATTGGCGAAGTAGACCAGACACAGAAAGATGACTAAAACAGCGATGATGCAATTCAACAAACGCTTACGCAGCTCAATCAGATGGCTAATGAGCGGTTGGGTATCTTCAACGGCCATGTTTATCGTTCATCTTTTACGAGAGAAGTCTTCGCAGTGCTTTGCGGGGCACTGGCGACGGGAGGATTATCCACTGCAGAAGTTGCGTCAACTGGCTGCGGAACCTGTGCTGCGGCACTGGTTTGATGTTCTGCAGCAGCAGGCGTGACCGCAGGGGAAGTGGCCGGCTGCGCTACTGCTGGCGGAGTCTGATGAATGGTGTTGGCTTCATCTTCCTCTTTTTCGAGATCGATACTCTGCTGCACGGAGCGCTTCATTGAGTCGGCGGTTTTACGCAGTTCTTCCATCGACTCTTTCAGCTCCGGTGACAGCGTGCCACGACCCGCCTCTTCCACCTTTTTCAGGCTGTCCTGCAATTCCTGCAGTTTCAGCTCCTGTGCCAGTTCGTTTTGTACATTCGCGGCCAGCGAGCGAATGGCTCTGATCCAGCCGACGACGGTTTTCACCGCAACCGGTAATCGCTGCGGGCCAAGCACAATCAGCCCGATCACGAACACCAATACCAGTTCACTAAAACCAATGTCGAACACAGTTATACCTGCTTGTCGTTCCGGGCGTCGTCTTTAGTCGCCGAGGTTTGCTGTTTGTCTGCCAAAGTTTTGGCGTTGAAGTCAGCGTCCTGCTCTTTCGGTTGATCCTTTTTATCGTCTTCATCGCCCATGGCTTTTTTGAAGCCGCGGATAGAAGAACCCAAATCCGAACCCAGGTTGCGAAGTTTGTTGGTACCGAACAGAAGAACAACAATGACGGCAATGATTAACAATTGCCAAATACTGATACCGCCCATGAGATATGCCTCTAATATTCTGTGAAAAACTGTTGACTGTAACGCACAGAAAGCCCGTATGATTTCGGGCTTTAGCTTGCGACATTACGCGATTTGAACCAGGCAGACAATCAGTTTGTCTTGCGCCAGCCAATAAGCCAGGTGACGATGCCGGCAGCCATTAAAAGCGCCGGGAAGAAATCCCAATCCGGTCGACTTAACAGTACGGCGGTGCCACTTAATAACAGTGTAGCGCCTACGCCAAACAGATAGCGCGCCTGATGATTTCGTGTGCGCTGTACGTTTAAATCGGTGACGAGTTTATCGACGCTGTGCTTCAATAATTTGTGCTGCCGCATACTGTCGTAAAATAGCTCCGGCAACTCCGGCAGTTTTTCCGCCCAGTACGGCGCTTTCTCTTTCACCGCACGCATTATTGCCGGGATACCAATCTGATCTTTGATCCAATCTTCCAGGAACGGCTTAGCGGTTTTCCACAAGTCGAGCTGAGGATAGAGCTGGCGACCAATCCCTTCGACATACAGCAACGTCTTCTGCAGCAGCACCAGCTGCGGCTGCACTTCCATATTGAAACGACGCGCGGTATTAAACAGATTCAGCAACACGTGACCGAAGGAGATCTCAGCCAGCGGTTTTTCGAAAATCGGCTCACATACGGTACGAATGGCAAACTCAAAATCTTCAACGTTAGTATCCAGCGGCACCCAGCCTGAATCCACATGCAGCTCAGCCACTTTGCGGTAATCGCGATTAAAGAAGGCGATAAAGTTTTCCGCCAGATAGCGCTTATCTTCTTTATTCAGTGAACCGACAATACCGCAGTCGATGCCGATGTACTGCGGATCTTCTGGGTGATCGTAGCTGACGAAGATATTGCCAGGATGCATGTCGGCATGGAAGAAGCTGTCGCGGAACACCTGGGTGAAGAACACCTGCACGCCGCGCTCTGCCAGTAACTTCATATTGACGCCGTGCTGCTCGAGCGTGGCGATATCCGAGATCGGAATGCCGTAAATGCGCTCCATTACCATCATTGATTCACTGCAGTAATCAGAGAACACTTCGGGTACGTAAAGCATGCGGCTTTGGTCGAAGTTACGACGCAGCTGGATGGCGTTGGCCGCTTCACGCAGCAGATTCAGCTCATCAATCAGGGTTTTTTCGTAATCGCGTACCACTTCCAGCGGACGCAGACGACGTCCATCCGGCAGCAAACGCGGCACCCAACGCGCCAGACGATAAATCAACCGCATGTCCGCTTTGATCACCGGCAGGATATCGGGACGAATCACTTTGATCACCACGGCGCGGCCGTTGGACTTCAACGTGGCGGTGTGCACCTGTGCAATAGAGGCAGAGGCCAGCGGTTTAATGTCGAAGTCTTCAAACCAGGTTTCCACCGGGCCGCCAATCGACTGTTCAATCTGCTGCTTAGCTTTGACGCCATCAAACGGCGCCACGCGGTCCTGCAGCACGGCAAGCTCATCGGCAATCGCTGGCGGGAACAGATCGCGTCGCGTGGAGAGCATTTGACCGAACTTGATCCACACCGGACCAAGCTGCTCCATGGCTAAACGGATGCGCACGCCAGGCGAGGCGTCTTTGTGTTGGTTAGGGATCCAGAAGATGCAGCGCCGCCACAGGCGTAACAGCAGCGTGAAGCGCATGCGGGGAATCAGTTCATCAAGGCCATAAGTGAGAAATATCTTGATGATGAAGTATAAGCGCCGAATTTCTCCCAGCGTCATTTCGCCTCCAGCTGTGCCAAACGCGTTTCAAACGCATTGAGCGAACGTTCCATCGCTTCCACTTCCTCGCAGAACCATGCCAGTTCCAGAGCACCCGGCGCGACGCGCCACTCTTCCGTCAGCGCCTGGCCAAGATAATCCTGGCGGCGCATAACCTGCTGCTGCACGAATCTCAGCGCCTGCTGTGCGGCCTGGCTTACCCCTTGCGCGGCGATGTCGCCAATCCACGGCGCGAGATATTCGGCCGGATCAAGCTCGGCGAGATCCATCAGCGCAGAGAATTGCTGTACCACCTGCAAATCACCGTCCACCTCCAGTTCACCGCTTCTGATCAAGCTGGTGAGCTGCTGGCGATCGCGCAGTTTCGGCAAGGTGCTGACACGCAAACTCACCGTGCAGTCGCTGCTATCCTGCCAATCACTCAGTACATCAAGTTGTGATTCGCTA
The DNA here is from genome assembly GCF_000282675.1 of Pantoea sp. GM01. Taxonomy (NCBI): domain Bacteria; kingdom Pseudomonadati; phylum Pseudomonadota; class Gammaproteobacteria; order Enterobacterales; family Erwiniaceae; genus Pantoea; species Pantoea sp. GM01. The sequence goes on along the minus strand of NZ_AKIU01000046.1, from coordinate 80,792 downwards.
AACACCAGCACTAAAGGAAAATCGAGCTCTTGCAGACGCAGCAGCAACACCTTGCCCGCCAGACGCTGGCGCGCGGCTTTAAGGCTGCGATCGCGATAGAGAACACGGTTCAGGGCGGTCTCAAGACCGCCGGTGATGAGAGGAGTTAAAGTCATGATGGATTAGAATTTAAATCCGCGATGCAGCGCGACAATACCGCCAGTCATATTGAAGTAGGTGGTATTTTCAAAGCCGGCATCATTCATCATCGCTTTCAGGGTTTCCTGATCGGGATGCATACGAATCGACTCTGCCAGATAACGATAGCTTTCAGCATCTTGCGCCACCAGCTGGCCAATACGCGGCAGAATATGGAATGAATAGGTGTCGTAAGCCTTGCTCAGCGGCTCCAGCAGCGGCTTGGAGAATTCCAGCACCAGCAGGCGTCCGCCCGGCTTCAGCACGCGCAACATCGACGCCAGCGCTTTCTCTTTTTCGGTGACGTTACGCAAACCGAACGAGATGGTGATGCAATCGAAATAGTTATCCGGGAACGGCAGCGCTTCGGCGTTCGCCTGAACATAGCTGACATTACCCGACACGCCGAGATTACGCAGCTTTTCGCGGCCCATCTTCAGCATTGAACTGTTGATATCAGCCAACACAACCTGGCCGGTTTCGCCCACCAGACGAGAGAATTTAGCCGTCAGATCGCCGGTACCACCCGCCAGATCCAACACGCGCTGACCGCGGCGCACGCCGCTGCTGTCAATGGTAAAACGCTTCCAGACACGATGGATGCCAAACGACATCAAATCGTTCATCAGGTCATATTTTGCCGCGACGGAGTGAAACACGTCCGCGACTTTATCGGCCTTTTCGCTTTTCGCGACGGTCTGGAAGCCAAAATGGGTAGTTTCCTGCTGTGATTCATCTGCCATCGGTTTTACCTGTTCCACAAACAATTCTTGCCGAAGTGTATCAGAGTCGCGCTACACGAGCACGCGACCACCGTGCTATTCGTTGATGCGGCGCAGCGAGTCCGTTGTTGAATCTGAAACGCTTTCATCAACGTTGGGATCGTCTGCCCAATCTTCATCCGCCTCTTCCGGCTGCGCCTGTTCCACCAACTGCGGATTGATCGGCCGTTTGATCTCCACACCAAGCGAGCGGAAAGCTTCACTTTGCGCAATCAGATTGCCGCGTCCTTCAGACAGCTTTTTCATCGCCTGATGATAGCTTTGCTGCGCCTTATCAAGATTGTGGCCGATGCCGCTCATGTCATCGACGAACAGCCGCATTTTGTCATACAGCCGCGTTGCCCGATCGGCGATGCGCTGCGCGTTGCGGCTTTGATGTTCATAACGCCAGAGATTGTTGATGGTGCGCAGCGCCACCAGCAGCGTAGTTGGGCTGACCAGCATGATGTTCTGCTGCAGCGCTTCGCTGATCAGCTCTGGCTGACGATCGATCGCCAGCAGAAATGCCGGTTCCACCGGGATAAACATCAACACATAATCCAGAGAGCGTAAACCGGGCAATTGTTGGTAATCTTTTCGGCTTAGCAAGCGAATGTGTCCACGCATGGCGTTGACGTGCTCCTGAATGGCCTGCTCGCGCGTGGCTTCATCATCGGCGTTGAAATAGCGCTCGTAAGCGACCAACGTCATCTTCGCGTCTATCACCACATCTTTGCCCTGCGGCAAACGGACAATCACATCCGGTTGCATCCTGCCCTGCTGCTCCAGCTGAACGCTTACCTGCGTTTGGTATTCATAACCTTCACGCAGTCCGGAGGCTTCCAGCACGCGGCTTAGCACCACTTCGCCCCAGTTGCCCTGGATTTTATTGTCACCTTTTAGCGCTTTGGTGAGATTGACCGCTTCCTGCGCCATCTGCGCGTTGAGCTGCTGCAGCTGACGAATTTCATGCGTCAGCGTGTGGCGTTCACGCGCTTCCAGCCCAAAGCTGTCAGTCACCTGACGGCGGAAACCATCCAGCTGTTCACGCAGCGGGCCAATCAGACTGTTCAGGCTTTGACGATTTTGTTCATCGACGCGCCGCCCGCTGTTTTCAAAGATGCGGTTGGCCAGATTTTCAAACTGCGCGCTGAGTCGCTGTTCGCTGTTGGTGAGCAGGCGCTGTTTCTCTTCAGCGCCGTAGCGTGTCTCTTCAAGACGGATGGTCACTTCGCGCAACTCCGCTTCCTGCGCGCTATTAACTTCCAGCTGATTACGCAATTCACGACTGAGCTGTTCGCTCTCGCCGCGCCAGTAATCGAGCTGCTGCAAACGTTCCTGCGCACCGCTGAGCGCGCCGTGCAATTGGCGCATCTCCTGCTCACGGTGCTGGATTTGCTGTTGTAAATGTTCGATCTGCTGATGTTGGCGCTGCTGCGCCTCTTCCAACAGACGACGCTCGGTCGTGAAGCTGGCATGCTGATGACCGGCGCGCAGCTGGGCAATGATCCAGCCAATGCCTAAGCCGGCCAGCGCCAGCGCGCCGCTAATGATAAGTTGCTGATCCATAATCCCCCCGCGGGTCGTCTCGCTGAGGGAAAAGGTAGAGGGGTACTGTATGAATGTCCAGATTTTATTTACAGGGCTTTTACGGTCAGATCGCCGGCTTTCCACGCATCAATCAGGAAGAACGGCATCGGAAGTAACCATTCGGTTTCATCCTTGATTTTTGCTGGATAGGTCCAGCTTTGGCCGCCGTAGGTGATCTCAACCTGCTGGCAACCGTTTTCCGCATTTTCAACTTTACCGGCCATGCTAGCAAAACCGGCGTTGCTGCCGACGTGGAAGCTATCGGTTTGCCAGCGAATCGGTTGATGCGCTGGCCAGGGCTGCGCCTGATGGAAGTGAAAAATATCGTCGTGACTCAGCAAGCTTTCACGCACCGTTGGCCACAACGCCACTTTAAGAAAATACTGGTCGGTAAAGCGTTCGCTGCCTTGGTACTGGGCGATAAAGTCACGCATCTGCTGTTCAACATTGTGGAACACGCCATGACAACCGCCCCACATACCCGCTAGCAGCAGTTCGGTATGCGAGAAGTAATCGCGCATGTGATGGAACCAGAATGGGGAGTCCAGCCAGGCTTCAACCGCAACCACTTCACGCTCGGAGAGTAATGAATCGGCGTCACGCACGATGTAACGTTTAACGCTGGGATCGTCCATCACTAAAAAGCGCCACAGCGTGGGGAAGATCGCTTTTTCCTGGGACATATCCACCAGCTGGGTGTTCGGCTGCGTCAGACGCTGCCACACGTGCTGCGGGACGCTATCGTCAAGATAGATGCGGCATATCCAGTCAGGATAGAACTCGCGCGCCACTTCGATGTTCTTAATCAGCGTTTCGCAGTAGCGTGGCTGGCCACCGTAGAGGCTGAAGGAGATGATGTTTTCTGTCGGGTTATGGCGATTGATCGGTGGCGGTACGTCTGAGGGATACGCCACTTTCTGGCCTTTACTGAAGATCACATCGGATTTCTGTAGCGATTCGAGGCCGTAACGCGCCACTTCATCCTGCTTATCAAGCCAACCGCAGACTTCGGTCAATCCATCCAGCCAGGTTTCCGACGCCTGCGCGCGCTGCGCGGCCGGGGCCTGATAGATCTTCTGATAAATCTTGTAGGATTTCTTGTGTTCGCCCACGCGCATTAAGGTTAACGCGTAATCGCTGAGCACCTGCATGTGATTTGGCAACACGCGCAGCACTTCTTCACAGCACTGACGAGCGAGGGGATAGTTATGGGCCGCCATGGCCAGACGAAATCTCGCTGCTGCGCCCTCAACGCGTGATTGCGCAGTAGCGGGATTATTCATGAAATTAGGACGTGAGACAGAAACCATTTTGCGCATAAGAAATTTCTCAGTAGCTGCTGAAATTGCGCGCATTCTAATCAGGCAATTGCTGAGCTCCCTATAAGCCTGGTCTCGAATTCATCCCTTGAATGGCGCACTAAATTAAGCGACGCGCGGCTTCTACCACAATTTTCACCGCATCACTTTCGGTCTGCTTCATGGTCACCGCATCCGGAATCTCTTTTTGCGTACGGTTCACGATGACGCCAGCCACCATGCCGGCACGCAGTCCCTGACTGGCGCACATGGTTAACAGTGTAGCGGATTCCATCTCATAGTTAAGGACGCCCATTTGCTGCCACTCATCCATTGAGCCCTGGAAGCGCTTCACCACGCGACCAGAGAAGGTGTCATAGCGTTCCTGCCCAGGATAGAAGGTGTCAGAGGACGCGGTAATGCCAATGTGCGTTTTGGCACCGCAGGCTTCCGCTGCGGCAACCAGCGCGGTGGTGCAGGTGAAATCAGCCACGGCTGGGAACTCCATCGGTGCGAAGTGCAGGCTGGCACCGTCAAGGCGGACAGACGCCGTGGTGACCAGCACATCACCCACATTAATATGCGGCTGAATGGCGCCGGTGGTGCCAACGCGCAGGAAGGTGCGCACACCGAGTTGCGCCAGCTCTTCTACCGCAATCGAGGTTGAAGGTCCGCCGATACCGGTTGAACACACCACCACCGGTTTACCATCAACTTCCGCCAGATAGGTGGTGAATTCACGATGCGAAGCCAGATGCTGTGGATTATCCATCAGCGCGGCGATTTTCTTCACGCGCTCAGGATCGCCGGGAACGATGGCCAGCGTGGCTCCTTTTAGGGAAGCTTTGGTGATGCCAAGATGGAAAACGTCAGACTGGGCCATATCAGACTCCTGATAAATAGGGGATGTGCGCGCCACTCTACGTGAGCAGGCAACATAATTATGTGACTAATTTCACTATCAATAATGAAACTTACATTATCATAAAAATATTTTGTGATTTACATCACACATTAGTGCGCTGCAATTCTGAATTGCTACAAGCGGTGCTGTGTAAGTACTGATGGCAATGTTAATAGAGAAGCAGCACACGTGAAAAAAATCCCTCTGCACCCTACGTCAGCCTTGCTTGACCAGCCAGGCTATAGTTACGTGATTGCGCATTTGCTAGCACGGAGAGAACCATGAAAACCGAAGACAATATGGCACAAAAAACGGCACCCGGCGGCTTTGCACCGGCCGTTCAGCCCACCGCAAGCAGCACGATTATTACCGCCAGCGACGCGATTCATGCTGGCGAGACCTCGGTTCCAAGCCAGGGCGAAAATTTACCCGCCTACTATGCCCGGCCAAAAGAGTATCAAGGCACATTGCCTGTGGTGTTAGTCGTGCAGGAGATTTTCGGTGTGCATGAGCATATCCGCGATGTTTGCCGGCGTTTGGCGCTGGAAGGCTATCTGGCGATCGCCCCTGAGCTCTATTTCCGCGAAGGCGATCCCAACGATTACAACGACATTCCCACGCTGTTTAAAGAGTTGGTGAGCAAGGTTCCGGATACGCAGGTACTGTCCGACCTCGATCATGTGGCTAACTGGGCGGCAAGTCATGGTGGCGATGCGCGTCGCCTGGCAATTACCGGCTTCTGCTGGGGCGGACGCATTAGCTGGCTGTTTGCCGCGCACAATCCTCAAGTGCGAGCCGCTGTGGCGTGGTATGGCCGCTTAGAGGGTGAGAAGACGCTGAAGCAGCAGAAACATCCGATCGATATTGCGGTGGACCTGAATGCGCCCGTGCTGGGCCTTTATGGCGGTCAGGATGACAGCATTCCACTGGAGAGCATTGATAAGATGCGTCAGGCGCTGCATGCCGCCAATGCCAAAGCGGAGATCGTGGTGTATCCGGATGCCGGCCACGCTTTCAACGCGGATTACCGTGCGAGCTATCACGCCGATTCCGCCAAAGATGGCTGGCAACGTATGCTGGCGTGGCTCGCGCAGTATGGCGTGGCACCGAACGCGTAATAAAAAGGGGCGCGTATGCGCCCCAATCTCATTTGCGGCTACTAAGCCGTTTCACCCCGCAGGTTCTGCGCCGCTTTGACCATGTTTGCCAGTGCCTGACGGGTTTCCGTCCAGCCACGCGTTTTCAGGCCACAATCCGGGTTAACCCACAGACGTTCTTCCGGGATGCTTTGCGCCGCTTTGCGCAGCAACGCTTCCATCCACTCCACGCTCGGTACGTTCGGTGAGTGGATATCGTAAACGCCCGGACCAATCTCATTGGGATAGTCGAACTCTTTAAACGTATCCAGCAGATCCATATCGGAACGTGAGGTTTCGATGGTGATGACGTCGGCATCCAGTGCGGCAATGGAATCCATGATGTCATTGAACTCGCAGTAACACATATGAGTGTGAATTTGCGTGTCGTCTTGCGCCACCGCGGCATTCAGACGGAAAGCATCAACGGCCCATGTCAGATACGCCGCCCAATCGGACTGATGCAGCGGCAGACCTTCGCGCAGCGCGGGTTCATCAATCTGAATGATACCAATGCCGGCTTTTTCCAGGTCTGCCACTTCGTCACGCAGCGCCAGCGCAATCTGTTTCGCAATGGTTTCACGGCTCACATCTTCACGTGGGAACGACCAGCAGAGAATGGTTACCGGACCGGTCAACATGCCTTTAACCGGTTTGTCGGTCAGTGATTGCGCGTATTTGGCCCACTCAACGGTGATCGCGGCAGGACGGCTGACGTCGCCGATGATAACCGGCGGTTTTACGCAGCGAGAACCGTAGCTCTGCACCCAGCCATTCTGGGTGAATACGAAGCCGTCGAGATTTTCGCCAAAGTATTCCACCATGTCGTTACGTTCAGCTTCACCGTGCACCAGCACGTCCAGCCCCAACCGTTCCTGCTCAACGATAGCCTGTTTGATATGTTCAGCTATACCGGTGCGATAGTTGCCGCCATCAATGTTGCCTTTTTTGAAGTCGAGGCGCAGGCCGCGAATTTCCGTCGTCTGCGGGAATGAACCAATCGTAGTGGTTGGCCACGCCGGCAGATTAAAGCGGTTACGCTGCGCCTTCGCACGCTCGGTATAGTTGCTGGCGCGCTCGATGTCTTTGGCCTGGATTCTCGCCAGACGCTCGCCGACCACCGGATTGTGAACGCGTGTTGAGTTGGCACGCGCACGAATTGGCGCGCTCCACTCCACCAGTGAAGCAGCATCATGGTTATTTAGCGCCTTGCTTAACAGCGACAGCTCAGTGCATTTCTGCAGCGCAAAGGCGAACCAGCTTTTCACCTCTTCATCCAGCCGCGTTTCCACGCTCAGATCGATTGGGCTATGCAGCAGTGAGCAGGATGAACCAATCCACAGCTGTTTACGCTGGCCAACCAACGGCTGCAGGCGTTCAAACCAGCTGCTGAGATCCGCACGCCAGACGTTGCGACCGTTGATAACACCCACCGAAAGCAGCCAATCTTCCGGGATTTGCTGGTTCAGCTGCTGGATATCATCTTTACCGTGAACCAGGTCGACGTGCAGACCTTGCACCGGCAGCGCTTTAATCACGTCAAGGTTCTGGCTAATGCTGTCGAAGTAGGTCGTCAGCAGCAGTTTGCTTTCACCTTGCAGCGCCTCGTAAGCCGGTTTGAAGGCATCGCGCCACGTTGCTGGCAGCTCCAGCGCCAGTGCTGGCTCATCTATCTGTACCCATGCGATATCGCGTTTATTCAGTTCAGCCAATACCTGTTGGTAAACGGGCAGAATATCTTTCAGCAGTGACAGACGATCAAACTGCTCGCCCTTCACTTTACCTAGCCACAGATAGGTTACCGGGCCGAGCAGCACCGGTTTAACCTTGTGGCCGAGCGCCAACGCTTCATCAACCTCATCCAGCAGCTGGGTCCAGGTCAGTTTGAACCGCTGGCCGAGGGTGAATTCCGGCACCATGTAGTGATAATTGGTGTTAAACCATTTGGTCATTTCCGCCGCCGCAGCGGGTTCACCGCTAGGTGCACGGCCACGGCCAAGGCGGAAGAGCGTATCGAGATCGACGGATCCATCATGGTTTTGATGGCGTGCTGGCACGTTACCCAGCATCAGGCTGGTGGTCAGAACATGATCGTACCAGGCGAAATCGCCAACCGGCAGCAGATCCACTCCCGCGTCTTGCTGCTGTTGCCAGTGACGAGCACGCAGTTCGCGACCCACGGCCAGCAGCTCTTCCTGTGAGCTTTTACCTGCCCAATAGCTTTCCTGGGCTTTTTTCAGTTCACGACGCAGACCGACGCGCGGGAAACCGAGTGTATGGTTGAGAATGGTCATTTGCTGTTCTCCAGATATTCTTTTAGGTACAACCGATTTACGTTCATCCAGCGAAAGAAGAGGTCATTCGCTGAGCTGTATGGCTGGACAAAGGTAAAGTGGCCGCGACGCTTGCTTGAGATGTTTAGCCGTCCAGATGTTTACACCGCCATAATCTGCGGGTACTGTATGTTCCTCAAGCGCAATTTGTTCAATCTCGATGTGAAGGATTCTCATGATCGAACTCAAACACCTGCGGACGCTGCAGGCGTTACGGAATACCGGCTCGTTAGCCGCCGCCGCCTCACAGCTTCATCAGACGCAATCGGCGTTGTCCCACCAGTTCAGCGATCTGGAACAGCGGCTGGGATTCCGTCTGTTTGTGCGTAAAAGCCAGCCGCTGCGTTTTACGCCGCAGGGAGAGATTTTGTTGCAGCTGGCCGAGCAGGTTTTGCCGCAGATTCAGCAAGCCTTGCAGGCGTGCCATGAGCCGCATCAGACCACATTGCGTATCGCCATCGAGTGTCACAGCTGCATTCAGTGGCTGACGCCTGCGCTGAATAATTTTCGTCAGAGCTGGCCGCAGGTGGTGATGGATTTCAAATCTGGCGTGACTTTTGACCCCCAACCGGCGTTGCAGCAGGGCGAGCTGGATGTGGTGTTGACCTCCGACATTTTGCCGCGCAGCGGGTTGTTCTATTCACCGATGTTCGATTTTGAAGTGCGTTTAGTGATGGCGCCGGATCATCCTTTGGCGCAGCTTGATCATATTTCCCCGGAAGATATGGCTGAAGAGGTGCTGATGATTTATCCGGTGCAGCGCCAGCGTTTGGATGTGTGGCGACATTTCCTGCAGCCGGCGGGCGTGAGTCCAGCCTTGAAGAGCGTAGATAATACGCTGTTGCTGATTCAGATGGTGTCGGCAGGCATGGGCATCGCCGCGCTACCGCATTGGGTGGTAGAGAATTTTGAGCAGCAGGGTTTGGTGGTCACCAAGACGCTGGGCGATGGGCTGTGGAGCCGCCTGTATGCCGCGGTCCGCGAAGGTGAGCAGCGTCAGCCGGTGTTGGAAGCTTTCGTACGTTTTGCCCGCCAACACGCCTGTGAACATCTGCCGTTCGTGCGCGATGCCGCACGTCCTGGCGCATTGCAGATCACCTCTTCCTGATGCTATTGGGCGGCGAAAGTCGCCCGCGCTGTTATCCCTGCCCCGCCTGCTCTATAATGCGCCGCCTCAACCCGCGACCAAGAGAGTTTCACCATGATGAGTAACGATGTTCTGCGCAGCGTGCGCTATATGCTTGATTTGAGCGATAGCAAAGTGGTGGAGATTTTTGCCTTAGCGGGAAGTGAAGTGCCGCTGGAAGATGTGCAGGCGTGGATGAAGAAGGATGACGATGCCGCGTTTCGCAAGCTGCCGGATGTGTTAATGGGGTACTTCCTCAACGGTCTGATTTTTTATCGTCGCGGTAAGAGTGAAGATGCACCCGCACCGTCGATTGAGCGCCGCATGAATAATAATATTTTCATGAAGAAGCTGCGTATCGCCTTTGCGTTGAAGACCACCGATATTCCGGATGTGTTGCTGAAAGCGAACTTTAAGATTTCGCAGGCTGAGGTGGGCGCAATTTTCCGCAACCCGGAGCACAAGAACTTCCGCGAATGCGGCGACCAGATTCTGCGTAATTTCCTGAAAGGTTTGACGATGATCCATCGTCCGGGACCGGTTAAGAAGGCTTAATCGCTTCATGGTTCTAGCCGGGTCAGGGATAGCGCGGCAGATCGCAAAGGGAAACCACTTCCCTGTGGATCAGCCTCGCGAGTACTCACCCCATCCATGGGGTTCGGCCGCAAGCGGCCAACGCTTCGCATTGTGCAAAAACGCTCCCGGCGTTTTTGTCCATGGCTCGGATGCTTTGCTCCTCTGCCGCGCTATCCCTTCCCTTTTAAATTAGGCGCCGCTTTTCTTGCCCAACACCCAGCGTTTATGCACATAAAGCGAGGCGAAGATTACGGCAGCACCGGCGATAAAACTCGGCCAATGCGGTGTTTCCTGCCAAATCGCCAGGTTCACCAGTAAACCCGCCGGCACATGCATATTGTTCATAATGCCCAAGGTGCCCGCATCCACCTGCGTTGCGCCGTAGTTCCACATGAAGTAGCCCAAACCTGAAGCCGCAACCCCCAACCACACCAGAATGCCCCACTGCAGCGACGTAGTAGGCAGTTTGTTGGGATTGCCCCACAGGCTCCAGGCAATGACCGCAATGATCACCGCACCGAGATAGAACCATGAAAACGCGGTGTGCTGCGGCATTGGGCGGGTTTCCTGCAGACGTTTGTAGCCCACCATACCAATGGCAAAACAGATATTCGCCGCCTGCACCAACAGTAAGCCAAACCAGAAATGATCGCTGACTTTGTCGTAACGAATAATCGCCGCGCCAATCACTGCCAACATAGCGCTGAAGGCATAGCCGATACGCAGCGGACGTCGGCTGAGCAAATCGTAAATCAGCGTGACATACAGCGGCGTCATGACGGTGAACAGCAGAAACTCCGTAACGCTCAGATACAGGTAAGCCTCAAAGCTCAGCAGATACATGATGCCGAGTTGCAGCATGCCCACCAGCATATACAGCAGGATGGTCGAGGCACGATAGCCACGCCAGCGCAGGAATGGCAGAAAGACGATAGCGGCGAGCGCTAAGCGCATCAGCACGGAGAACCAGGAGTCCACCTGCCCAGCCAAATATTCCCCGATTAAACTGAAGGAAAAAGCCCACAGAATGGTGGTAACGATCAGTAACAGCACGGTAACGATCCCAAAATGAACAGTGGCGCTAGTGTAAACAAACTGTCGCTATCGATCTGAACTATCTGGTTTACAACAGCGCAAAATAGCGTCAATTAATGCTCATCGCTTCGCTTTTTAACCACCCTAAAATGCGCGAAATACAACATTTCCTGGTTTTTATCGCTCTTTACCGTCATCAAACTGTAACAAATGTGTCACATATCACAGTAACCGTGCGTGACCATCACTATTCTTTGCGCGAAATGGAAATATCACCTTTCCGTTTATAACGTTGCCGTAATTGCCCCAACCTGCTGGGAACTCATAACTATATCGCGCCCTGGAGGGCCACACTCATGTTGAGTATCTTCAAACCTGCACCGCATCGGCCCCAGGTGGCAGATGATCGTGTCGATCCGCTCTATCGTCGTCTGCGCTGGCAAATTTTCCTGGGAATTTTCTTCGGTTATGCGGCTTACTATTTGGTGCGCAAGAACTTTGCGTTAGCCATGCCGTATCTGGTTGAGCAGGGTTTTTCGCGCGGCGATCTCGGTTTTGCGTTGTCGGGTATTTCCATCGCGTATGGCTTTTCGAAATTCATTATGGGTTCAGTGTCGGACCGCTCGAATCCACGCGTATTTTTGCCCGCCGGATTGATCCTCGCTGCGGCGGTGATGTTGTTTATGGGCTTCGTGCCGTGGGCGACATCGAGCATCATGGTGATGTTCGTGCTGCTGTTCCTGTGCGGCTGGTTCCAGGGCATGGGTTGGCCGCCTTGCGGACGCACCATGGTGCACTGGTGGTCGCAGAAGGAGCGCGGCGGCATTGTCTCGGTGTGGAACTGCGCGCATAACGTCGGCGGCGGCATTCCACCGTTGCTGTTCCTGCTCGGTATGGCGTGGTTCAACGACTGGAAAGCAGCGCTGTATATGCCGGCGTTTGGCGCCATCATCATCGCGATCTTTGCTTTCGCCCTGATGCGTGATACGCCGCAATCCTGCGGATTACCGCCGATTGAAGCCTGGAAGAACGATTATCCGCCGGATTACAACGAGAACCACGAGCAGGAGCTGACGGCGAAGCAGATTTTCATGCAGTACATTCTGCCTAATAAGCTGCTGTGGTACATCGCGCTGGCCAACGTGTTTGTTTACCTGCTGCGCTACGGCATTCTCGACTGGTCGCCCACCTACCTGAAAGAGGTGAAGCACTTCACGCTGGATAAATCCTCCTGGGCCTACTTCTTCTACGAATATGCCGGCATCCCCGGCACGCTGCTGTGCGGCTGGATGTCCGACAAAGTGTTCCGAGGCAACCGTGGCGCTACTGGCGTGTTCTTTATGACGCTGGTGACCATCGCCACCGTAGTCTATTGGCTCAACCCGCCGGGCAATCCCGGCATCGATATGCTGTGCATGATTGTGATCGGCTTCCTGATTTACGGGCCGGTGATGTTGATTGGCCTGCACGCGCTGGAGCTGGCACCGAAAAAAGCGGCGGGAACCGCGGCGGGCTTTACCGGACTGTTTGGCAATCTTGGCGGATCGGTGGCGGCGAGTGCGATTGTCGGCTACACCGTCGATTACTTCGGCTGGGATGGCGGCTTCATCGTGATGATTGGCGGATCGGTGCTGGCGGTGATTCTGCTGCTGCTCACCATGGTGAGCGAGCATAAGCACAAAAAACAGATGGCATAACGAGTATGGGCCGGTGATCGCCGGCCCATTTTTTTATGCGAGGAACAGCTTGCGCAGCGTATGCGGCACCGCATCTTCCGCATTGCTACCAATCACTTCCAGCGTTGGCAAGGTGTCTTTCAGACGCTGCTGGCCATTACGCATGATGCAGCCTTTGCCTGACATGCTCAGCATCTCCACATCATTCATGCCGTCGCCGAAGGCGATGCACTCTTTCAGCGAGTGACCCAGCTGCTTAGACACAGCTTCCAGCGCATGACCTTTCGAAACGCCGCCCGCCATCACTTCCAGACAGGTCGGCAGTGAGAAGCTGACATTCACACGATCGCCCCAGCGCGCTTCAATCGCCTGTTCCAGCGGAATCAAACGCTGCGGATCTTCACAGGTGAAGAACACTTTACTGATACCATCGGTCGGCAGCATCCCTGGCTGGTAAACCTGATAGTTGAAGTCAGATTCGCGGAAATAGTCCTGTTCATCCGGACGATGACGGCTCATGAACCATTCGTCATCGCGATAGACGTGCGTCAGGATGTGTTCATCATGATATTGCAGGCCATACAGATCGCTGGCGATATCGGCATCAAGGTTGTGGCTGAACACCAGTTCGCCAGCAGCGTTGTGTACGCGCGCGCCGTTGGACGTGATCATGTAAGCCGGAATGGCGAGCTTATCGCGCATCTGCCCGACGTCGATATAGTGACGGCCGGTGGCAAAAACAAAGTGAATGTCACGCGCCACCAGCTCCTGCAGCGTAGTACGCGCGAACGGGGTTAAACGGTGTTCCGGAGAGAGCAGCGTGCCATCCAGGTCGGATGCGACGATGTGATACATGTAAACCTCGGGTGTTGATATCGGAAAATAAAATTGATTAAGCGTGATGCTCGAAGAAATCCACCACTGCGTTCAGCGCTTCGGCGCGCATCGCGTCTTTTTCGAACAAGATCTCATGACGCGCTCCTGTTATCACATACGGCGCGTTGCCCGCGCAGGGATGCCCCGCTTCGGCCATCGCCGTACAAAAGAGATCCTGTGAGCGGTTATCTACCACATCATCTTCGCTGGCCTGCAGCAGCAAGGTTGGTGTGGTGATGTTCGCTATCTGACTAAAAATGTTGCGCCCGGCCTGTACGCCTTCACGCACCCAATGATAGGTCGGTCCACCCACGCGAATGGCCGGGTCATCGGCGTAGAAACGCAGGTTGCGGCGATAGCGTTCGCGACTATGCGTCAGGCGATTAATGCCAAAAGGATTCGCGCGCCAGCGGCCGGTGCCCAGCGCGTAACCTTCACGCAGCGCAGGCAGTTTTTCTGTCCAGTCGAGAATGCGGTGCGCCATCCAGTCTGGCAGCGGCAGCACAATACCAAACATCGGTGCGGAAAATACCGCGGCGTGAAACGCCTGCGGCTGACGCGCCAGAAACAGTGCCAAAATCGCCCCGCCCATCGAGTGGGCCAACACGTAGCGCTGCTGATAATGTGAGCTGATGATCTCTTTCAGATACAGTGTTTCCAGATCGTCAACATAGTCGCTAAATTCCACCACATGACCGCGATGCGAATCTTCGAGCAGACGTTCGGATCGTCCCTGACCACGATGATCGAGAATCACCACATCGTAGCCGCAATGGAAAAGGTCATAAGCCAGTTCGGGATACTTGATATAGCTTTCAATGCGGCCAGGCACGACCAGAATGACACGGCGATGTTGCGGTGAGGTGAAACGGACGTAGCGGATCTTCAGGTTGCCGACGCCGGTGAATTCACACTCTTCACGGCGACGCCAGAAGTCGAGCAGCGGACCGGTGGCAAAGGCCGAAAAGCCTCGCTCACGCCCGAGCCAACTCTGTTTATGATGCTGCATCCGTCCCCCTGAAAAAAACATGATTGGCACGCATGTGCTGCGTAGCGTGCCGCGATTTTCTGTCGTATTGTGTCACACTTCGCTAACTTCAGGGAATGTCACACATGACCATTGAATGGTGGTTAACCTACCTGCTGACCACAACCATCCTTAGCCTTTCGCCCGGTTCCGGCGCGATTAACACCATGAGCACCGGCATCAGCCACGGCTATCGCGGCGCGGTGGCATCGATTACCGGTTTGCAGCTGGGCCTGGCCATTCATATCGTGCTGGTCGGCGCCGGTTTGGGCGCGCTGTTTTCCCAATCGCTGCTGGCCTTTGAAGTGCTGAAGTGGGCCGGTGCAGCCTATCTGGTGTGGCTAGGGATTCAGCAATGGCGTTCCGCGGGCGGTATCGATCTTGATGCCGTAGCCAAAGCGATGCCGCGTCGTCGCCTGTTTAAGCGTGCGGTGCTGGTGAATCTCACCAACCCGAAAAGCATCGTGTTTCTCGCCGCGCTGTTCCCGCAGTTTATTCAGCCGCACCAGCCGCAGCTCATGCAGTATTTGGTACTTGGCGTCACCACCATCGTGGTCGATATCATCGTGATGATTGGTTACGCCACGCTGGCTACACGCATCGCCGGTTGGATTAAAGGACCGAAGCAGATGAAGCTGCTGAACCGTACCTTTGGTGGATTATTTATGGCGGTAGGCGCGCTGTTAGCCAGCGCCCGCAAAATGGCTTAGAGGAAATCGCCACCGATCTCAAAGCCGTCGGTGGCGCAGCCAGTTCGGTGCCGGCCAGCGCGCAGACCCCGGAGCGTACACGTAGTACGTGAGGAGGGCGAGCACTGCCCGGTGCCGAAATGGCAAGTAAACCAGGCTTTATCGCGAAATGATCAAATGAATGCCAAACCCGGCAAATAACACGCCCGCCATGCCATCCACCCACTTCGCCATCCGCTGATACTTATCACGCATCCACGGCATGGCGAAAATCGCCGCCACCAGCGTGAACCACGCGAACGTCTCACCAATAATCAGCAGGAATAAGCCCCAGCGCTCCATAGCGCCCACGTCGTTGCCGACGAACAGCGAGAACACGCTACCGAAGTAGATGATCGCTTTAGGGTTCGACAAATTAGTGAGGAAACCTTTCAGGAAGCTCATGCCGCGTTTCGGCAGCTCAACCACTGGCGCTTCCGTTTGCGGCTGCTTATGACGCTGACGCGCCGAGCACATCAGCTGCCAGCCCATCCACAGCAGATATAATCCGCCACCAACCATAATAATCTCATGCAGCCAGGCCATTTTTTCGAGGATCAGATGCAGGCCCATCAGCGCGACGCCAGCCCAAATCACAATGCCTAACGTAATGCCCAGTACACCCATCATCGCCTCTTTACGCGATCGGCTCGCGGCCGTTTGCGACACAAAGAAGAAGTCCGGGCCAGGACTCATCAGCGCAACCAGATGCACCAGCGCGACGGTAGCGAATAACATCAGCATGAATTTTTTCCTTTAACCTTCATCAACATGTTCTTTGATCATCACCAGGAACGGCTTACCAAAACGTTCCAGTTTGCGATGACCGACGCCGTTCACGCTGAGCATTTCTGACGCGCTAATCGGCATTTGTTCTGCCATTTCAATCAGCGTGGCATCGTTAAATACCACGTAAGGCGGAATGTTCTCTTCGTCGGCAATGGCTTTGCGCAGCTTACGCAGCTTGGCAAACAGTTGACGATCGTAATTGCCGCTGTGCACTTTCGGCGAGCTGCTGCCACGTGTTTTCACCGTAACGATGCGCGGCACTGCCAGCATCAGCGGTACCTCGGCACGCAGCACCGGACGCGCCGCTTCGGTCAACTGCAATGCCGAGTGCATGGCGATGTTTTGCGTCACCATGCCGAGATGGATTAACTGACGCAGCACGCTGATCCAGTGTTCATGGCTGTGTTCGCGGCCTAAACCGTACACTGGCAATTTATCGTGGCCGTTGTCGCGGATACGCTGATTACTGGCACCGCGCAAAACTTCAACAATATAGCCCATCCCAAAGCGCTGACCGGTACGATAGATGCTCGACAGCGCCTTTTGCGCTTCCAGCAAGCCGTCGTAGCGACGTGGCGGATCGAGGCAGATATCGCAGTTGTCGCACTGCTGCTGGCGACCTTCGCCGAAATAGTTCAGCAGCACCAGACGACGGCAGGTTTGCGCTTCCGCAAATGCACCCATCGCGTTGAGCTTGTGGCGTTCAATATCCTGCAGCGGGCCGGGCACTTTCTCTTCCAGACATTTACGCAGCCACGCCATATCCGCCGGATCGTAGAGCATCATCGCTTCGGCAGGCAGGCCATCTCGTCCGGCGCGGCCGGTTTCCTGATAATAGGATTCGATGTTGCGCGGGATATCGAAGTGCACCACAAAACGCACGTTGGGTTTGTTAATGCCCATACCGAACGCCACGGTGGCGACCACAATTTGCAAGTCATCACGCTGAAACGCTTCCTGCACGCTGGCGCGTTGCGCGCTATCGATGCCGGCGTGATAGGCGCCAACACTCAAGCCGCGACTTTGCAGCCGCGCGGCAGTGTCTTCCACTTTGGCACGGCTGTTACAGTAAATAATGCCGCTTTTGCCGCGCTGATCCTGCACATAACGCAGTAACTGTTCGGTGGGTTTGAATTTCTCCACCAGCGTGTAGCGAATATTCGGACGGTCAAAGCTGCTGATTTGAATCAGCGGATCGTCCATCTGCAGCAGATGGGCGATATCGTTACGCGTGGTTTCATCGGCGGTGGCGGTTAACGCCATTACCGGCAGATGCGGGAAGTGCTGACGCAGCTGGCCGATCGAGCCATATTCCGGACGGAAATCGTGGCCCCATTGCGAAATACAGTGCGCTTCATCCACCGCCAGCATCACCGGATTCCACTGGTGCAGGCTGTCGAGGAAGTTGTCCATCATCAGGCGTTCAGGCGCGATATACAGCAACTTCAGCTTGCCGCTGCGGCAATCCGCAAACACCTGCTGTTGCTGCTCACGCGTCTGCGTCGAGTTAAGGCACGCCGCAGCGACGCCGTTGGCCAGCAGCTGATCAACCTGATCTTTCATCAGTGAAATCAGCGGTGAAACCACCAGCGTCAGCCCTTCACGCACCAGCGCCGGGATTTGATAGCACAGCGATTTGCCGCCGCCGGTTGGCATCACTACCAGACAATCACGCCCTGCAAGCGCAGTTTCAATGATGTTTTGCTGACCGGGACGGAACTGCTGATAGCCGAAGGTATCTTGTAATACCTGCTGCGCCAGCATTTCCTGATTGAGCACTGCCGATGTTGCCACGGTAATCCTGTATTTTTTGCGGGTTAGAACAGATCGTTGAGCGTTACGCCCACGCCGAAACGCGTCTGGCGATGGTTATAGTCGATCAAAGATTCACCATAACCGCTGAAGACCTGCGTGTAAAAGCGCACGTGTTCAGAGATTGGGTAGCTCCAGGCGAAGGTTGCACCGCCAAAGCCGCTGTTCCAGTTGTAGTTACCTTCCACGCTGAAAATGCTGTCGCCCATCATGTAGCCAAGCTTAGCGCGGTAGTAACCCATGTATTTGGTGATGTCCGGGTTATCGTCATTGCTTTCACTTTCTGGCAGACGATACCAGGGTTTGATCTCCGCGAGAAGGTTGCCGTTTTCTGCCATTAAGCGGGCATACACACGGTTCCAGCTGCGTGAGGTCGGTTCGCTGCGACCGTTCGACTGATGGACAAGGCCGGTTTCCACATCGCGTAACGTCCAGCCGGCGAAGGTGTAATCGGTCGCCCAGCCGAGGAAAATCTGCGGCTCATAATCGGTTTCACGGAACGGCGATGAAGCGCCACGGTTTGAGAGCTGCCACCACGACCGCTGAGTATAGGATGCGGCCAGCACTGAGTTATCGCCTAAAATGCCGCGCCACAGCGGAAATGCCAGGCTGAGCTGGAATTTTACTTCATCATTTTTCGCTTTGTCTGCCCAGTTGTACGAAGAGATCGCCTCTTTGTTCATATCTGTGGTGTAGGTATAAAGCAGGTAGTTATTTTCGTAAGGATAAAGCACGAACGGGTTATCGTGTTTCTCCAGCAGGTTAGCGATAATGCTGCCCCTCACTGCCGGTGCATCATGAACCTCTTTTATCGTGGCTTCGTCGGCCTGCGCCAGGGCAGGAAGGATCAGTGCCGCTGCCAGCAAGGCGTAATGCTTACGCATAGAATTCTCCAGAGAACTGCGTGTCGTAATCGTCAAAGGACGGTTCAAAAAGCAGGCCATTCTACACGCAAATTCAGCGGTTGATCAGCGCCGATTTCCGAAACTGGAAAGCGGCTCGAACGCGGCATAATATACACAACTCGTTAACATTTTAAGGCAGAAATTATGTCATCCCCGTTGCTGACACAGCAGGAAGCGCGCCGTCTGATTGGCGAAATTTTTGTTTATCACATGCCCTTCAATCAGGCGCTCGGATTAGAGCTGGATCGACTGGAAGCGGATTATGCCGAACTGGGCTTTGCCAATAAAACCATGCTGGTGGGCAATGCGGCGCAGCAAATTTTGCACGGCGGCGTGATTGCCTCGGTGCTGGATGTAGCCGCCGGGCTGGTGTGCGTCAGCTATGCACTGACGCGCCAGGAGAGTATTACCGAAGAAGAGCTGCGCCAGCGCCTTTCACGCATGGGCACCATTGATATGCGGGTGGATTATCTGCGTCCCGGCCGCGGTGAGCGCTTTATCGCCACCAGCAGCCTGCTGCGCGGCGGCAATAAAGTCGCCGTAGCGCGCGTGGAGTTACATAACCAGCAAGGCGATTACATCGCTACCGCTACCGCGACTTATATGATTGGCTGATTGCCACCTTTTGGATGTGATGATGGATACGCAACAAACTCGCCAGGGTATTGGCTATGCGCTTGGCGCTTACTTCATTTGGGGCATCGCGCCGGCTTACTTCAAGCTGGTTAAAGAAGTTCCTGCCACCGAAATCATGACGCATCGCGTGATTTGGTCAGCGCTGTTTATGCTGATGCTGATCACCCTAAGCCGCAGCTGGACGCAGGTGCGCAGCGTGCTGGCTCAGCCGAAAAAAGTGCTGCTACTGGCGCTGACCGCTGTAACCATTGGCGGCAACTGGCTGCTATTTATCTGGGCGGTAAACAATCAGCATATGCTGGAGGCGAGTCTTGGATACTTTATCAACCCGCTGATTAACGTAGTGTTTGGCATGCTGTTTCTGCGCGAGCGCTTCCGTCGCTTGCAGTGGCTGGCGGTGTTGCTGGCGACAACCGGCGTGTTGGTGCAGCTGTGGCAATTCGGCTCGCTGCCGATTATCGGTCTTGGCCTGGCATTTAGCTTTGCCTTGTACGGCTTGGTACGCAAAAAGATTCAGGTGGATGCGCAGAGCGGCATGCTGATCGAGACGCTGTGGCTGTTTCCGCTGGCGGCAATTTATCTGTTTGGCTTCGCCGACAGTGCCACCAGCCATCTCAGTGCTAACGCCATGAGCCTCAATCTCAAGCTGATCGCCGCGGGAATCATTACCACCATTCCGCTGATGCTGTTTGCGGCAGCCTGCGCGCGTCTGCGCTTATCGACCGTGGGTTTCTTCCAGTATCTTGGCCCGACGCTGATGTTCCTGCTGGCGGTGATCTTCTACGGCGAGAGCCTGACACCCGACAAGATGGTGACCTTCGGCTTCATCTGGCTAGCACTCGCCGTGTTCATTATTGATGCGGTGGCGTTTTCAGCTCGCTCGCGGGTGCGCATAGCGTGAAATAAAACGCGCCAGCGCCGGGCCGGTTAGCAAGATGGTGAACAGACGCAGTGTCTGTAGCGCCATGACAAAAGCGATATCGACCCGGCTGCCGGCAGCGATTATCGCGACGGTATCCAGCCCACCCGGGCTGGTTGCCAGATATGCGGTCATCAGATCAACATGCAGCACGCGCGTCAGCATCCAGGCTAATCCCCCGCACAACAGCATCAAGCCAAATATCGACACCAGCATTTGTGGCAAGGTGCGCAGCGCCAGCAGGAAGATCGGGCGGGTAAAACGCAATCCTACGCTCCAGCCAATCAGCGCATAGGCCAGCGCCAGCAGCCATTCCGGCACCTGCAAGGTCGCCACATCGGTGCCGTGTAGCACCGCGCCAATCAGCGCCGGTAGCAGTAATGCACCCGAAGGAATGCGTAACCGTTGCCCGAGCCAGGCACCGGCAAACATCACCATCAGCGTTAACAGGAAGCTGCTTTGCAGTGTGGGAAACCACACCAGATCCGCCGCGCCACCGCTGGAGTCGAGGCCAATGCGCGCCACCACCGCCGCAGCCGTTGCGACAAACAGCACGCGCAAATACTGCATAAACGCGACCAGCCGCACATCCGCACCGAAATCACCGGCCATCGCCACCATCGCCGAGGCGCCGCCGGGCGACGATCCCCACGCGCCGGTGGGTCCCGGCAAATTACTGAAGCGCACCAGCAGAAAACCCGACAGGCCGCTGGCCGCTAACGTCAACACCAGCACCGCCAGCACCACCGGCCAATCCTGGATTAGCGGCGTGAGAATCCCTGGCGATAAGCTTTGGCCGATCATACAGCCAAGCACTGCCTGTGCCAGCACAAAGAAACGTTTATCGATGCGAACGGTAGCGCCGCACAAGCCCATAACGGTACCGACGATCATCGGACCAAGCAGCAAGGCCGCAGGAAGGTGGAACAGCTGGAGAATGATCCCCAGTACTAACGATGCAATCAGCAGAATGGTCCACTGAAGTCGCAGGGAGAAGCGCGCCATAGGGTGGAATCAGAAAGAAAACAGAACCAACAGGTTACGCAGAAATGGGGAACAGCGCTAGTTTATGGGCTACTGCTAAGCGCTTTCCGGTCGCCATAAATGGCGACCCTACGTTTTCAGGAGCGATTTTGTAGGGTCGTCATTCATGACGACCAAGATATTCGGCAGGTTACAACCAGTTTTTGCGCTTGAAATAGAGGTACGGCGCCAGTCCGGCGAGGATCATCAGGCTGATCGCGCCCGGATAACCAAAGCTCCATTTCAGTTCAGGCATAAACTCGAAGTTCATACCGTAGCTTGATGCCACCAGCGTTGGCGGCAGGAACACCACCGAAACCACCGAGAAGATCTTGATGATGCGGTTCTGCTCGATGTTGATGAAGCCCATCGCCGCCTGCATCAGGAAGTTAACCTTCTGGAACAGCGATTCGTTATGCGGTAGCAGTGATTCGATATCGCGCAGGATTTCACGCGCCTGCTCCAGCTGATTGCTCGGCAGACGTGCCTTGCGCACCAGGAAGTTGAGCGCACGTTGCGTATCCATCAGACACAAACGCACCTTCCAGCCGATATCTTCCAGCTCCGCCAAACGCGACAGCGCCTGGTCGTACTCTTCGCCCTGCTGGCCTTCCATGATCACGCGGCTGAGTTTCTCCAGCGCGCTATAGATGTTCTCGATCTCATCCGCCAGCTGTTCGATTTTGGTTTCGAACAGATCGAGCAGCAGTTCATAGGCGTTACCATCGGTCAGCGTCTGGTTGCGCGCACGCATGCGATAGAGGCGGAACGCCGGCAGTTCACGTTCACGCAGCGTGTACAGGCGATCTTCGCGAATGGTAAATGCCACGGTGGAGTTGCCGGCATGATCTTCGGCATCTTCAAAGAAGAAGAAGGAGTGAATGTGCAGGCCGTCTTCGTCTTCGAAGAAGCGCGCCGAGGCTTCGATGTCTTCCAGTTCCGGACGCGTCGCCAGGCTCTGGCCGAGTTCACACTGCACGCGATCGCGTTCGCTGTCGTCGGGTTCGATCAGATCGACCCACACCGAGGTGTTGAGTTTGTCGTTATCTTCTTCCAGCTCGATGCGCGTCAGACGATTACGATCGAGTTTAAATGCGCTCAGCATAGCAATAACTCCCCATTTTTTTGGAATGGGACAAGGCGGTGAACCACTTTTTTATAGCGGGCACGGCGAAGCCTGAACACGGAAACTTTCGCTTCAAGGGTAAATCAGTGCTAACTCATGCGACGAGAGTAAAAAGGGAGGTCGCTGATAACCGCTAAGGCTACCAGCTAAAAGAGGTAACCTTAGGAGTTCCTGTTAAACAGGTGATTGAGCCAGCATCGACTGGGCGCGTCCAAGGCATTGTCCTCTCATGATAATAGTGCGCGCATGTTACGCTGAGACGAAAAAGTCGTCAAGGTAGCGCAACCGCGCTACACCGTTTCCAGACGGGCGTAAGCCGCCACCAGCCACTTGATTCCCTGGCCCTGAAACGCCACCTGCAGACGGCTGTGTTCACCGCTGCCTTCCAGGTTGATAATGGTGCCTTCGCCGAACTTGGCATGTCGCACACGCTGACCGAGCGTGAAGCCACTGTCATTTTGCGCGATCGGCGTGCCCATGCGCTGATGATTCACCGGACGACTGACGCTGGCGCGCAAACGGACCTCTTCCACACACTCTTCCGGCAGCTCGCCGATGAAGCGTGAGGGGCGGTGATACACTTCCTTACCATAAAGGCGGCGAGTTTCGGCGTAGGTCAGCGTCAGTTTGACCATCGCGCGCGTCACGCCAACGTAGGCCAGACGGCGCTCCTCTTCCAGACGCCCGCCTTCATCCAGCGACATCTGGCTTGGGAACATGCCCTCTTCCATGCCAACGATAAATACCTGACTGAACTCCAGCCCTTTTGCCGAGTGCATGGTCATCAATTGCACCGCATCCTGCCACTTGTCGGCTTGGCCTTCGCCCGCTTCCAACGCCGCATGTGACAGGAAGGCCTGCAGCGGCATGAGATCTTCGTCTTCATCCTGATAGCTGAACTGGCGCGTTGCCGTTACCAGTTCCTCAAGGTTTTCGATACGCGCCTGGCCTTTCTCGCCCTTCTCCTGCTCATACATGATCCATAAACCGGAGTCTTTAATCACGCGATCGGTTTGCACATGCAGCGGCATTTCGGCGGTTTCTGTGGCCAGTGAATCCACCAGTTCGCAGAAGCGTTGCAGTGCCGATGCGGCGCGTCCGGCCAAGGCTTTATTCTGTAATAGCTCGCGCGTTGCCTGCCACATTGTCAGTTGCTGTTCGCGCGCGGTCTGACGTACCACGTCTAGCGTGCGATCGCCCACGCCGCGCACCGGCGTATTCACGACTCGCTCGAACGCCGCATCATCATTGCGATTGGCCATCAAACGCAGATAGGCCAGCGCATCTTTGATCTCCTGACGCTCGAAGAAGCGCATGCCGCCATAAATACGATACGGCATGCTGCCTTGCAGCAGCGCCTCTTCCAGCACGCGTGATTGGGCGTTGCTGCGGTAGAGAATGGCGCAATCCTGCAGCGCGTTGCCGTTCTCATGCCAGCTTTTGATGCGATTCACCACAAAGCGCGCTTCGTCCAGCTCATTGAACGCGCAGTAGAGCGAAATCTTTTCGCCGTCGCTACCGTCGGTCCACAGCTCTTTACCGAGGCGGCCATTGTTGTTGGCGATCAGCGTGTTAGCGGCTTTCAGAATGTTATTGGTCGAGCGATAGTTCTGCTCCAGACGAATGGTTTCTGCGCCTGGGAAGTCCTGCAGGAAGCGCTGGATGTTCTCCACCTGCGCACCGCGCCAGCCGTAAATCGACTGATCGTCATCGCCAACAATGATCACGCGACCGGTGTCGCCTGCCAGCATACGAATCCACGCGTACTGAATGTTGTTGGTATCCTGGAATTCATCCACCAGCACGTTGCTGAAACGCTCGCGGTAATGGTTCAGGATATGCGGCTTATTGAGCCACAGTTCATGGGCGCGCAGCAGCAGCTCGGCGAAATCGACTAATCCGGCACGATCGCAGGCTTCCTGATACGCCTGATAGATGCGCAGCCAGGTTTGCTCCACCGGATTGCCGTAGCTTTCGATATGTTTGGGACGCAGGCCTTCATCTTTTTTGCCGTTGATGTACCACATGCCCTGACGCGCAGGCCACTGTTTCTCATCAAGGTTCATCGCTTTGATCAGGCGTTTGAGCAGACGTAGCTGATCGTCGCTATCGAGAATCTGGAAATCCTGCGGCAGACCGGCATCAAGGTGATGCGCGCGCAGTAAACGGTGCGCCAGGCCGTGGAAGGTACCAATCCACATGCCGCCCTGGCTGGTGCCGATCAGCTGATCGATACGGTGGCGCATCTCCGCCGCTGCTTTGTTGGTAAAGGTCACCGCCATAATCGAATAGGGCGAGCAGTTCTCTACCGACAACAGCCAGGCGATACGATGCACCAGCACGCGGGTTTTGCCACTGCCTGCTCCGGCCAGCACCAGCAGATTGCTACGCGGTGCGGCGACCGCCTCGCGCTGTTTGTCATTCAAGCCGTCAAGCAGTTCAGAAACGTCCATAAGCACCGTTTTAAGAATTGAGATACGTATCCAAAATCATTCAGCTTGCCGCAAGGCGGCAAGTGTGTGAATCCCCGGGAGCTTACATAAGTAAGTGACCGGGGTGAGCACGCGCAACCAACGCAGCGTCAAGTTGAATGATGACGGATACGACTGGATGTATTTACAGCTGTTGATTATAGCAGCGAGGTTAAAGATGCCAACCGATCAATTTCCACGTGCGGCAGCAGACGCGCATCGCCAATTTTCATCAGATTGCCTTCACGCAGATTGATCCAGCAGGCTTGCATGCCCGCACGCAGCGAACCGGCAACATCGGTGGTGAGATCGTCGCCAACGTGCAGAATGTGCTCGGGCGCGATGTTTAAACGCTCAGCGGCAAGGTGATACATATCCTGCCACGGCTTGGCGCGGCCGTGCGGACCGGCTCGCAGCGCGAACTGGAAGTAGTGATCGATGCCGAGCTTTTCCGGGCAGGCATTGCCGTTAGTGATCGCCACCAGCGGTACGCGCTCGCCCAGCCACGTCAGCGTTTGGTGCGTCTCATCTGGCATCGTGACTTCGCTGCGCCACTGATGGAATACGCTCATCACGTCGCTGGCACCGGCGCTAGCCTCTGCTGCGGATAAGCCGACATTGAGCAGCGCCAGCTCGACCGAGCGGCGGCGCCATTCGGACACGTCGTGATAAATTTCCGGCTCGCGCGCCAGCAACTCATTACGCAACGCCTGATAATCCGCCGGCGTGAATTCACGTAGCGCCGGGTGATAAGCCTGCAGTGCAGCATGCGATTCGGCAGTGGTTTTGCGGATGACGGGATGGTTGTCATACAGCGTGTCGTCGAGATCAAAGGTGATCGCCTTGATCGGGCCGAGCGGACGATAAAACTTCATTAAGACTTTCCTCGTTTGGCACGCGGATGGGCCGCATCATAAACCGTCGCCAGATGCTGGAAATCCAGATGGGTGTAGATTTGCGTGGTCGCCAGGTTAGCGTGGCCGAGCAGTTCCTGCACCGCGCGCAGATCGCCGCTCGATTCCAGCAAATGCGTGGCAAAAGAGTGGCGCAGTTTATGCGGATGAATATGGCTGGCAACGCCCTGCTTAATGCCCCATTCGGCAAAGCGCTTCTGCACGTTGCGCGTTGAAATCCGGCTGCCGCGGCTGGAGACAAACACCGCATCGTCCTGCGGCGCGAAGCTATCGCGCAGCGGTAACCAGTGCTGAATCCACGTCACCGCCGTGCCGCCAATCGGTACGCGGCGCTCTTTGCTGCCTTTACCCAGCACCCGCACTTCGCCCGCTTCCAAATCTATATGGCGGCAATCCATATTGACCAGCTCGGAGAGACGCAATCCGCCACCGTACATGGTTTCCAGCATCGCACGGTCGCGCACCGCCAGCGGATCGTTAAGGTCGATCTCCAGCAGTTGGTTAACTTCGTCGACATCCATGTTTTTCGGCAGGTGGCGCGCATTGCGCGGCGTGGAAATCCCTTTGGCGGGATTGGCGCTCAGCATGCCCTGATGGACTTGCCAGTCAAGAAAACTGCGCAGCGCCGACATGCGTAATGCCAGGCTGCTGGCGCCCAAACCGCCGCGACGGCTGCGCGCTGCCAGTGTGCGCACCTGCGCCGGCTCCAGCTGCGCCCAACTCGCCAGTTTCATCTCATCGGCCATTGCCATAATCGCCTGCAGTTGCCGTTGGTAATTCTTTTGCGTCAGCGGGCTGAGCTGGCGTTCGACCTTCAGATATCGCAGAAAGTCATCCACAGCAGGCAGCAGCGGACTGACGCTACTCATGCGCGCTCTACCCAGCGTGACAGCAGATCCGGCAACATTTGCGCCAGATGCTGCAGCAGCAGCGTGCCCATGCCCGCCTGATAATGCTGATTATCGCGGCTGGTGAACATCAATATGCCCAGCTCGCCACGCTCGCCCATCAACGACATCGCCACCGAGCCAATCGCTTTAGCCTGCGGTAACAACAGCAACAATTCCGGGCCATTCAGACTGCCAAGATAGTGATGCTCATCGCCAAAGCGCTGAATACGCAGCGGTTCGAATGCCTGACGAGACAAGCCGAGTTGGGTGAAATCAGAGGGTGCGCCGATGTGCCATTTATCGTTGAACAGGCGCACATGCGCACCTGCCAAACCGAGTTCGCGCGCCCAGCGATGCAGACGCGTCAGCATCTCCTGCAGGCTGTCAGCGGCGGCGAGATGGCCTTGCAACGCCAGCAGGCGATCAAACAGCTGATGGTTGGCGGTGGCCTGCTCCATCAGCAGCGTGATCTCCTCTTCCAGCTGCTGGATGTGGTTGCGCTGACGCGCCATATGCCACTCCACCAGCGAAACGCTGCCGCGTACCGGATGCGGCACCATCATCTGTTCGACCTGGCGCGCGTTACGAATAAAGAAATCGGGATTTTGACGCAGAAATGCGCTTACCGATTGATCGTCCAGCAAAACCTCACTTGCGGTTTGCTCTTCGACATTTTTCATAGATGAATAAACCCATCGTAAACGTGTGTGGCTGGGCCGGTCATAAACAGCGGCTGCCCTTCCCCTTTCCAGGCGATATGCAGCGTTCCGCCGGGAAGATCGACGCGCACATTCTCCGCCAAAATGCCCTGCTGAACGCCGCAGGCAACCGCCGCACACGCGCCGCTACCGCAAGCCTGCGTTTCACCCGCGCCACGTTCGTACACGCGCAGGCGGATATGCTCACGATTAACCACTTCCATAAAACCGACATTTACGCGCTCCGGGAAGCGCTCGTGGCTTTCCAGTTCTGGACCCAGCGTTTCAACCGGCGCGGTTTTCACGCTTTCCACCTGAATTACGCAATGGGGATTGCCCATCGAGACTGCGCCAAACATTACGGTTTGCTCGGCAACGCGTTGCAAATAAAGGTTCTCGGCTTTATTGGCCCGCAGCGGTACGCTTTGCGGTTCGAAGTTGGGCTGGCCCATATTGACGCGCACTAGCTCATCATTGGTGACGCTGAGCACCATGCGGCCAGTTTGGGTACTGACGCGAATGTCGTTTTTGTTGGTCAATCCTTTCAGGCGCACGAAACGTGCGAAACAGCGCGCACCATTGCCGCACTGCGCGACTTCGCTGCCATCGGCGTTGAAAATGCGGTAGTGGAAATCGAGATCCGGATCGTAAGGCGGTTCGACGATCAGCAGCTGATCAAAACCGATCCCCAGATTTCTGTCCGCCAGGCGGCGAATCAGTTCCGGCGAAAAAAAGACGTTTTGTGTCACAGCATCCACAACCATAAAGTCGTTGCCGAGACCGTGCATTTTTGAGAACTGCATTTTCTGCTCCGCCGGATTACTCATAGAGTTTAGTTCGCCTGCGAACCAGGCTGGCTGGTGACCAAACCGCCGACATCCGCATCCTGAGCGGCTTTCTGCTGCTGCTCGGTGACCTGCTGATTAGGCTTGTTAGGCTGATCTTTCGGCGGGAAATATAGCGGTCCTTTTAGGCCACAGCCTACCAGGCTGACCAGTGCCAGCGCCATACCCAGCTGACTTATCACTCGTATCATTCTGTCTGCTCTTCTGTCCTTAAGCCATGGTTGCTTATCATCGCAGTTGACGATGTAAAAGCAACAGGAAATAGCCGCAAATCCAGCAGCAGGTCAGAGTTACAGCGCATCCCGCCGCGCGAACGCGGGCAGGATCAATGCATTTGGTAGCGCGGCTGGAAGTCGCCGTTGTCGTTATCGGGCTGCGTGGCGCAGAGCTGCGTCAGCGTTTGGCTGCGGAAAGGAATCACCTGGAAACGCTCGCCCGTATTCACAATCTGGTAGAACTGCGGCAGGTTGAAATTGATAAAGCTGGAGCCGTAGGTAAAGCGATCGTGTGACGATGAGTAGAAACGACTCACATCACGTACCAGCTCTTCTTTACTGCCTTCGCAATGGTGATAAACCTCAACGCGGTTGGTTTCATCGAGGATATAGATGTTGAAGCCGCGATCGTCATTGGTGTCTTCAAAGAAGAACTGAATGATGCCTTCGCTGGCATAACCGTTAACCACCGGCGGCAGCGGCGTTTGGTTCGACTCCACTTTGATCGACAAGCCGTGCAGCTTGTTATTGGAAATCGCGCCATAGAATTCGACGGCGTTTTCCAGCTTCTGCACCGACACGCTCATGCGCTCGAAGAATAAGCCCCAGGTTTGGCCCGCCATACGCAACGCTTTGAAGCGGCCCGGTTCCTGACGCGTGCTCGACAGACGCAGCTCAATACACTCCGAAACCAGCTGCTGCACGCGCGTACGGATCAACCCGCGCAGATGCTGGCTGTAGCAGAACACTTCCACCGTATCCGGCGGTGCAGCATCCTGATGCATTTTGCCGAGAATGGTTTTCAGCGCTTCAATCATCGCCTGCTCGCCGTTGAAGTGCAGCGTACGCACTTCATTCCATGAGTTGCGATACAGCAGATCGATACTGCCAATCAGGCATTGCTGCTGCTGACCGAAGCTGAACACATCCAGCTTACGGAAATCAAAATGCACCACCTGATTGCGGAATGCCGAGGTGGGATCATGTTCCAGATTGACGATAATCGCCAGATGACGTATTTCGCACGGGCTATACAGCGCTTTTGGCGTTGGAGCCGGTACGCGCAACGGGAAGTGGCTCGATACATCGTTGACCAGTTCCTGCAGACGCGGTAGGTCGCACAGATCGTTGCCTTTCATGTGCAGGCGCGTTTTGCTGGTCAGCAAACCGTTAAACCACGCCCACGCCACCAGCTTGTTCAGATAGCGGTTATATTCCAGCGGCTGATGGCTGATGATTGAACTCATGTCCGGCGATTGGTTGTACAGATACCAGCCGGCGCGATTAGCGCGGCCCGCCGGGACGTGAATAAAGGTGAGATTCTCTTCCGAGAGATCGGGTGAAATCTGCGGGTTAACCAGCGTGACTTTACCTGGCAGCGCCTCAAACGCGGCATACAGTTTACGCGTCAGCACGCCGATATCTTGCGGGCTGGCGCTGACGCTTAAATTGTTGCGACGCGCAAAGCGGATCAGGTTGCGATAACTCTGCATCATCGCATCCAGCAGCTCATTGTGCGCTTCGCGTACCCGTTCAATTTTCCACTGCGATCGGTTATCCAGTACCGCCAGCTTCTCTTCATCCCAGCCCCACTCTTTCACCAGCTGCGAAAGAATCTCGCGACGCCAGCCAGTACGCTGATGATGGTGATCTTCGCTGGAGAGCTTTTCACACACTTTTAAGTAGAAACATCGACGCACTAAATCGAGGCGCGCCATGTCATCAACGCTGGTGAGATAGCGCGTCACGCGTTCCAGCATCATGCAGTAGGGATCGAGTCCGAAGCAGACAATTTCGCCATCATGCAGGCGCTGCTTGATATCCATCGACAGGAGCTGCGTATTGGGATATTCCCAGCTGTAGGCTTCCAGCAGCAGGGTTTTCAGCACCGCTTTGTACGGAGAATCGATACTTTTATACAGCTGCCACAAACTGGCGCCGAAGTACTCCTCCGCCGACAGCGTGCCAAGGCCACCGAGGTCGAGCCACTCATTTGGCGTCAACACGCCCTGGGAATAGAGTGACATGACGTAATCGTCGTAATGGTGCTCTTCTTCGCCAGGCACCATGTTCCACAGGATGCGTTTACCCGCCATACGCACGGCGGTACGGTAAAACTCATCCAGCAGCAGAATATGTTGGGTCGAGCCGCAATCTTCACCGCCGAGGCTGCCGCTTTCATTGTGGCGGAAACGGTTCTCGTCAATCAGGAAGAAGCTGACTTCCACACCCATCGACACACACCATTTCTGCAGAAGCGTACACTTGCGCTGCAGATTGAGGCGCTCTTCATTATCCAGCCAGGATTGATGGCACACCCAGATGTCGAGATCGGAGATGCTGTTTTGCCCAACGGACGAGGTACTGCCCATGGAGTAAATACCGGTAATTGGGCGTTCGCCAGCAACGGCATTGCTAAGATCGAGCGGCTGACCGCTTGTTAAGCTCTGCAGCAGCTGCTGTTGATTTTCATCGGGCGTGAAGAGGCAAACGCCATGCGGAACGCTACCTTCGAGGTAGCCCGGCATCAGCGGATGATGGTAGTGCAAAAATGTTGGCAGCAGACTGTAGACTTGCTGGAAAGCAGGCCCCATAGCAGCCAGTGCGCGATCGACGCGCAGCTGGTTAATCGCATCCAGTCTCTGTTTCAGTGTCTCAATGTAGAGGTACAAGACGTTTCGCCTGATTGTCCCAGTGTTAAGCACCCTGTTTCCGCAATCTGCCGCTTAATAATAAAGATATTGGGCAAATTATTGCTGGAAACGTGATCAATCTAACACCTGGAGGATTGACCGTAAAGAAAGTTGCGCTACTTAACAGTTTAGCATGTTCCGAACGTAGCCCTGCTTTTTTCAGACTTCGACTTCAGACTGAGATCCTGATTATTTCAGGCTGAGTCTGACATCGCGGCCTTTTCAATCCGTTGAAACTGACAGCATTCCCCTATCAATGATAGGATATTCGATGAACGATCAAAATGGTTAACAGCATGTTAAACAAAATTTTCAGAATTGCTACCAGACAAAGTCCTCTCGCTCTGTGGCAGGCACAATATGTCCAACAGCGCCTGATGGCCGCCCATCCGGGGCTACAGGTAGAGCTGCTGCCGATGGTCACGAAAGGTGATGTCATCCTTGATACGCCGCTGGCCAAAGTGGGCGGCAAAGGGCTTTTTGTCAAAGAGCTTGAGTTGGCAATGCTGGAAGACCGTGCCGATCTTGCCGTGCACTCAATGAAGGATGTGCCGGTCGATTTTCCGCAAGGGCTCGGTCTGGTGACCATTTGCGAGCGTGAAGATCCACGCGATGCTTTTGTCTCTAATCGTTACCACAGCATTGATGAACTGCCGCAGGGCGCGGTGGTCGGTACCTCCAGCCTGCGTCGCCAGTGCCAGATTAGCGCGCGTCGTCCAGATTTAGTCATCCGTTCGCTGCGCGGCAACGTTGGAACCCGTCTCGGTAAACTTGATGCTGGGGAATACGACGCCATCATTCTTGCTGCGGCAGGACTGAAGCGTTTAGGCCTGGAAGATCGCATCCGCCAGGCGATGCCCGCAGAGATCTCATTGCCTGCCGTTGGCCAGGGCGCTGTCGGCATCGAATGCCGCGTTGATGATGCGCAATTGATTACGCTGCTGCAGGCGCTGAATCACGATGATACCGCCGTGTGCGTGCGCGCTGAACGCGCGATGAACACGCGGCTGGAAGGCGGTTGTCAGGTGCCGATCGGTAGCTTCGCGGTACTGGAAGACGATCAGTTATGGCTGCGCGGTTTAGTCGGTTCACCTGACGGCAATCAGATGGTGGTAGGCGAGCGTCGTGGTCCACGCGATCAGGCCGAACAAATGGGCATTTCGTTAGCTGAAGAGCTGCTTGATGGTGGCGCGCGCGACATTTTGCGTGAAGTTTATCAGGGACAACCTCCCGCATGACCATCCTCGTGACCCGTCCGGAACCGGCTGCTACCGAACTGGTTTCGCGCTTGCGAAACCTGGGGAAGCTGGCATGGAGTTTTCCGCTCATTGAATTCACGCCGGGTCGTGATCTTCAACATCTGCCGCATCAACTTGCCGCACTGCAGCCGGGCGATCTGGTATTTTTGCTATCGCAGCAAGTCGTGACCTTCGCCCAACCCGCTTTACAGCACCACGCCACAGCATGGCCCGAAGCACTCAACTATTATGCTATCGGTCGCAGCACCGCTTTGGCGTTACACACCGTCAGTAATCTGAAAGTAGACTATCCTCATGCGCGGGAGACCAGTGAAGAACTGGTGCGTCTGAATCGCTTGCAGCAGGTAAACGGCAAACGCGCATTAATTCTGCGGGGCAGCCCAGGCCGCGAATTACTGGCAGAAACGCTGATTGAACGCGGTGCTGAAGTGCAGTATTGCGAGTGTTATCAGCGCTGTGAAAAACACTATAACGGCGCGATTGAAGGCCGCCGCTGGCGCGATCGCGGGATTACAACGCTGGTGGTCACTAGCGGTGAAATGTTACAACAACTCTTTTCTCTGTTTCCGCCGATTGATCGACGGGAATGGTTACTGCACTGTCGGCTTGTAGTCGTCAGTGAACGTTTGGCTACGCAAGCCGCTGAATTAGGCTGGCAGGACATTGATGTAGCCGATGGTGCCGATAACGATGCGCTGCTGCGCGCGTTACGCTGAACTTAACAATGGGATGAGCCATAATGACGGAACAAAAAGCCTCCTCCGCCATGGTTGAAGAAACCACCCCAGCGGACAATTCTCCCTCTCCAGCAACCAAGCCTCCTCGCGATAAAAAGAGCGATGGCAAGGTGCTGAGTGCAGTGGCGATTGTCATTGCGCTGGCGATTGGGGCGGGACTTTACCTCAATGGGAAACACCAGGCCGATTTACAGGCTCAAACTAATCAGAATCTGACTGAGCAGCTGAGCGCCTTGCAGCAGCAACTAGGCAGCGATAAACAGCAGCTGACGCAACAACTTGAGAGCGCTAACAGCGCCTTACAAGAGACGCGCACGCAGCAGGACAACAGCGCTAAAGAGCTGGAAACCCTGCGTGATAAAGTCGCCACCATTTCGGGTAACGATACCCGCACCTGGCTGCTGGCTCAGGCGGATTACCTCGTCAAACTGGCGGGCCGCAAACTGTGGAGCGATCAGGATGTCACTACCGCAGCAGCGTTACTGAAAAGTGCCGATACCAGTTTGGCGGATATGAACGATCCAAGCGTGATGAACGTGCGTCGTGCATTGACGCAGGATATCAGCTCGCTCTCCGCAGTCAGCCAGGTTGATTATGACGGCACTATTCTCAAGCTCAATCAGCTGTCGAACGGCGTTGATAATCTGCGCCTGGCCGATAACGACAGCGATGATTCACCGATGGATGCCGATGGCGGTGAGCTCTCTAGCTCACTGCACGAGTGGCGACAAAACCTGGTGAAAAGCTGGCATAACTTTATGGATGATTTCATCACCATCCGTCGTCGCGATAACACCGCGCAGCCGCTGCTGGCACCCAATCAGGACGTTTATCTGCGTGAAAATATCCGTTCGCGTCTGCTCATTGCTGCTCAGGCTGTACCGCGTCATCAGGACGAAATTTATAAACAGTCTATTGATGCCGTCTCAACCTGGGTACGCGCCTGGTACGACACCAATGATGCCGCCACCAAAGCCTTCCTCGCTCAGTTAGATGAACTGAGCCAGCAAAGCATTTCGATGGATGTGCCGGACACGCTGGAAAGTCAGCCGCTGCTGGAAAAACTGATGCAAACCCGTGTGCGTAATTTGCTGGCTCAGCCATCGGTTGCCGCTGACCAACAGGGAGGCTAACCATGCTTAAAGTATTGGTGCTTTTCCTGCTGCTGATTGCGGGCATTGTAATCGGGCCGATAGTTGCTGGCCATCAAGGCTATGTGCTGATTCAGACCGACAACTGGAACATCGAAACCAGTGTGACGGGACTGGCGATTATCTTGATCCTCAGCCTGCTGGTAATTTTGTTAGTCGAGTGGATTCTGCGTCGCCTGTTCCGCACTGGCGCACGCACGCGCGGATGGTTTACGGGCCGCAAGCGTCGTAGCGCGCAGCGTCACACGCAAAGCGCGCTGATGAAGCTAGCAGAGGGCGATTTCAAGCAGGCAGAAAAACTGCTGTCGAAAAATGCCGATCACGCCGATCAGCCGGTCGCTAACTACTTGCTGGCTGCGGAAGCGGCACAGCAACGTGGCGATGAAATTCGCGCTAACCAGCATCTGGAGCGTGCCGCCGAGTTGTCGGTGAACGACACCATTCCGGTTGAAATCACCCGCGTGCGTCTGCAGTTGGCGCGTAATGAAGATCATGCTGCTCGTCACGGCGTTGACCGCCTGCTGGAAGTGGCGCCTCGCCATCCGGAAGTGCTTCGTCTGGCAGAACAAGCCTATGTACGTACCGGCGCGTGGGGTGCACTGCTCGATATCTTGCCTGCAATGCAAAAAGTGCAAATCAACGATGAAGCACAGCGCGACGCATTGCAGCAGCAAGCCTGGCTGGGCCTGATGAATCAGGCGATGGCCGATCAGGGTAGCGACGGCTTGAAAAAGTGGTGGCAGAACCAGAGTCGTAAAACGCGTCAGGAAACCGCACTGCAAGTGGCGATGGCGGAACATCTGATTGAGTGTGACGACCCGGATACGGCGCAAAGCATCGTGCTGGACGGCCTGAAACGCCAGTATGACGATCGTCTGGTGCTGCTGATGCCGCGTATTAAAAGCGGCGATCCGCAATCGCTAGAGAAAGCACTGCGCCAGCAGATTAAACAGCACGGCGCTACGCCACTGTTGCACAGTACGCTGGGTCAGATGCTGATGCGTCATGGTGAATGGCAGCAGGCGGCAGAGGCATTCCAGCAAGCGTTAGCGCAGCGACCGGATGCCTTTGATTATGCCTGGCTGGCGGATGTTTACGATCGTCTGCATCGCCCGGAAGACGCCGCGAAAATGCGTCGGGAAGGCTTGTTACTCACGCTGAAGACCAATCCCAGCACCTGATTATACGATTGTTACTTTTGTGCACGCCGGGCTTGTCCCGGCTTTTTTTTCGCCTGTGGCAAATTGCAGATAAAAAAACACCTGCCATAAGCAGGTGTAAGATCAGGTCATTAAGACAACTGATGGCATCCGACTCAACGTAATGTCCTTCTTACTGCAGTAAAGCGTGCGCAAATACTGCCAGGCTGGACAACGGATGCCGTAAGGGGCTCTGCATCATTCCCAGGTTTATGTAGCATCAGCAAACATAAGAGGTGGAATGAGCATCTACAGGAATAGTATTGCACAAGCTGTGCCAAAACTGCAGATTACATAATAAGTTATTTTATATCAGTAAGATAAACCGATGGTGTACACATAACTGTCGGCAAATCACGACGAAAGCGTTAAAAGCTGTCTCTGCAGAGCGACAAGCAATGCAAGGAATTGTCATGCTATTAAAAATCAAAGGGTTAGATGTTGCTTAATAGCGACAAAGCGCAGAATGATACGTTCGGGGAGTGTTAATTAAGAAGTAAGGCGCGTTTGGCGGGCAGAAACGAAAAAAGCCTGCTTTCTCAAGCAGGCTTTACGAATATGGTCGGCGAGAGAGGATTCGAACCTCCGACCCACTGGTCCCAAACCAGTTGCGCTACCAAGCTGCGCTACTCGCCGATTTTTTACTTCTTACCGCTACTGCGTAATTTTGCCTGGTGCGAAGGGAGGGACTTGAACCCTCACGTCCGTAAGAACACTAACACCTGAAGCTAGCGCGTCTACCAATTCCGCCACCATCGCGTGACCGAGCAAAATCTGGGGTGGCTAATGGGACTCGAACCCACGACAACTGGAATCACAATCCAGGGCTCTACCAACTGAGCTATAGCCACCATAAATCTGGTGCGTAAACGTATCACGCTTACGTAAATTCACTGCATAACGCGGTTAAACCAACCACCGAAGCTCTTGCGCACAAACTAAATGGCGCGCCCGACAGGATTCGAACCTGAGACCTCTGCCTCCGGAGGGCAGCGCTCTATCCAGCTGAGCTACGGGCGCGTAGCGCCGTTGCGGATGGGCATACTACGGGCTTGACCTCATGCTGTCCAGCCCTTTTTTATAAAAAAAACGCGTTTGATTACGCTTTGTGCATTCCATCGATAATTACTGCAGTTTGAGGCGCTTACCCTGTCAATTCTGCTGGAAAAATCAGCAATTTCAGAGATCGCCGCGCCAATGGTAGCGTAAATATTTCAGCAGCTTTAATTGGCGACGCCAGCGTGAAGGTTGACGAATGAGACGATAAAGCCATTCCAACCCGGATTTTTGCCACCAGATTGGCGCGCGCTGAACGTGCCCAGTGAAAACATCATAAGTGCCGCCCACGCCCATATAGAGCGCATGCGGCCAATGTGCGCGGCAATCACGCATCAGCAACTCCTGACGCGGCGAACCCTGCGCGACCGTAACAATCTGCGCGCCGCTTGCCGCAATACGGGCAATCAGCGCCTCACGATCTTCAGGGGCAAAGTAACCATCCTGACTGCCAACGATATTCACATTCCACTGCCGACGCAGCTTGTCGCAGGTTTCCTGCAACACTGCCTGACGTCCACCAATCAGAAAGACTGGAATGCCGCTGCGTCCAGCATGCTCCATCAGCGCTTCCCAAAGATCCGCGCCCGCGATGCGATTGACCTGCAGTTGGGGATATTTTTTGCGCAGCGAGCGGACGATGCTGATGCCGTCCGGATATTTGAATTCTGCCTCAGCAATCAACGAGCGTAATTGCGCATCCTCTTCCAGCGTCAGCATTTTCTCAGCATTTATCGCCACCAATGTGCCGCTGCGCGGCTTACCATCAGGCAAAAGAAAGCGCAGAAAGCTCGCCATATCGTTGAAGGCGTGAAGATCGACTCCGCGCAGGCTATAGCGCGGCTTATCGGTTTCCATGGTATGAATTTCCCGTTGTGCCCAGAAGTTAAGAGGGGCTGTGTAAAACCGGCTCGCTGCGCGGACGAATTAGCCCCGCGCGCGCCAACAGCCAGTACAACAATTTAGCCACCCACATGCAGGCAGCAAAAATCAGACAAAAGAACACCACGCGCGAGCCAAAAGCATCCAGCCCTTCACGTGCCAACACGATCATGTTAAATACCGCGCCGAAGCAAAAACTCTGCAAAATCGCCCCGCTATATCGGTTACTGGTATCGCGACCATACAGATAAAGGTTATCAAAGCCCTTCATGAGCAGGCCCACGGCAACCGCGCCGATCGGGATAAACCACACGCCCCCCATCACCAGCAGCGAACCAAGCAGCGTAGGTGAAATAGCTAAGCCAGAATGGTTGTTTAACACTTCCCAGGTAAAGTAATTGGCGCTGTTCAAAATCATTGATGGACGCCCTGGCCACATCCAGCTGGGAATGAACACGTAGAAATCACGCCAAATCGGCGCCAATCCTTGAAAATCGATTTTGTCGTAGTTTTGCAGTAACAGTGCCAGATTTTCCCAAGGCGAGAAGGTATCGCGCGTCAGATAAAGGAAAGTGTAAAACGCCTCATCACCCACCACATCAAGGTTGTAGCGACGCAACGCCAGCCAAAACATGCCGCCAATCGCCATCACGCCGGCGCCGACCAGCATCCACAAGGTGATCCAGCCACGCGTAATACCGATAAACAGGAACAGCGCAAAAGCGATAATAATATTGGCGCGCGTGCCGCCCACCAGCGCGTAGGTCAGTAATCCAAATGCGACCGATACCAGCAAAAACCACAGCCACTGGCGCTGCGTTGGCTTGAGGAAGTAACGAATCAACATCGCCGGAATAAAGAAATAGAAGAAGCGCTTGAGCGCCACGCCGGACACTTCACTGGAGAAAATCTGGTTGTACGCCGACAGCCTGAACAACAGCAAGCCATTGTGCATAAAGAACACGGTTACGGTGCCAATGGCCACCAGCGCCAGCAGCAGGCAGGTTAGATGGGTTTCGACCCGGTTCATTTCCAGCCAGGGTTTGCGCGCTGGCGCATTAGCCGGCCGCAGCCGCACCTTGTAGCTGACGTAATAGATGGCATAAAAACTGGTGGCGGCCAGCAGCGCCTGCAGCAGATATTCCGCTGGCACCACCGCGACGTTAAAGCGGAACACCAGCACGCTGGTCAGCGGGAAGCCAAAATAGAAGGTCAGTAAAAAGAGAATGGTAAAGAACAGGTGGAAATTGAAGCGCACCCGTTTAAATTCTCGCCAGGTTAAAGTCAGAATGAAACCCAGCGAAAACAGATAAACCACCAGCAGACCACTAAACTGCATCAGGCTCATGTTCATTTCCTTTCACTCAGGGTTAACGCATCGCGCCAGCCTGCCAGATAACCCGGGGCAAAGAAGGCAATCGATGATTTATCACACTGCTTCAGTTGCCGCTGTGCTTCAGCGATACTGGCCGCATCCAGCGCATCTTCACTAAACAATACCGGCAAGCCTTGTTCACTGAGATCGCGCCAGAACGGATTTTTGCGGTTCAGCACGAAGGGAATATCAGCCTGAATCAGCAGACAAAGTGTGCCAATGCCTTGCTGACGTTCGAACATAAAATAGCCGAGCTGGCAGCGGCTAAGCAATGTCAGATAGGCATCAAAGTCGATCTTGTCGCGCAGCAAAGTGACCTGCCCCACCGGAAACAAGCGCTGTGCGGCCGCAGAAATTTCATCAATGTAGCTATGATTATTTTCCGGATAGCCGAGCGGCACCACAATTTTTACCCGTTCGCCAAACTGCGCACGAATCGCCTCCAGACCGGCAATGTGGTGATTACTGCGATCGCCAGAGTTACCAAGCAGGATGGTGAAATCATAGGTTTCCAGCGACGCGGGGATTGCCATATCTGGCATGCGCGTCGGGAAATAGAGCAGTGAAGCCGGAACGCGCGGATGACGTTGTTGGTAATGGTGCAAATCACCTCGCGTAGCAAATACTTGCGCCAGGCGCCCCTGTGCCAGGCGGCGCAGCAGATAAAACAGCTGATACTTGAGCCCGCGTCCTTCTTCATAGAGATCCGCACCCCACACATGCCAGAACGCCTGCTGACGGCGCAGTTTGCCGCTCAGTAACGCCAGCCAAATGCCCGGATTGAACTGGCCATGAAAGAAGAAGCGCTGCGAACGATCGGCTGCGCGCGCCACCACCGCCTGCGCCAATGCACGCTTACTGGTGAAGGTTTCAATCTGCAGTGACGAATAGGCATGCAGCGTTTCTGGCGCGCTGGCAACCACCATAAATTGACGCGGCGTATCGCCAGGCATCTCGGCGCTCATCACGTCATTAAAGAAACGCAGCACCGTATGATTGTGATGCGGGATATCCGATCCCAACACGTGAAATAAAGTCATTTTTTCCGGCAATAAATCAAGAAGGTGCCACAGCAAAGGGCGAAATAGAGTATGTAGGTGGCCATATAAGCCTGCGCGGCTCCAGCGGTACCGTGCAGCGGGATCAGCCAATGGGAGAAGCCTGTTAGCAGCGCAAACTGGCTAATTTCAGTCAGAATATAAAAGCGCAGCGACGCTTTGGCGATCACCAGATATCCGAAAACATAGGCGCCGACTTTAAAGACGTCACCACACAACTGCCAGACAAAAAGGTCACGCATGGCGCTGAACTGCGGCGAAAACAGCAGCCAGATAGCCACATCGCGTAGCAGCCACACGCAGAAACTGGCAGCGGCGACGGCTGGCAAAACAAAGCGCAGCGCACGACCAATTTCACGCGCTATCTGCGGCTTAGTTTCCAGACGCGCCAGCGTAGGCAGCAACCAGACGCTAAAGGTGGCGGTGATAAACTGCAAATAGGCATCGGAGATGCTGGTGACGCCCTGCCATAAGCCGACCTGCGCCCAACCTTGCTGTTCTGCCAGCAAATTTCGCATCATCACCCACGCTACCGGCAAGGTGAATGAGGTAATCAGCGCCATCAGCGTAAACTTCGCCAAATTACGCGCCAGCTCGGGCTGCCATGTGGGCTTAAGCCAGCTCAGCGGTAATATATCGCGATGGCGTCGCAGCATGATCAGGGCAGGAAAGACAACCAGCGCCGGTACCAGCGCCAAACCAACCAGCGCACCGGCGTAACCGCCCAGCCACCAGCACAATACATAACCAAGCACGCCAATCAGGCTTCCAGCGATAAGCGCCAGCGCATTACCGCGCGCATCGCGAAAACCTTTTAGCAGCGCCAGAGTCAGGTTAGCCCAGGCAATGCCGAGCTGGAGAAAGGCGACAATGCGCACCACATTTTCGTATTCAGCATGACCAAATAGCGCCGCGCTAATGGGCCGTGCCGCCAGTAAAAAAACCAGCGCCAACAGCGTAGAAAAGCCCAGCACCATCGCCGACGCCGTGCCGGTGACCGCACGTAGTTGTTGCGGCTGTTGCTGATGCTGCGCCACCAGAGTGGTGACGCCGTTGAAGATACCCGCGCCTGCCAGCACGCCGAGTACGGTGATTAACTGGCGGAAGTTACCCGCCTGCCCGATACCTTCCGGTCCAAAACTGACCGCTAGCAGCTTCACCACCAACAAGCCGGCAACGATTTTTATCAGCGTGGAGGAGGCGGTCCAGACTGAGGCTTTGGCTAACGACATCAGGCAAAGAAACTCAACAGCGAACTGATCACCGTGCGCTGGTTATTATCTGAGAGGTTATAGAACAAGGGCAGGCGCAGCAGGCGCTCACTTTCAGCGGTGGTAAACACATCCTCACCGTGGAAGCGGCCAAAGCGTTCACCCGCCGGCGATGAGTGCAGCGGGATGTAGTGAAACACCGTGAGGATTTCCGCTTCTTTCATCCAGTTGATCAGCGCCTGACGATCGTTGCTGTCGCGCAGTTTGATGTAGAACATGTGCGCATTGTGTTGGCAATGCTCCGGCACCACCGGCAGTTCAATACGACCGGCTGCTGCCAGCGGTTGCAGCGCATCATAATAGCGCTGCCATAGCCGCAAGCGCTGCTGATTGATTTGCTCCGCCGCTTCCAGCTGCGCCCACAAATAGGCCGCTTGCAGATCCGCCATCAAATAGCTGGAGCCGATATCGCGCCAGGTATATTTATCCACCTGACCACGGAAAAACTGGCTGCGGTTGGTGCCCTTTTCACGAATGATCTCAGCACGCTCTATCAGCTGCGCCTCATTGATCAGCGTCGCCCCGCCTTCACCGCCCGCGGTGTAGTTTTTGGTTTCGTGGAAGCTGAAGCAGCCAATATGACCGATGGTGCCGAGCGCGCGTCCTTTGTACTGCGACATCACACCCTGCGCGGCATCTTCGATCACATAGAGTTTATGCTTCGCTGCCAGCGCCATGATGCTGTCCATTTCGCAGGCCACGCCCGCGTAATGTACCGGCACGATAGCGCGGGTTTTCGGCGTGATCGCTGCTTCAATCAAGGTTTCGTCGATATTCAGCGTATCGGGACGCACATCGACAAACACAATGGTCGCGCCGCGCAGCACAAAGGCATTGGCGGTGGAGACGAAGGTGTAGCTCGGCATGATCACTTCATCGCCGGGCTGCAAATCGATCAGCAGCGCGGCCATCTCCAGCGACGCAGTGCACGACGG
This sequence comes from Pantoea sp. GM01, assembly GCF_000282675.1. Taxonomy (NCBI): domain Bacteria; kingdom Pseudomonadati; phylum Pseudomonadota; class Gammaproteobacteria; order Enterobacterales; family Erwiniaceae; genus Pantoea; species Pantoea sp. GM01. The sequence continues at coordinate 38,690 of NZ_AKIU01000046.1, read as the reverse complement.
CGTCAGCAACACTTTTTTGCTGCCAAAATGTTGCTCCATCCACTGCTGACAGCGACGAGTAAAGCCGCCGTCACCGCACAGTTTGCCGCTGGCCATCGCCGACTGCATGTATTCAACTTCGCTGCCGACAATCGGCGGTGCATTAAAGGGGATCATGTGGCTTTCCTGTAGAACCAGTAAGCGGTGCTTTCCAGCCGCGCACCGCTGCGTAAATAGAGGCGCATCGCCGCGAGATTGCTGAGCTGGGTGGCTACGCGCAGATGCGCAAGCTGGCGCACGCGGCCCCAGTCAGCGGCAGCGAGCAGTAAACGCTGGCCCACGCCACAGCCTTGCGCGTCGGGCAATACCGCTAGCAGACCAATACGCATATCGCCGTCGACTTCGCGCATTGAAACGAAACCCTGCAGCGCGCCCTGCTCATTGCAGGCTACCAGGCATTGGTTATCGAAGGTGCCGCGCACGGCGTTCTCAATCCACTGCGCATAGAAACGCCCGCTGTCAGCCGCATCAAACCACGGCGCGCGAAAGCGGCTTTGGCTAAACGCTTGGGCAGCAGCATCACGTAATGCCGGGATTTGTGCTTCCCGCGCGATGCGCACCCCGGTTTGCCGCTCGGTAAGTTTGATACCGATGGCGAGGTCGGCTTCACCTTCAACCAACTGAAAGCCGTGTTGGCTCAACGCATCGATCATCTCAACACGCTCAGCAGGCACTTTGGTTTGCCACAGCGCATACGGCTGTTCAAGCGCTTCCGCCAGCGGCAGATCGCCATCCAGCGTTAAACGAGCGCTGTTCTGACCAAAGAAGTCGTTTTCCCACGTAAGGGGATTAATATTGACGCGGACGGGCATGATGAACATCCAGCAGGTACTGGCCGTAGCCGGTTTTGGTGAGCGCCTGTGCTGCTGCCAGCAACTGTGCGTCGCTTAGCCAGCCGTTGCGCCATGCAATCTCTTCCAGGCAGGCAATTTTAAACCCCTGGCGTTTTTCAACCGTCTGCACAAACATGCTCGCCTCAATCAGGCTGTCATGTGTTCCGGTATCCAGCCAGGCAAAACCACGGCCCAATAGCTCAACAGATAGCTCACCCTGATCGAGGTACATCTGATTGATAGCGGTAATTTCCAGCTCACCCCGCGCGGAAGGTTTAACCTGTTTAGCAAACTCCACCACGCGATTATCGTAAAAATAGAGGCCCGTTACCGCCCAGCGTGATTTCGGCTGCTGCGGCTTTTCCTCAATTGAGAGCGCGTTGAAGTCATCATCAAACTCCACCACGCCAAAACGCTCGGGATCCATCACCTGATATGCGAACACGGTAGCGCCGCGGCTGCGTGCGGCCACCTTCTTCAGTTTGGGGCTGAAGCCCTGACCGAAATAAAGATTGTCTCCCAGCACCAGGCAGCACGGGTCGTCACCGATAAAGGATTCACCAATGATAAATGCCTGCGCCAGCCCGTCCGGGCTAGGTTGTTCGGCATACGCCAGCTGGATGCCAAATTCGCTGCCATCGCCCAGCAAGCGTTCAAAGTGAGCGCGATCTTCCGGCGTGGTAATGATCAGAACTTCGCGAATTCCGGCCAACATCAGCACAGACAGCGGATAGTAAATCATCGGCTTGTCGTATACCGGCAACAACTGCTTCGAGATGGCGCGAGTAATCGGATGCAAACGCGTACCCGAACCTCCGGCTAAAATGATGCCTTTCATCGCTGCTCCTTCTGAATGGATAGTTTAGCGCGGTGCGGCCAGGCCCAGTCGCTCACCGCGATAGCTGCCATTAAGAATCGCCTGCCACCATTGTGGATTCGCCAGGTACCACTGCACCGTTTTGCGAATGCCACTTTCAAACGTTTCCTGCGGCGTCCAGCCCAGCTCACGTGCAATTTTGCTGGCGTCGATGGCGTAACGTAAGTCGTGTCCGGGACGATCGCTGACAAAGGTAATTAAGTCACGATAACGAGCGAGATGTGGTGCTCGCTGCTGGGGGGCCAGTTCATCCAGCAAATCACACAGCGTTTCCACCACCTCAAGATTGCGTCGCTCATTATGGCCGCCGATATTGTAGGTTTCACCTACTTTGCCGCTGCTGACAACGCGATAAAGCGCTCGCGCATGGTCTTCCACATACAGCCAGTCGCGAATCTGGCTGCCATTGCCATATACCGGCAACGGTTTACCGGCCAGCGCATGGATGATGGTGAGTGGGATCAACTTCTCCGGGAAATGATACGGACCATAATTGTTAGAGCAGTTGGTGATGATCACCGGCAAACCATAAGTGCGCAGCCAGGCTCGTACCAGATGATCGCTGCTGGCCTTAGTGGCTGAATAAGGGCTACTTGGCGCATATGGCGTCGTTTCGGTAAAGAAATCGTCACTGCCGTGCAGGTCGCCAAACACTTCGTCGGTAGAGATGTGATGCAGAATAAAGCCTTTTTTGCGCTCATCCGCCATGCCATTCCAGTAATGACGCGCCGCTTCCAGCAGTTGATAGGTGCCAACGATATTGGTTTCGACGAAGGCAATTGGGCCGTCAATTGAACGATCGACATGACTTTCCGCCGCCAGGTGCATGATGCAATCCGGCTGGTACTGCGTCATCACGCGATCCAGTTCGGCACGATCGCAAATATCCACCTGCTCGAAGGCGAAACGCGCATCCTGCTGTATCGGCGCCAGCGAGGCCAGATTGCCTGCGTAACTCAGCTTATCGACCACCACAACGCGATGGTCAGTGCTTTCAATCAGAAAACGTACCAGCGCCGAACCGATAAATCCTGCACCACCGGTAACCAAATACTGATTCATCGCCAGACACCTTTAGTATCGACGATCCACGGCTGCGCAATCTGTGTAGCATCAACCGCGCGGAACTGCGCGTGATCGACCAACATCACCAGAATATCCGCCTGTTGCAGCGCCTCTTCGGTTGCGACTAACGTGGCTTCGTGCGCCAGACGCTGCGGGATGGCCGTTACGTGCGGTTCAACCACCCAGGTTTGACCGCTGTGCCATTCGGCAATCAGATGAGCCACCGTCATCGCCGGACTTTCGCGCAGATCATCAATATTCGGTTTGAAGGCCAGCCCAAAGCAGGCAATGGTGACGTCGCTGGCGCGTTTGCCGCTGGCGGTAAGGCACTCCGCCAGCGCCTGTTTTACCTGATCCAGCACCCAGCCGGGCTTGGCATCATTCACTTCACGCGCGGTACGAATCAGTCGCGCCTGCTCGGGATTTTGCGCCACGATAAACCAGGGATCGACGGCAATACAGTGACCGCCCACGCCCGGCCCAGGCTGCAGAATATTGACGCGTGGATGGCGATTCGCCAACGCAATCAGCTCCCACACGTTGATGCCTTGCTCTGCACAAATCAGCGACAGCTCATTGGCAAACGCGATATTCACATCGCGGAAGCTATTTTCTGTCAGTTTGCACATCTCGGCGGTGCGCGCATGGGTTTCCACGCATTCGCCGCGCAGGAAAATGCGGTACAGCTCACTGGCCCGCGCGGAACAGGCTGGCGTCATACCACCAATCACGCGATCGTTTTCCAGCAGTTCGACCATCACTTTGCCGGGCAATACGCGCTCCGGACAGTAAGCGATAAACACGTCGCATGCATCACCGTGCTGCGGAAAGCGCAGGTCCGGACGCGCCGCCGCCAGCCACTCAGCCATTTGCTCAGTTGCGCCGACTGGCGACGTCGATTCGAGAATCACCAGATCGCCCGCCTTTAATACCGGCGCAATGGACAACGCGGCGGCCTGCACATAACTGAGATCCGGTTGATGGTCGCCGATAAACGGCGTGGGTACCGCAATCAGAAAAGCATCGGCGGCTTCTGCCTGCGTAGTGGCGCGCAGATATCCGTCTCGCACCGCGTCGCGCACCACATCACCCAGCTCAGGTTCAACGATATGGATATCGCCGCGATTAATGGTTTCGACAGCGCGGCTATTAATATCCACGCCCACGACTTTTTTTCCCCGTGAGGCAAAAACGGCCGCCGTTGGCAGCCCAATATAGCCCAGTCCGATAACGGAAATGGTTTCAAAACGCATGGTTATACTCTGTGTTGTTTTAGGGCCTGCAAGATGCGCGCGCAGGCATGACCATCGCCATACGGGTTGTGCGCGCGGCTCATTGCCTGCCAGGCTTCATCATCCTGTAATAGCAGGCTGACTTCCGCGACAATCTTACTGATATTAGTGCCCACCAGCTTCACCGTGCCGGCTGCAACGGCTTCTGGCCGCTCGGTGGTATCGCGCATCACCAGCACGGGCTTGCCGAGCGATGGCGCTTCTTCCTGTATGCCGCCAGAATCAGTAAGAATCAGCCATGAGCGGTTCATCAGCCAGACAAACGGCAGATACTCCTGCGGTTCAATCAGGATGATATTATCAATGCCGCTCAGAATGCGGTTTACCGGCTCGCTGACGTTAGGGTTGAGATGTACCGGATAAACGATTTGCACCTCTGGATGTTGGCGCGCTATCTGCGCCAGCGCGCTGCAAATACGTTCGAATCCGTCGCCAAAGCTTTCGCGGCGGTGGCCGGTGACCAGAATCAGCTTTTTGTCCTGGTCGAGGAACGGATAGCGCGCCGCAAGGCGAGCGTTAAGATCGGCATCATCAAGCACGCGATCGCGTACCCACAGCAGCGCATCAATCACCGTGTTGCCGGTAACGAAGATACGCGCATCGGGCAGATTTTCGCGTAACAGGTTCTGCCGCGAATTTTCCGTCGGCGTGAAGTGGTAGCTCGCCAGATGTCCGGTAAGCGTACGATTGGCCTCTTCTGGCCACGGCGACAGCAGATTACCCGTGCGCAGGCCCGCTTCTACATGACCAACAGGTATTTGGTGATAAAACGCCGCCAGGCTGGCAGCAAACGTGGTGGTGGTGTCACCGTGCACTAACACCACATCTGGCTGAAAATCAGCTAATACGGTTTTCATGCCCTGCAAAATGCGGCTGGTGATCTCCGTCAGCCCTTGCTCGGGGCGCATGATATTCAGATCATAATCGGGCTGCAGCTGAAACAGACGCAGCACCTGATCGAGCATTTCACGATGTTGAGCGGTGACGCACAAGCGCGACTCGAACGCAGCATCCTGCGCCAGCGCCTGCACCAGCGGAGCCATTTTGATCGCTTCAGGACGCGTGCCAAATACGGTCAGAACTTTCACATGACTTCTCTTAGTGGCTCGTTGGTAACGTTAAACGCGGACGACGCACCAGCGCCACTCCCGCACCGACCAGCGCGCCAATGACGCCCCACATGATCATCATAAACAGACGACGCGGACTGTCGCGCGATACCGGCTCTTCCGGCGTGCGCAGATAGCGATAAGTCTGGAATTGTTTATCCAGTCGCGGTCCGGTCTGCAGCGTACTCAGCATCGCTCTATTTTGATCATAGCTTAAATCGTAAGCAGGTCCGCTGGCTTGTAGGGTATCGAGTTGTGCCTGCAGCATTTGCTGCCCTAACAGGAAACGATCGCTATCTGGTAATGATTCACCCGTTGCCGGTGCGCGATTCTCTTTAATGCCCTGCTCGCTCGCCACTTTCAATGCCTGCTCAATACGCTGGCGTTGACGCGCAAACACCGCCTGCGCCACTTCTTGCTGACGATTAACCTGCGACTGCAGCTGCACGCTGCGTGCCTGCCAGGCACCTTTCAGCTCCGCGTTCAGATGACGCGCCGCACGCTCGCTGGCGTACGCAATATATTGACGCAGCAGATTGTTAGCATCACCGGCGGTTTCGGCAACCAGCTTGATGTTGTCCAGGATATTGCGCGCCGGATCGGCCGCCGTGAACTGGATGTTGGTGATCAAGTCATCGAGCAACGCCGCATCATTGTGCGCATTGCCGCTTTTACGACTTTTGAAGTATTCAGTCTGCTGCCAGAAATCCCGACGCGTATCCCATGATGCCAGTTGCATGGTGAACTCTTGATAAACCTCATCCATTACGGTCGGCGCGGGTGAACTGAGATTGAGCGTATTGGTGCGGACATCCAGATTATTGAGGAATTGCTGCTGAACAAAGAAATCACCTAGCATATTCACCGTTGGACGATCGGTGACCGCAGTAGTGCTCCACGCCTGCTTCATCAACATGGAAGCCAGCCATGCCAGCAGTGCAAACAGCACGGCCAGGCCAACAATCCAGCGCTTGCCACGCCACAGCGTGCAAGCGAGGCCACGCATATCCAGTTCGTTCTCCACAATGGCAGAGTTCATAAAAAATCCTTATTTGGGCGCTTACCGGGAGTAATTTTTACCCGAAGTGGCTTTGTTCCAACGACGTTTAATACGACGCAATCGACGAGCCATACGCCAGGCGTGCTTAATGCAGTAGCCATAAAGAAGAAATGCCATTAAGAACAAGACGAGCATCACCCATTCAGGAATGAACGCCAGATATTCACCTAATACGCCAATCCCGGCTAACAATGCAGCAGCGACAGTAATCAGCAAAAAAGCTTGTCGGGATGAAAATCCAGCTCGCATGATGAGATGATGAATGTGTTGTCTATCTGCAGAAAAAGGGCTCATGCCTTTGCGTAAACGACGGTACATGATCGCAATCATGTCCATTAAAGGTATCGCGATCAGCCAAAGTGCGGTGACAGGGGTAATTGGATGGCTCAGTCCCTGGGTCGTCTCTAACAATATCCAGATAATCGTAAAACCGATCATGGTACTGCCAGCATCCCCCATGAAGACTTTGTAACGCCGTCCCAGGAATCCCAGATTAAGCAGGATATAAGGAATGGTGGCGGCAATCATGGCGAAGCACCACATCGCAAGACTAACCATTCCATCAAAATAAAGAATGATCCCCATGGCACCAAAGGTGACGCATGATAATCCACCGAGTAAACCGTCGATGCCGTCAACCATGTTGAATGCATTTATAGCGGCCCAGACGGCAAAAAGCGTGAGGACGTACCCAAATGGGCCAACGATAAATTCCACTGGGCCAACGATAAATCCGAGGCTCAGCAGATACAGCTTGGCGCCAAACATCATCACAACAGCAATAACCGCCTGCACAAAAGCGCGAAACTTGACGCTAATATCGAAACGATCATCCAGAGCGCCCACCAGCACCAAAATTCCTGCGCAGATCAGGTAGAGAAATCCATTTGGCATATATGATTTGGTAATCAAAAAGGCAAAACAGACACCTGCATAAACAGAAATCCCGCCAACTAATGGAATAACACCTTGATGTCTTTTCCTTAAATTAGGCTTATCCACCAACCCAATCTTTTTCGCCACTTTGCGAGCAATAAAGATAAAGGCTAAAGAGAAAAGAAAAGTTAGGCCAAGCTCTGTACTCATAGTGAGTAAATTCACGTTAATGCTCTCAGCTAAAATCGTGGACAACAATATGCAAAATGCCAGCTATTGCCGTTCATCCCTATTCCGAATTTTGCTGCAGAAAAATCCGACAGCTTAAAAAATCAGCAAATTTCTGCCGCAGTCATTATAAATGCTTCCTGCTGGGCTAATCCTAATGCCCATAAATAAAAAACGCCACGTTAAGACGTGGCGTTAGCAATAATTCCTGGCAAATTGTGCGAAGAGCCGCTTGGCTTAGCGGCTCTACACATGCAACTTATGAACGCTTCATCATATCGAAGAATTCGTCGTTGGTTTTGGTCATAGCCAGTTTATTGATGAGGAACTCCATTGCGTCGATTTCACCCATAGGATGGATGATTTTGCGCAGGATCCACATCTTCTGCAGCTCTTCCTGAGTGGTGAGCAGCTCTTCTTTACGGGTACCTGAACGATTGTAATCAATCGCTGGGAACACACGCTTCTCAGCGATTTTACGCGAGAGGTGCAATTCCATGTTACCTGTACCTTTAAACTCTTCGTAAATCACTTCGTCCATCTTCGAACCGGTATCAACCAGTGCGGTGGCGATAATGGTTAGGCTACCGCCCTCTTCCACGTTACGTGCCGCGCCGAAGAAACGCTTTGGACGATGCAGGGCGTTGGCATCCACACCACCGGTCAAGACTTTGCCTGATGCAGGTACCACAGTGTTATAGGCACGCGCTAAACGAGTGATGGAGTCGAGCAGGATGATGACATCTTTTTTGTGCTCAACCAGACGCTTGGCCTTCTCAATCACCATCTCAGCAACCTGCACGTGACGTGAAGCTGGCTCATCAAAGGTAGAAGCGATGACTTCACCTTTAACCAGACGCTGCATCTCGGTCACTTCTTCCGGACGTTCGTCAATCAGCAGCACCATCAGCAGGCAATCTGGATAGTTGTAGGCAATGCTCTGCGCAATGTTCTGCAGCAGCATGGTTTTACCCGCTTTCGGCGGCGCCACGATCAGACCACGTTGACCACGACCAATCGGCGAAGCCAGATCCAGCACGCGTGCTGTCAGGTCTTCAGTCGAGCCATTACCGCGCTCCATACGCATGCGTTTGCTGGCATGCAAAGGCGTGAGGTTTTCGAACAGAATCTTGTTGCGCGCGTTTTCCGGCTTGTCGTAGTTAACTTCGTTAACTTTCAACAGCGCAAAGTAGCGTTCACCCTCTTTTGGCGGACGAATCTTGCCAGAAATGGTGTCACCAGTGCGGAGGTTGAAGCGGCGGATTTGGCTAGGAGAGACGTAGATATCATCGGGACCGGCGAGGTAGGAGCTGTCTCCAGAACGGAGGAAACCAAATCCGTCCTGCAGTATCTCCAGCACACCATCACCAAAGATGTCTTCGCCGCTTTTTGCGTGCTGTTTCAGGATAGAGAAAATAATATCCTGCTTGCGCATACGCGCCTGGTTTTCCAGCCCCATATTTTCGCCGAGGGTAATCAGCTCAGAAACCGGCGTATTCTTTAATTCGGTAAGATTCATAGTGATGGGTTCTTAAACTCGGGGTAATTCTCGAAATGATTGTCGTGAGTGGTATGGCAAAAATTCCATGCCTGTTAATGGCTCTTTTTCAACTCAGCTCGACGATTATCGTCAGATGTGGCGATAGGAAACGAGGAGACGGTCGAAAGATGATGCCGAATGTGCTAGTCATCAGATTGCCAAACCACGATAACGTTCATTGCGAGTAGGGTCTGACAAGGGAAAACTTAGATGCAAACTACAAGGTAAGAGCGTAATGCAGTGAACTCAACTTAACACGCTTAAAGTGAGACGTCCAGCAGTGGCGAAAAAATTCACCACTGCGGAACAAACACCGCGCCGGGCTTAGGCCAGGTTGGCGTTCAGGAACTCTTTTAACTGGCCTTTAGACAGTGCGCCAACCTTGGTTGCCGCCACTTCGCCGTTCTTGAACAGCAGCAGAGTTGGGATACCGCGGATGCCATATTTAGGCGCAGTACCCGGGTTGTCATCAATGTTCAACTTAGCGATGGTAAGCTTACCTTCGTACTCTTCGGCGACTTCGTCGAGGATTGGGGCGATCATTTTGCAAGGACCACACCATTCAGCCCAGAAATCTACCAGAGTGACACCGTCTGCTTTCAGTACGTCTGTGTCGAAACTGTCATCGGTCAAGTGAACGATCTTATCGCTGCTCATGTTTAACTCCAAAAGATTGTGCCTGGCGAATTGGCGTAAATTATACCAACGTAGGTTGACTTTATTTCATCGGATACGCTTTCGTAAAGCGCTAGTAAGCTGATATTCTACCACACTATGAGCAAAACACACTTAACTGAACAGAAGTTTTCCGACTTCGCCCTGCACCCTCAGGTGGTAGAAGCCCTTGATACCAAAGGCTTTTCTAACTGCACGCCTATCCAGGCGCTCGCGTTGCCTTTTACGCTTTCAGGGCGTGATGTCGCGGGTCAGGCGCAAACCGGTACCGGCAAAACGATGGCGTTCCTGACGTCAACGTTTCATTATCTTCTTTCTCATCCTGCCGCAGAAGGTCGCCAGATCAATCAGCCACGTGCGCTGATCATGGCCCCAACGCGTGAGCTCGCCGTACAAATTCATGCCGATGCTGAACCGTTAGCGAAGGTAACTGGCTTAAAGCTGGGCCTGGCTTATGGTGGCGACGGCTACGATAAACAACTGAAAGTGCTGGCAGATGGCGTCGACATCCTGGTGGGCACCACCGGACGTCTGATCGACTATGCCAAGCAGAACCATGTCAACCTTGGCGCCATTCAGGTTGTTGTGCTGGATGAAGCCGATCGCATGTTCGATCTCGGCTTTATTAAAGACATTCGTTGGCTGTTCCGCCGCATGCCGCCGGCCACCCAACGCCTAAGTATGCTGTTCTCTGCCACCTTGTCTTACCGCGTGCGTGAATTGGCGTTTGAGCACATGAACAACGCCGAATACGTGGAAGTGGAACCCGAGCAGAAAACCGGCCATCGCATTAAAGAAGAGCTTTTCTACCCTTCTAACGAAGAGAAAATGCGCTTGCTGCAAACGCTGGTTGAAGAAGAGTGGCCCGATCGCGCCATTATTTTCGCCAACACCAAACATCGCTGTGAAGACATTTGGGGCCATTTGGCTGCCGATGGTCATCGCGTCGGTCTGCTGACCGGTGATGTTGCACAGAAAAAACGTTTGCGCATCCTCGACGATTTCACCAAAGGTGATGTCGATATCCTGGTCGCTACCGACGTCGCCGCACGTGGTCTGCACATTCCTGCGGTAACGCATGTGTTCAACTACGATCTGCCAGACGATCGCGAAGACTACGTACACCGCATTGGCCGTACGGGCCGCGCGGGAGCCAGCGGTCACTCCATCAGCCTGGCGTGTGAAGAGTATGCGCTGAACCTGCCGGCGATTGAAGAGTACATTGGCCACGGTATTCCGGTCAGCAAGTACAACAGCGATGCATTGCTAAACGAACTGCCACCACCGAAGCGCCTGCAACGCAGCCGCACAGGAAACGGTCCACGCCGTGGCGGTAACAACAGTAACCGTCGCAGCGGCGCGCCGCGCAATAGCAACCGTAAGCGTTCAGGTTAAGCACACCATGCTAAGCGCATCGTCACTTTATGCAGCGATTGATTTAGGTTCTAACAGCTTTCATATGTTGGTGGTGCGCGAGGTGTCTGGCAGTATTCAGACCGTCGCGCGGATAAAACGCAAAGTGCGTCTGGCAGCCGGTCTCGACAAAGCCAATCATCTCTCTGCAGAGGCGATGCATCGCGGCTGGCAGTGTCTGAAGTTGTTCTCCGAACAGCTGCAGGATATTCCCCCGGAACAGATCCGCGTGGTGGCAACCGCCACGCTGCGCATTGCAGAAAATGCGCAGGATTTTCTCGTTACCGCTGAACAAATTCTTGGCTGCCCGGTGAATGTCATCAGCGGCGAAGAGGAAGCGCGCCTTATTTATCAAGGTGTTGCGCATACTACTGGCGGTTCCGATCAGCGTTTAGTGGTTGATATCGGCGGCGGAAGCACAGAACTGGTGACCGGCGAAGGCTCGCACGCTACCACGCTCTTTAGCTTATCGATGGGCTGCGTAACCTGGCTCGAACGCTATTTCAGCGATCGTCATCTGGCGAAAGAGAATTTCGAGCAAGCTGAAACGGCGGCGCGTGAGATGATCCGCCCAGTAGCCGCTGCGCTACGCGAGAAAGGCTGGCAAATCTGTGTGGGTGCATCCGGTACCGTGCAGGCGCTGCAGGAAATTATGATGGCGCAGGGCATGGATGAGCGCATCACCCTGAGCAAGCTGCAGCAGCTGAAACAGCGCGCGATTCAATGTGGCAAGCTGGAAGAGCTGGAAATTGAAGGATTGACGCTAGAGCGCGCATTAGTCTTCCCCAGCGGATTATCGATCCTCATCGCCATCTTCCAGGAACTCAGCATTGAAGGTATGACGCTGGCTGGCGGCGCACTGCGCGAAGGTTTAGTGTATGGCATGCTGCATCTGCCGGTTGATCGCGATATCCGCAGCCGCACGCTGCAAAATGTGCAACGTCGTTTTGCCATTGATATTGAGCAGGCTGGTCGCGTACGTCAGCTAGCAGAGAGTTTCTTCCGTCAGGTGAGCAGCAGCTGGAAGCTGGATAACCGATGTCGCGACCTGTTGCTGAGCGCCTGCTCAATCCACGAAATTGGCCTGAGCGTCGATTTCCGTCAGGCACCGCAGCACGCCGCCTATCTGATTCGTCATCTTGATCTTCCTGGTTTCACTCCCGCACAGAAAAAAATGCTGGCTTGCCTGTTGCAGAATCAAAGCGGCAGCATCGATCTCGCGTTACTGACGCAGCAAAATGCCGTTCCACCACGTATGGCGGAGCGATTAAGTCGTCTGCTGCGTTTAGCGATTATTTTCTCGAGTCGTCGCCGTGATGACACTTTACCGGCCGTGCGTTTGCAGGCGGACGATGATGCGTTGCATCTGACGCTGCCAGTAGGGTGGCGCGAAGCGCATCCGCTGCGTTCCGAGCTGCTGGAGCAGGAGAGCCATTATCAGTCATATGTGCACTGGTTGCTGACCATCTCCTGATTTGGAATGTGCTTGCAGTCCCCCTCCTCGGTCCTCCCCCATAAATGGGTGAGGAAGATGCTGCTATATGTGAGTTGGGAGCTGCATGTGGCAGCGTCTCCTTCCCCCGCTTGCGGGGGAAGGCCGGGATGGGGGGCAGCTAGCACCTTACCCCTTCTTCGCGTTCTCAAGCATCGCCCTTAACCCGGCAACGCGCGTCTGTCCGGTCTTCACACGCTCTTCTGCACTCACCACTTTTTTCTCACGCTCCCACACCACATCGTCCTGCGGGAGTTCCAGCAGGAAGCGGCTCGGCTCCGGGCGCATCAGTTCACCGTACTGGCGGCGTTCGCGGCACAGCGTAAAGGTCAGCTCTTTCTGCGCGCGCGTAATGCCCACATACGCCAGACGACGCTCCTCTTCGATATTGTTCTCATCGATGCTGCTCTGATGCGGCAATAACCCCTCTTCCATGCCGACCAGATAGACATACGGAAACTCCAGCCCTTTTGACGCGTGCAACGTCATCAGCTGCACCTGATCGAGCTCCTCGTCGCTCTCACCGCGCTCCATCATGTCGCGCAGCGTAAAGCGCGTCACCACCTGCGCCAGCGTCATCGGTTCGTTCAGTTCGTCCCCTTCCAGCATCTCGGTCATCCACTGAAATAGCAGGTTGACGTTCTTCATGCGCATCTCAGCCGCTTTCGGGCTGGGAGAGGTTTCAAACAGCCAGCTCTCGTAATCAATGCCGCGAATCAGGTCGCGCACCGCATTAACCGGCTCGCGTTCCGTCAGCTGGATAATCTCATTCAGCCAGTGCGTGAAGCGCTGCAGATGTTCCAATCCGCGCCCGCTCAGCGTTTGCTCCAGGCCCATATCAAAGCTGGCGTGATACAAGCTTTTATTGCGCAAATTGGCCCATTCGCCCAGCTTTTGTAGCGTTGCCGGACCAATCTCCCGACGCGGCGTATTCACGATGCGCAGAAACGCGCTGTCATCTTCCTGATTGGTCAGCACGCGCAGATAAGCCAGTAAATCCTTGATTTCCGGACGCGAGAAAAACGAGGTACCGCCGGAGATGCGATAAGGAATACGGTTCTGCATCAACTGCTTCTCAAACACGCGTGACTGATGGTTGCCGCGATAGAGAATGGCGTAATCTTTGTAGGCGGTTTTGTTGATGAAGTGATGCGCAATCAGTTCGCCGGCCACGCGCTCCGCTTCATGATCCTCATTATTGGCACTGAGCACCTTCAGCTCGCTGCCCTGCCCCAGTTCTGAGAACAGGCGCTTCTCAAAGACGTGCGGGTTGTTGGCGATAAGGATGTTGGCCGATTTTAGGATGCGCTGCGTCGAGCGGTAATTCTGCTCCAGCTTCACCACTTCCAGCGCCGGGAAATCCTCTTGCAGCAGCACCAGGTTTTGCGGTCGCGCACCACGCCACGAGTAGATTGATTGATCGTCATCGCCCACGACGGTAAAGCGCGCCCGCGCGCCGACCAGCAGCTTCACCAATTCGTACTGGCTGGTGTTGGTATCCTGATATTCGTCCACCAGCAGATAGCGAATACGCTGCTGCCAGCGTTCACGCACTTCCTGATTACGCTGCAGCAGCAGCGTCGGCAGCGCGATTAAATCGTCGAAATCCAGCACGTTGCAGGATTTCAGATGTTGGTCGTACAGCTGATAACAGTGGGCAAAAATCTGGTCGCGCTGCGATTTGGCCAAACCCGCTGCGCCCTGGGGATCGACCAGATCGTTCTTCCAGTTGGAGATAGTTGAAATCAGCTGCTGTAACAGCGTCTTATCTTCTTCCAGCCACTGTTTGGTCAGGTCTTTCAGCAGCGCCAGCTGATCCTGATCGTCGAATAGCGAGAAGCTGGATTTCATTCCCAGCGCTTTGTACTCGCGCTTGATGATCTCAAGTCCCAGCGTGTGAAACGTTGAAATCATCAGGCCGCGCGCCTCTTTGCGCCCCAGCGTTTGCGCCACACGCTCTTTCATCTCGCGCGACGCTTTATTGGTAAAGGTCACGGCGGCGATATGGCGCGCCTGATAGCCACACTCGCGGATCAGATGGGCGATTTTATTGGTGATCACGCGGGTTTTACCTGAACCCGCACCGGCTAGCACCAGACAAGGACCGGTGACAAATTCGACAGCGCGTTGTTGGCCGGGGTTTAGACGCATAACGGAATTCGCTCAGTTGATTCGAAAGAAAGGTGGGTATAATGCTCGCGCGACGATTATACACAACGAGACAAAATGATGGCGAAAACCGCGGCGGCTTTACATATCCTGGTGAAAGAGGAAGCGCAGGCAAAATCCTTGCTGGCCCAGCTGGAGAAAGGCGCAAACTTTCAGCAACTGGCGAAAAAGCACTCTACCTGCCCCTCTGGCCGCAACGGCGGCGACTTAGGTGAATTTCGCAAAGGGCAAATGGTGCCGGCATTTGATAAGGCGGTCTTCACCTGTCCGCTGCTGCAACCTTACGGACCGGTGAAAACCGCCTTTGGTTACCACATCATCAAAGTGCTGTGGCGTAACTGATCACTTCTGATTCTTCATCTGCTGCAGCACCTTACTGCACTGGTTGTCGTCCGTATCGCTTGGCGAAATCAGCGCAACCAGTGCTGCGGCCGGTGCGACTACGGCACCCAGCGCAATCGCTGCGGCACCGCGCGCAATCAGCGGTCCGGCTTTCACCCCGGCATCCGGATTTTTGAAGGTGCCGCGCACATATAACGGCGAACGCAGCGTGATGATGCGAATCCCTTTACTCTCCGGATTAATCGACAAGTCCATACGTTCGTTGGCGAAGTTGACGTTGCCGGTCACGTTGATCACCGCATTCTCGGTATCCAGCAGGAACAGCTTCGGCGTTGCCAGGCCCTGACGAATGTTCAGATCGGTCGCCGCGCAGTTGATCTTCACCTCATCATCGCCAAACAGTTTCCCCACCACATAATTCCCGACGTTCAGGCCCGCAATCTCCATCAGGCTGCGGCTAATCAAGCCATCATTCATCAGCAGTTTCATTTCGCCATTGCTGGTGCCCAACAGATCCGCCACCGAGTTGCCGGTGCCGCTCAGCGTGGCGTCGCCATTCAGCTGACCCAAACTGTTTTGCATCGCGGTGACATCCGGGAACAGCTGACGCAGACGCAGTTTACGCGCATGCAGATCGGCGCGTCCGCGCATCGGGCTGCGATCGCCTTCCAGATGAATGGTGGAGTTAATGCTGCCGCCCGCCATACCGAAGCGCAGCGGATCGAGCAGCAGGTCGCCATTCTTTAGCTGTACATGCGTGTAAAGATCGCTCAACGGCAGCTTGCTGCTGTGTTCGATGCGCTTGCCGCTGAACTTCACGTCCGCATCCATCACGTCCCAGCTTTTGGTATCGAACTTGTCATGCGGCAACACGCGGTCGGCGGGCTGCGCTGCAGCTTCACCGCGCTGCGCTTTCGCCTGCTGCGTCTTCTCGCTGCCTTTACCTGAATCGACGCCAATCAGCGGCCCCAAATCCGCCATGCGCAGCTGGTTCGAAGTGAGTTCACCGGTTAAGGTTGGACGCGGTTTGCCCTGACGATAGCTGAGCGAACCGTGAATATCGCTGTCGCCGATATGGCCGTTAAACTTCTCGTAGCGGAACAGCGGCCCTTTCTCCTCGTTGAAACGCGCAATCAAATGACCGTCGGTTTCATACGGTGGCGTATCGGGCAGTAATACGCCCGTCAGGCCATACAGGTTCGCCAGCGTGTCACCGGAGAAGCGCAGGCGCACATCCAGGCCGCCGAGATTGAGCGGATCTTGCAAGGTGCCGTCAATGCGCACGCGCGTGCTGCCATTACGCACATCCGCCTGCAGCGGGAACGGCGTGGTTTTACTGCGCAGCGATAACATGCCGCCAATTTTGCCGTCACCCTCCAGCTTCTCATTGTTGTAGGTGCCGTTCGCCTGCCAGCCAAAGACAAAATCACCCGCGCCTTTTTGCTGGTCGTTACCGCCCGCCACCTGTGCGTACGGCACCGGTTTGCCCAGTGGGTTGATGGTGACCGTGACATCGGCTTTATTGATGGCATCGCGATAACGTACCTGCCCTTTATCGAACAGAATGTTGTCGAGGCGGAAGGACCAGGCAGACGGCGCGGCATTCGCCTTGCTGTTATCGCTGCTGGCTAAATCGAAGGTCCAGTTGTTCTTTTTGTCCGCGGTTTGCACCAGCCGCGCGTCGGGCTGCTGCATCTTTATCCACGGCAGGTAGATCTGCTTATGCAGCAACGCCAGCGGCGCGATCGTCGCTTCTACCCGCTGTAAATGCACCATGGTAACTTCAGGAACCGTCGGCGGATTGCCCAGCATCACATCATCGGCATGTACCTGCGGCCACGGCACCCAACTGCGCCAGCCGGGCTCCTCGCGATTGCGCACCCAGGCCACGCCAAGATCGCCGCGAATAGCGAAAGGACGATTGAGTTCAGCAGAAACTTTCTGATTTATCGTTGGTTTTAGGCGGTTCCAGTCAAAGGTGGCGATGATCACCACAATCACTACAACCAATAATAAAAAAATCCCGACCACCCAGCTCAGGATCTTTCGGGTACGTGACATATTGCTTCCTCCTTGCCCTTCCACGTCTCGACTAAGGATAGTCGAGACGCTGCAGAACGGGATCAGGGAAGCTCAAGTGCCATACGTTCCAGCTCGCTAAACGGCACCGGGCGCGAGAAGAAATAGCCCTGCGCCGCCATTGCCGGCGAGCTGCGCACCTGTTGCCACTCCTCTTCAGTTTCCACGCCCTCCACGATAACGCCGTTGCAGTAGCGATTAATTAGCGCCAATAGCATAGAGAACATGGAGCGGCCTTCATCGCTGGCGCGCAGCAGCATAAACAGCTCGCGCGACAGTTTGATGTAGTCATAACGCAGTTCGGTCAACGCGGAGAAGTTCGCCATGCCAGAGCCAAAATCATCCAGCCACAGCGGGCCGAGTTCCGGCATCTTCGCCACCATCTCTTCCTGCGGCAGAGCATGATGTTCGGTGAGTTCAAAGCGCACCCACGGCAACTGCGCGATCAGCGCGCGAATCGACTCATGCTGCTCAATTTCCATCAGCGTTGGACCATCGATATTCACCGAAGCCACCAGCTGACGCTGATGGAAAAAGGGTGACCATGTTATCAGCAGCTCCAGCTGCTCCTGGACGACACCGAGCCGCTGCGCGATAGTCAGGGCTTCAAAATAGTCTTCGGGCGACAGCCTTTTTTCTGGCGCGGAGGGATGCGCTACCGCCGTCAATAATTCAATGGCCAGCAAGCGGCCTGAGACCTGATAAATCGGCTGGAAAGTATAGAATCGTTGGCACTGCTGCCAGAAGAGACGCGTTTCCTGTTGTTGCTCCAGTTCATTTGAAACAGGCAGCCGATGACTCAAATTCTTCATCACCATGGTTTTTTCCTGGTTGGTGTCGAGTGCCTGCAAATAGCATCTCAGCGGCAAGTATCGGCGATCGCAGGGATAACTTTATCGATCTCATTAGTCCCATGAATAGATGAGTGTAACAGCGTGCTTCGCGCTTAATCGGCAAAATAAAACGCGCTTTGGCCGTTAAATCGCCGTAGCACCGGCAGTTCACTGCCTTAAGTTAAATTAAAACATCGTTTTAAAAACCATTGACGACTGCCATACCAGACGCGAGACTAAGGCAGAATTCACTATAGGCCGAAGACCATGACGCAGAAAAAAATCGCCATTATTGGCGAATGCATGATTGAACTGTCCGAAAAAGGTGAGAACATCAAACGCGGTTTTGGCGGCGATACGCTGAACACAGCGGTATATCTGGCCCGTCTGTCGGATAACCAGCAGCTGCGCGTGGATTATGTCACCGCACTGGGTACCGACAGCTTTAGCGATCAGATGATCGCTGCCTGGCAGCAAGAGCAGGTGCAAACCCAACTGATTCAGCGCCTCGACAATAAAATGCCCGGTTTGTACTTCATCGAAACCGATGAACATGGCGAGCGTACCTTCTGGTACTGGCGCAACGACGCGGCCGCCCGCTTCTGGCTGGATAGCGCGCAGGCGGATGACATCTGCCAGCAGCTGGCACACTACGATTATCTCTATCTGAGCGGCATTAGCCTGGCGATTCTGCCGGAAGCCAGTCGCAACAAACTTATGGCGCTGCTCAGCGCCTGTCGTCAGAACGGCGGCAAGGTGATTTTCGACAATAACTACCGTCCGCGTTTGTGGGCCGACCAAGCCAGCGCGCAGCAGGCGTATGCCGAAATGCTGCGCCACACCGATATGGCCTTCCTCACGCTCGACGATGAAGATCTGCTATGGGGCGAGCAGCCGCTGGAAACGGTGATTGCCCGAACGCGCGCCGCCGGCGTGCAGGAGATTGCGATTAAGCGCGGTGCCGACTCCTGTCTGGTGGCCGTCGGCGACGAACCGCTGCGGGAAGTTGCCGCGATCAAGCTGGCGAAAGAGAAAGTGGTCGATACCACCGCCGCAGGCGACTCCTTCAGCGCCGGTTATCTGGCGGTGCGTTTAGCCGGTGGCAGCGCCGAAGATGCCGCGGCGCGCGGTCATCTCACCGCCAGCACGGTGATCCAGCATCGCGGCGCTATTATTCCGCTGAGCGCGATGCCACGCTAATCGAGGTGCGCATGAATGCGCACCCTACGCAGATTGTAAGGTCGTCATTTATGACGACCAAATTCATAAATACCGCTAACAACCTCGCCCCCAAAGTTTGCCTTAACGCAGTATTTTTCCCTGCTAATTTCCACTAATCACTTAGCTCATCCACTTCTGTAACATTACCCGCTGCACCGCTTCAAATACGCTTATCAGAGTGATTTAAATTCAATGTGTTATGCCACTAAAACCGGCCGCCAGGCATAGTCTGAAACTGGCGAAATCGCCGGTTTTCGGCTGGACGTCAGCCGCAAAAGAGACCATGTTTTAATCAATAACAGCAGGATGCTGTGACTCCGGCCGCGAAAAGAATAACGACAACATGACTCGCTCAGGACTGACTTATGCACACAGAAATTATCAATATCTGGCCACACGGTGATGCGCCAGGCGCGAGCGATTCGCGCGCTCAGCCGCAGATCGTCGATCTCGCCAAAGAGTACGAACCTTATGACCGCGCCGCCACCGGCGTGCGTTGCCCGGAAATTGCCCTCTGGCATCCGGAAACCTCGAACGGTATCACGCTGTTAGTCGCGCCAGGCGGCGGTTATCAGCGCGTGCTAATTGACCGTGAAGGCAGCGCGCTCGCAACCTTCTTCACCTCAATGGGCTACACGCTGGCGGTGATGACCTACCGCCTGCCGTACGACGGACATCATGAAGGCCCAGACGCGCCGCTGGCCGACGCGCAGCGTGCGGTGCGCGTGCTACGTGAACGTGCACAGCGCGGCATGAACGGTAAATACATCGTGATGATGGGCTTTTCGGCGGGCGGACACGTTGCCGCCAGTCTCGGCACACGCTTCGGCGATAAACTCTATCCGGTGCAGGATCAGGCCGACAGCTTCTCGCCGCGCCCGGATGCGATGGTGCTGCTCTATCCGGTGATCAGCATGCGTGAAGGTCTGGCCCACGAAGGCGCGCGCACCCGCTTGCTCGGCGCGTGGCCGGATCAAAAGATGATTGAGGCGTATTCCCTGGAAACGCGTGTGCATGCACAAACGCCACCGACGCTGCTGATCCACGCCTCTGACGATGAGTCGGTGTCGGTGAATAACAGCATGGTGTTTTTCAGCGCGCTAAGGGAGCACAAGGTGCCGGTGGAGATTCACTTCTACCAGAAGGGCGGCCACGGATTTGGTATTCGTGGCGTGGCGGACCTTCCGCTCGCCAGTTGGCCGATGCTGGTGACAGAGTGGCTTAGAGCCAAAACGTAATCCACGTCATACTTCAAGCTGCAGCGGCGTTGGCTGCGTGGGCTCACCCCAGTCACTTACTAACGTAAGCTCCTGGGGATTTGCCCACTTGCCGCCTTGCTGCAGCTTGAATTATTTAGGGGATGTCACGAGGAGGGTGGGGATTGTTCCGACGCGCCGGCGCTGTTGTCTGGTTTTACTTCGTCCGGAGTGGCGGGCACGGCAGGCGCGTCAGGCAGCTTCATCACTTTATCCCAGCTTTCCTGCAGCATCTTCACATTGGTCTCGGCTTCACCCTGCGGCTGAATCAGTACCATGGTCAGCTCCTGCGACAGTTGCTGGCGCAGTTCCTGATTTAACTGGTCACGCGTCATTTCGCTGAGGAACGTCTGGCGCAGTTTCTGATACTGCTCTGGCGCAATATCCACCACCGCATTTTGCTGCGAGCGCAGACGCTGTCCCATCAGAATATCGGTATCGGTGCGTGCGTAAGTGGCGAACAGCTTGTTGAGCTCCAGCAGCTTTTGCGCCATCAGCGCATCAAACTCCTCCTGCGGCAATCCTTTATCACGCACCGCCGCCAGCTCTTTCGCCACCTGATTCATATTCTGTGGCAACGAGGCATTCGGGCTGTCCATGTTGATCGAACACTGCGCACGCTGATACAGCACACGGCAGTCAAAGCCAACCTGTACGCTTTGCGCTTTGCTGTCCGCCAGAGCGCGCTGCACGTGCCAGAACAGCGCTTCACGCGCCAAATCGCTCTGCCAGTAGCGCTGCAAATTCTGCGAATCACGGATGGGTTGCCACGCCGTATCCCATACCAGCGACAGGCGATCCTGACTCATCCCGCCATTCACCAGATTAACCGGCTGATGCGGCAGCGGTGAGAGCGTCGGTAACGCAGCAGGCGCCACGCGCTTGCCTTTCAGCGGCGAGAAGGCTTTATTGATCTGCTCCGCCATGCTGCGGCTGTCAACATTGCCGACCACATACAGCGTCATGCCATCGGGCGTATACCACTGCTGATAGAAACTGTTGAGCTGGGCGATATCCACCGGCGCGCGCGGCTGCTCGCCAGGATCGTGCGCCAGCATCGCCGAACCTTTCAGGCGATAGCGCCACCACACATCCTGAGTATTCGTGGGCCAGGTCGCGATCGGATCGGTCGCCGTCAGCGCGGTTGACACCACTTGCTCATTAATCGTCATTTTACCGGCGGTTGCCGCCAGCCAGTTGAGTGCTTCTTTCAACAGATCCGGACGGTTGTTTGGCAAGCTGAGATTGTATTGGGTGTAATCGTACGAAGAGATGGCAGGCGGCAGCGGACGTTGCGGATCCATGGCCTGTTGCCATAGCGCGCGTTGCTGATTGGTGTCCAGCGTGGCGTTATGCACCATCGCCAAACGCGATAAAAGATGGCTGTAGCCGGTTTGTTGTGCGCTCTCCACCAGCGAACCGGTGTTAACAATCAGGCGCAGTTCAATGCGATCGCTGGGACGTTGCGGTGTGGTTAGCAGCTGCCAGCTAAAACCATTGTCCAGTTTACCTTCCTGCCAGGCGGGATCGGGTTGGAGCGTCTCGGCTTGCACGCCAAAACCGGATGCTGCCAGTAGCAATCCGCCAACCAAAAGCCGAATTCTGGTGCCCTGCATGTGAACCCCTACTCAAACAGATCAACGCTCGTTAGCGCGGCATGTTCGGCCACATCTGGGGTGACCGGTGCGGCAGTTTGCCGCCACGTTTATTTAATAACAGACTCTTTGACCACGAGAAGGTCAGGATGTCGCGCAACGAGGCAAAAAATCGGGAAAAAAATCAATGGGGTTTATTATGCAAATGCCCGCTGTCAGGGCAAGCGACAGCGGGCATTTCTCGGCAAATTAACGCAAATAGCCTTTTACGCAGCGGTTTCTGATGCGTTTTTCACCTTTTTCGCTGAAGAAAGCGTCGCGTTCATTTGCTTCTCATCCAGCTGGCCAACCCACTTGGCTACCACAATGGTCGCCACGCCGTTACCGACCAGATTGGTCAGCGCACGCGCTTCCGACATAAAGCGGTCGATACCCAGAATCAGCGCCAAACCGGCTACCGGCAGATGTCCCACCGCCGACAAGGTTGCCGCCAGCACGATAAAGCCACTGCCGGTGACACCCGCTGCGCCTTTAGAGGAGAGCAGCAGCACCACTAACAGCGTGATTTGATGGAACACATCCATATGCGCATTGGTCGCCTGCGCAATAAACACCGCCGCCATGGTGAGATAAATCGAGGTGCCATCAAGGTTGAAGGAGTAACCCGTAGGGATAACCAAGCCCACCACCGATTTCTTACATCCCAGCTTCTCCATCTTATCCAGCATACGCGGCAGCGCAGACTCGGAAGAGGACGTGCCGAGTACGATCAGCAGCTCTTCTTTGATGTAGGCGACAAATTTAAAGATGTTGAAGCCGGCGAAGCGGGCAATCAGCCCCAGCACCACCACCACGAACAGCACGCAGGTGATATAGAAGCAGATGATCAGCTGGCCCAACTGCACCAACGATCCCACACCATATTTCCCGATGGTAAAGGCCATGGCACCAAAGGCTCCGATTGGCGCGAGACGCATAATCATGTTGATAACGCCGAAGATCACTTTCGAGAAGCTTTCGATAACGTTAAACATCACCGTGCCGGCGCTGCCCAGACGATGCAGCGCAAAGCCGAACAGAATAGCGAACAGCAATACCTGCAGAATGTTGCCGCTGGCGAAGGCGCCGACCACGCTATTCGGGATCACATCCAGTAAGAAGGCGACAATGCCCTGCTGCTCCGCCTGCTGGGCGTAAACCGCGACCGCTTTGGCATCCAGCGTGGCCGGATCAACGTTCATGCCCGCACCCGGCTGCACCACGTTGACCACCACCAAACCGATGATCAGCGCGATGGTGCTGACCACTTCAAAGTACAGCAGCGCGACCGCGCCAGTACGTCCAACGGCTTTCATGCTCTCCATGCCGGCAATACCGGTCACCACCGTACAGAAAATAACGGGGGCGATGATCATCTTGATCAGCTTAACGAAACCATCTCCGAGCGGCTTCATTTGTGCGCCTAACTCAGGATAGAAGTGGCCTAACAGGACGCCGATGCCAATGGCAACTATGACCTGCAAGTAGAGGCTTTTTAAGATTTTCATAACAGGTGTCCAGTAAGACGGTTTGCACCGCCATTGTTGTGGAGTAACGCATGCGGCAAGCCGCCAGAAGCGTAAAACCTTACCGATGGCGAGGAAAATAACACCCTGTTAACAAGATTAATATCCCCTAACATTCCTTACAAAAGTTACAAAACTCTAACTATGAACTGAAACGCTTCAGCTTAGCGCTTCGCTGTAATTTTATAAGGAAAATCAATAACCAAGGTGATTATTCAGGGAGTTGCGGGGTCTGGAGCCAGCGGTGATTAAAGACGTTGAGCGGCAGCGCTTCAGCATATAAGTAGCCCTGCCCTATAGTAATTCCGCGCGCCAGCAGCCAGTCACGCTGTTCGGCGGTTTCCACACCTTCAGCGATCACATCAAGGTGAATGATGTCGGCAATCGCCGCCACGATGCGTACCATGGTGTCATCATCGGGCAGTGCCGCGACGAAGCTGCGATCCATTTTCAGCTTGTTCACCGGCAGCGCTTTAAACTGATGAAGGTAGTTGAGATTGGAGTAACCCATGCCGAAATCATCAAGCGCGACGGCCACGCCGGTTTGTTGCAGTGAGCGCAGCAGCGCAATCGCCTGTTCGGCATCACCAATCTGTGCGGTTTCGGTAATTTCCAGCACGAAGTTGCCTGGCGCAATGCGATGGCGCTCCAGTAAGCCCTGCAAATGACTCACCATGCTGGCATCGCGCAGCTGCACCGCCGAGATGTTAACGCTGAGCGGGATGTTAATGCCCTGCTTCTGCCAGCCGGCAAGAATGCGGCAAGCCTCTTCAAACACCCAGCGACCAATCGCCGAAATCACGCCAATCTCTTCAGCGCTGGCAATAAACTCTTCCGATAAGCCATAGCTGCCATCCGGCATGCGCATGCGCAGCAGCGCTTCGGCACCGGCCAATTCACCGGTTTCCATATTGATTTGCGGCTGCAGATAGAGGGAGAACTGATCCTCCTGCAAACCTTGCAGAATGTCATGTTCCTGCGTTAAGCGCTTTTGCGCGCGCTCGGTGAGTGCCGGGTCGAAGAACAGAATCTGGTTTTTGCCTTGATGGCGCGCCGACATCATCGCCGATGTAGCGCGATCCAGCTGCTCGCTGGCCGAGATGCTGTTCTCTTCATGCAGCGCCAGACCAATGCTGGCATTAGGCCGCAGCTGCAGCTGTTGCAGGTTCACCGGCTGATTGATGCGAATCATCAGATTGCGCGCCAGGCGCATGGCACGGAACGGATTGTGCGCACGCTTCATCAGCAAGGCGAAGTCGCTCGGCCCGGTCTGCGCCAGCAGCACGTGATCGTCCACGGTGCTGCGAATCTTCTCCACCAGCGTCAGCATCAGCGTATCGCGCTGCTCATCGCTCAACACGCCGTTGGCTTCCTGCAGCGTCTCGATACGAATCACCATCAGTCCCCACGCCTGGCGGTTACGTTGATGGCTCATGTGTTGTTCGAGCAGCGCAAGGAACAGCGCGCGATTGGGCAGATCCGTCACGGCGAAATGGGTGGTCATGCGGCTCATTTCGTCGTGAATCGACTCCAGCACCTGCTGATTGCGGTTATAGCTGCGAATCAACATACCGATTTCATCATCACGATGGTTATGCGGCAGCGTCATTTTGTGCGTCAAAATCGCCTGCGGCGGCAGCTCCTGCAAATCACGCGAGATATCGCGCAGCGGATGCACAATCAAGCGATTGATGCACCAGCTGATGGAGATCGAAAGGATCAGCGCCAGCAGCAGATAGGTGGTGATCATGGTGGATAACGTGCTGAGCAGGAACTGATAGACGCGCGACGAATCGGCCTGCAGCACCAGATACGCAATCGGCTTTGGCAAGCCAGAGCGCTCAACCGAATAGAGCGGCAGCGTGATTTGCACCGGCAGCTCAAACAGGCGCGCCACCCAGCGCGGCACCGGTTTTTCCGGCGCGAAATCGGCGTGCAGCGCCTGGAACGCGTTCGGCAGCACCACATCGGCGCGCGATAAAATACCGGCGGGTTTCAAAGTATTGAGAATGCGCTCGGCCTGCGGAATATCGGCTTTCAACACGGCATCGGAGAGCGGCTGACGCACGGTATGCGCCACATTTTCCATTTGTTGGGCGTAGTCAATCCTGCGCTGCTGCACAAAGTGAAAGAGCTGGATGACAATAAAAATGCAGATGGTCACCATCGCCACGGCGGAAACCGTCGCCATCTGCTTTATCGTTAGAGAACGACTGACGCGCAACAAAACTTCTCCAGGCCATCAAAGGCGTGTCATGAGATGAAATTCGCAGCGAGTATATCCCAGGTCGCGCGTTTTTTTCGCCGGGATATCGGCGAAAAGTAAGCAAGTTGGGTTATTTATGAAGTGATTCGGAATTAGGCAGGTGATAAACATGCAGGGATTTGTAGCGGCGCGATTTATCGCGCAATAAATTGCGCCGCTACGACAGATGAAAAATTTGAAATCGATACTTACTGTGGATACGCCACCCAATCGCCGCCGTTCAGGCGGATCCACGGCTTGCCCTGATACATCATCACCACCGCATTATCGTTCTCCGACACCACCGGCGTCTGCGGCAGATTATCGGTCAGCAGCGACATATTGACGTTCGGCGCGTTAAATAGCTGCCCATCCACCACGCGCGACACGATTTCAGAGATCGCCATCAGGCTGGTTGGCGTCTCAACGCTGAGTGGCTGGCCCTGATGCGCTGCCTTCATGCCGACAAACTTAATGCCAACCGGCACATGGGTGATATCCGGGCTGGGGATATCACGCAATCCCGACATCTGCATTTTGTCGCCCTGCAGCGCCGCGCCGTGTTCCGGCACCACCAGCACCATCACGCGACGGCCGGACTTCTCCAGATTAGTCAGGAAGGCATCGAGCTGGTCGAACAGCACTTTGGCACGCGGCTGCCAGTCGGCGCTGCGCGTGCTGCCCAGTTCGCGCGTGCCATCGTGCAGCGGAATCAGGTTATAGAACGTCGCGCTGCGCGCATCGCTGCTCTTACTGCGATCGTCGAGCCAGCGCTGCATCAGCTGCGCATCATTAAACACCGGCGAGCCGTCAAACGAGGTCACTTCTGGCGCTATACCCGCCTGCGACATCAATGGCGCCTGCAGATTGCCCTCTTCGCGCAGCTCTTTGAGATAGTTACCAAACACGCCGGTGTGATCCATCATCAGCTGCTGCTTAAAGCCCAGCTTCGCCAGATTATCAAACAGATAGCAGCGCTGATCGGTGGCTTTATACAGATCGCTATGCGAGCTTTGCCCGCAGCTGGCGCGCAGCAGACGAATCCCCGCCGGGCCGCTGTAGCCGGTGGCCGAGTTGTAGTTATTGAGCAGAATATCGAAGTGCTGCCACAGCGGATGATTGCGTAGCTGCGTCACCTGCAAATCAGACCACGACAGCGAGCAGATGTTGATGACCAGAATATCGAACGGCTGCGAATCGGCAGGTAGCGCTTCCGGGAAGTCCGTAGCACGCTGGCGCTCACTCTCGTAAAAGCGGTTCAGCCATGCGGTTAAATTGGCGCTGGTCGGCGGCGCGGATTGATCGAGGCCATCCGGCGCTTTCGCCGCTGGCGCATTATCGAGTTTCACAGTGGGCGTTGCAGCGCGGCTCGGCAGTAAATTCACTGCTGGTCCGGCGATGGTCAGCACATTCAGCCAGATCAGCATCAGCGTCACCAGCACGGTGATGCGAATCCACTGCGCGATAAACAGATACAGCACCAGCAGTACCAAGCCCGCGCCAATCATCTCCCAGTTGATAAAGCGGTTGAGCAGGTCCAGCAGGTAACCTGGCGAAAAGCTGGCGAGCTGGCTTCCCTGACTCATGATCGAATTGAGTCCCGGCAGCCAGGTATCGTGCCAGAAGAGCGCCACGCCAATCGGCAGCGAAATCCACTGGCGCAGGCGATGCAGACGCAAACCCGGCAGCGGCAACAGCAGCCATGCCAGAAAGGCCAGATTACTCAGCGCGTGGAAATTGAGATAGCCGTACCACAGCAGGGCAAATTTGATCAAAAAGTAAAAATTCCAGCCACCAAGGCCGCGCCACGTCAATCTGTTATCCATGTTTATCCGTTTTCTTCGCTTTGCGTTGCCACTGGCCTTCTGATTTCAGCGCGCGGGTGGG
Organism: Pantoea sp. GM01; assembly: GCF_000282675.1. Lineage (NCBI taxonomy): Bacteria > Pseudomonadati > Pseudomonadota > Gammaproteobacteria > Enterobacterales > Erwiniaceae > Pantoea > Pantoea sp. GM01. The sequence goes on along the minus strand of NZ_AKIU01000046.1, from coordinate 10,999 downwards.
CAACCATCGCATCAGCGGGTTGATGCTGCGGCGCGCGACTCCGCGCCCAAACAGTGATTTCAGCAACAGTAAAATCAGTAACAGCAGGATCGCCACCTGCACCCAATCCATCAGCATCATCGGCGCTCTGCTCCATCAAGATTGAGCGTGATCGGCTGCGGTGTTAGTGCGGCGCGCGCGGTGGCTGCTGCAGGGGCACTGACCGGCGCGACGGCTAGCGGCTGCTCGGTGACATCGCGCAGCGCCACCGGCGTCAGCTGCCGGATTTTCTGCGCCTCCGATAAAATCTGATTGTCTTCAAACCACACCATGCGGTTGCTAAACAGCTCATCATGCGGCAGCGAGAAGATCGATTTCAGCGCAATATCCAGGTCATTGAATCGGCATGAAGAGAGGAACAGATAGATGCGATCGTTAATCAGCGTGACCAAATCGCCGAAGCGCCGGGGTTTGCACAGCGTCAGAATCTGCTCGGGTTTCAGCTGCGGCACCGGACGCAATGCCACCATCAAGCCTTTATCGTTCTCAGGAAGCAGCGTATTGCTCATTAGCTGCTGCACCGCCGCACAAAACGCCTCGAGCGGCAGATAGCCTTTTTGCTGCAACGGCTGCAGCGCCTGCATCAGTACGCTGAGATTTGCGGGCACATGTCGTGAGAATTGCTGCCCCTGAATACCTTCCAGCGTGGTCAGAAAGCGCGACAAACTGGCGGCGTTCGGCACGATGGCATTCACACCGCAGGCCAGCAACAAACGTTCATCGCTATAGCGCAGCGTGGTACTGATTTCACGCACCACAATCTTCAGCGCACTGCCGCGCGATCGGCGCAAACTATGGACCATGTTCGCTAGCGTATTGATGTCCTGGTTATGGACCAGGCTAAAGATGACCGTGGCGGCGTTCGCCTGCTGGGCACGCGAAAACACGCGGTCATTATCGCTAAACAGCTGCCACTGCACCGAGAGCGGTGGCGCCCCTTCCAGCACACTTTCCTGCGCCAGAAATTGGTTTTCATCGTTGCGGCTTAAGGGAATATTTTGTTCCGCTTCATTAACGGCAATAAATTGATTGTCGACATAACTCAAACGGATAGCGCGGTCGGCCAGTAATTTGTCGGCGGCGTACCACCAGTTAATTCGATATTGCCAACTGTCCTGCTGAAACTCTAAATGTGCGAGACCATCAAGCTGGCGAAAATAACCTTGCAGATGATTACGTAAGTGAATTATTGAAGCACCGGAGGTGATCATTAACAGCGTGATTTGTTTTTTACTTAACAAACGACGCATGCGCTTAAGCCAAATAGTCAGCTCATCCTGCGATAATTTACGCCACAAGGCGGCATTACTATAAAACAGCACGATGCCACTGCGATTATTCAGCACGCGTGAAAGATCGCTCTCAAACTGCTGCAAGCTGGTTTTATTGGCGGGCAGGGAAAATAATGGCATTCGCGCCGGACCGCCAATCGGATCGGGCGTTAACAGCGCCTGCGGCTTCTCATCTGCGCTGATAAGCGTGGCGGCATCTTGCTGGCTAATGACCTGACGCAGCAACAGCCGGGCATCCTCCTGACGCTGGCTGGTAATCCAATAAAACCCTGGCGTCTGCAGGGTATTTAATTCCTGCTGAATCTGTTGCAGGCCAAGCGCATAGTGATTTTTCATATTTTATTCGCGATCGCTACCCTCGCAGCGAGTTTAATCTAGACGGCAACGATTGGAACTGGTGAAATAAAAAAAATAACCGCATCGTTGCACAGTTCGTCGCAATATTCTGGTTTAGACTTTACAAAAAATAGAATCACAATTCATCCGTTGTCGATTTTGGGTGGCAAAAAAGTAATGAAAATAGAAAATGCTTTTTCGCTGAGCGCGTCTGGCAGCGAAGATCATGATGACATTAATGCCTTAAGCGCGGCCTTTTCTCTTAAGGCATTTCGCTACATTGATATTGCCCGTGAAGCGCGCCTGAATAGCATTATGGCGCGCTGGCCGCTGCTGCGTGAAATAAGCGCCGCCCAGGAGCCCGATCGTTAATGCCGATGATTGCACTGCAAGGTATACGTGGCGGCTGCGGCGCCACCTCGCTCAGCGCGGCATTAGGCTGGGCGCTCAATGCGCTGGGGGAATCGGTGCTGATCATCGATTTTTCACCGGTCAATCAGCTGGCCGCCCACTTTAATCTGCCCATCAACACCGCGCAGGGCTGGGCGCCCGCGCTGCTTGAACAGCAAGCGTGGCAGCAATGCGCCCAGCGCTATCAAAGCGGGCTGGATTTTCTGCCGTTTGGCGCACTGACGCCGCCACAAAGTGCACAGCTCAGCGCGGCCGATGGCGATTTTGCCGCGCCGCTGCTGCAGGCACTGTCGGCCCTGAAAACACATTATCAATGGATTGTGCTCGATATCCCGGCGGATCTGTTGCCGTGGCAGCGATCGTTTATCGCCGCCGCCGATCGTCTGCTGCAGGTACTGACGCTGGATGCCAACTGTCAGCTGCGCCTGCATCACGCGCGCATCTCCCCGCATACGCTGTTCCTCATTAACCAGTTCAACGCTAACAGCCAACTGCAGCAGGATCTGCATCAGCTGTGGATCAGTTCGCTGAAGAACCTGATTCCGCAAGTGATTCACCGTGATGAAGCGCTGGCGGAAGCACTGATGATGAAACAGCCGGTGGGCGAATACCGGCCGCATGCGCTGGCGAGTGAAGAGATCAATACGCTGGCCAACTGGCTGCTGCTGAATGTGGCTGGAGGCGCAGCGTGAATCCGTTGCGCTGGCTGCTGATGCCACCTGCGTGGCAAGCGTTACAGCGCCGCGCCACCGTGGCGCGTCAGCATGGCGCGGGCCGCTGCACCATCGCGCTGCATCTGCTGTGGTGCGTGCTCGGCTGGTCGCTGCTGCGGCTGGAAGCACCCGGCTGGCAGCATATCCTGCAACATCGTCAGCGTTACTATCCGCACATTTCGCCGCTGCGCCCGCGTCCGCTGGATGTGCTGCGCTATGCGATGCAGAGCCTGTGGCTGATGCTGGTGCGGCCACGCGAACACCGCACCCGTAAGGGTTTCAGCGCTGAGCCGCTGTTGCGCTGGCGTCAGCCGTTGTATCAGTGGCTCGGCGCGCTGCCCGGCCGGCTGGAGCAAACGCGTCTCGCCCAGCGCAGTGAACAACGCATTCAGGCGCTGCCGCCACGGCTACGTCAGCTGCTGTTTATCGTGGCCGCTGTGGTTGCCAGCCTGCTGGCGCTGCTCTGTATCTCACAGCCTTTCGGCATCACTACACAGTTTGTCTTCGTGCTGCTGCTGTGGGGATTAGCAATGCTGGTGCGGCGCGTGCCGGGGCGTTTGCCCACCATCATGCTGATCGTCTTGTCGCTCACCATCTCCTGCCGCTATCTGTGGTGGCGCTATACCGAAACCCTCAACTGGGACGATCCGCTCAGCCTGACGTTTGGCCTGCTGCTGATTGGCGCAGAAACCTATTCGTGGACGGTGTTGGTGCTGGGTTATTTCCAGACGCTGTGGCCGCTCAATCGCCAGCCGGTCTCGATGCCGCCAGAAATTACTGCCTGGCCGAGCGTCGATATCCTGGTGCCAACCTACAACGAGCCGCTCAGCGTGGTGAAGCCGACCATCTATGCGGCGATGGGCATCGACTGGCCGCAGGACAAGCTCAACATCTATCTGCTGGATGATGGCACGCGCGAAGAGTTCCGCGAGTTTGCCGCCAGCGTTGGCATCCATTACGTGGTGCGCGCCAGCCACGAACACGCCAAAGCCGGCAATATCAACCATGCGCTGAAAACAGTGTGTCGCAGCGATTACGTCGCTATTTTTGACTGCGACCATGTGCCGACCCGCTCGTTCCTGCAGCTGACCATGGGCTGGTTCCTGAAAGATCATCGGCTGGCGATGCTGCAAACGCCGCACCACTTCTTCTCGCCCGATCCGTTCGAGCGCAATTTGGGGCGCTTCCGCCAGACGCCGAATGAAGGGTCGCTGTTTTATGGTTTGGTGCAGGATGGCAACGATACCTGGGATGCGGCATTTTTCTGCGGCTCTTGCGCAGTGCTGCGCCGTAGCGCGCTGGATCAGATTGGCGGGATTGCAGTCGAAACCGTCACCGAAGATGCGCATACCTCGCTGCGCCTGCATCGCCAGGGTTACACCTCGGCCTATATTCGCATTCCACAGGCGGCGGGCCTGGCGACCGAGAGTTTATCCGCGCACATTGGCCAGCGTATCCGCTGGGCGCGCGGCATGGTGCAGATTTTCCGTCTCGATAATCCGCTGTTCGGCAAAGGCTTAAAGCTGGTGCAGCGCCTGTGTTACGCCAACGCCATGCTGCACTTTCTCGCCGGGATTCCGCGCCTGATCTTCCTGCTGGCGCCGCTGGCGTTTCTGCTGTGCCACGCCTACATCATCTATGCGCCGGCGCTGGCGATTGCCATCTACGTTCTGCCGCATATGCTGCACACCAGCTTAACCAACTCACGCATTCAGGGGCGCTGGCGCCACTCGTTCTGGAGTGAAGTGTATGAAACCGTGCTGGCGTGGTACATCGCGCGCCCCACCACGGTGGCGCTGTTCAATCCGCATAAAGGCAAGTTCAACGTTACCGCTAAAGGCGGTTTAGTTGCCGAACGGCATCTCGATTGGGTGATCACCAAGCCGTACATGATGCTGGTGCTGCTGAATATTGCCGGTATCGCCATGGCCTTCTGGCGTATGGCCTACGGTCCGGCCAACGAGATGCTCACCATTTGGGTCAGCCTGGTATGGGTGCTGTACAACATGATTATCCTCGGTGGCGCGGTGGCGGTTTCGGTGGAAGCGCGTCAAATCCGCGAAGCGCATCGCGTCGAGATCGCCATGCCCGCGGCGATTGCGCGTCAGGATGGGCACATGGTGCCGTGCACGCTGCGCGACTACTCCGACGGCGGCGTAGGCGTTGAGCTGCGAGAAGCCGATGCGCTGAAAGAGGATGAACCGGTGTGGCTGCTGCTGCGTCGGGGCCAGCAGGAGTTCAGCTTCCCGTGCCAGGTGCAGCGCGTGTTTGGCCGTCGCGCCGGCATTCGCCTGCATCAGCTCACCACGCGCCAACACATCGAATTCATTCAGTGCACCTTTGCGCGTGCCGATACCTGGGCGCTGTGGCAGGACGGCTTCCCGGAAGATAAACCGGTGCAAAGTCTGGCCGACATTATGCTGCTGGGTTTTAAAGGCTACCTGCGTCTGGCCGAGTATGGACCCGCGCCGCTGCGCCGTTTATTCCGTGGGCTCACCGCGCTGGTGAGCTGGCTGGCAACGCTGCTGCCGCAGCGTATTGAGCGCCAGCCTGCGTCGCTCAATACCGATTTCACTTAAGTTGATGATATGACCATGATGAGAAAACTGAGTTGGTTTACCGCCCTGCTGCTGGGCTGCGTCTCACTGGCGCAGGCCGCGCCGCAGTCTGCTGCACCGTTTGCCGCAGGCAGTGCGGTGTCACCGCCGCTGTCGGAGGTGAATGCGCTGGTCGATGCCAACGCGCCGCTGCGCGATAGCCAACTGATGTTTAATCAGGTCGCGCCGCCACCAGGCAGCATGACGCTACGCGGTACCGAACCCAGCAGCCAGATTGAGTTCGGCGTGCGCAGCGATGAAGTGGTGACGCGCGCGCTGCTCAATCTCAGCTATCGTCCCTCGCCCGCGCTGATCCCCACGCTGTCGCAGCTCAAGGTCTATCTCAATGATGAGCTGGTTGGATTGGTCACCGTGACCGCCGAGCAGCTTGGCAAAGAGAATCAAACGCAAATCTCCGTCGATCCGCGTTTCATCAGCGATTTTAACCGCGTGCGTCTGGAGCTGGTCGGTCATTACGCCAACGTGTGTGAGAATCCGGCCAACAGCACTATTTGGCTGGATATTGGCAAAGCCAGCAAACTCGATCTGACGCTGCAGAAGTTACCGCTGAAGAACGATCTGTCGCATTTCCCGGAGCCGTTTTTTGATACGCGCGACAGCCGCCCATTGCAGCTGCCGATGATTTTCAACGCCCAGCCAACTCTAGTGCAGCAGCGCGCCGCCGCTATTCTGGCTTCATGGTTTGGCAGCAAAGCCGCGTGGCGTGGTCAGTCATTCCCGGTGCTGTATAACCAGTTGCCGAATCAGCAGCACGCAGTGGTGTTTGCCACCAACGATCATCGTCCCGACTTCCTGAAAGATTTGCCGCCGGTAGAGAAACCAACGGTAGCGATGGTGAATCAGCCGGACAATCCGTACGAGAAGATGCTGCTGATTCTTGGGCGTGACGACAACGATCTGTTAACGGCGGTGGAAGGTATTGCCCAGGGCCAGCTGTTGCTACGCGGTGAGACCGCGACCATTGACAGCGTGAAGCTGCTGGCGCCGCGTCAGGCCTATGATGCGCCTAACTGGGTGCGCACCGATCGCCGCACCACCTTTGCCGAGCTGACGCAATATCAAAACCAGCTACAGGGCGACGGCTTGCAGCCTAACCCCATCAGCCTGACGCTGAATCTGCCGCCGGATCTGTTCCTGGTGCGCGCACGCGGCATCGATATGGATCTGCACTACCGCTACACCTCGCCGATACAACAGGATGGTTCGCGGCTGGCGGTGCATCTCAACAATCAGTTCATGCAGGACTATCCGCTGACGGCGAAAGATAGCGCCGGTCAGCAGCTGATGCGTATTCCGCTGATGCAGGGTTTGCAGGACAGCAATCGCCAGTTAACCATTCCGGCGCTGCGCCTCGGGGTGGTGAATCAGCTGCGCTTCAACTTTGATTACGCCAACACCTTTATTGGCGGCACCGCCGATGGCCGCTGCGAAACCGTCACTACGGTGGGACATCATGTAGTGATCGACGATACCTCCAGCATCGATTTTTCCGGCTATCGTCACTACATCGAAATGCCCTCGCTGGCGGCGTTCGCCAACGCCGGTTTCCCTTACAGCCGCTACGCCGATCTGGCGCAAACGCTGGTGCTGGTTCAGCCTAAGCCGAGCAACAATGAAGTCAGCACCCTGCTGAATGCGCTGGGCAGCATCGGCGCGCAAACCGGCTATCCCGCACTGCGCGTGCAGATGAGCGATGACTGGCGTAAAGCCCAACAGAGCGATGCCGATGTGTTGATGATCGGCGACATTCCGCCGGATCTGCAGGACGATGGCAAGATCAACCTGTTGGCCGACGCGGCGCGCAGCTGGATCAACATGCCCGCGCGCGCCATGACGACACCAAGCCTGCCAATATCGGACAGCGATCGCACCGTGGAAAGCCAAACCACCATCAGCTCACGCGGACCGATGGGCGGGATTGTCGGCTTCCAGTCGCCGTTTAACGATCAACGCAGCGTGGTCGCGCTGCTGGCCGACAGCCCACGCGGCTGGGAGCTGCTGAATAACGCGCTGCTCGACAGCGGCAAACGTGCGGCGGTATTCGGTTCCGCCACGGTGATCCGTGAATCGGGCGTGAACAGCCTGCGCGTCGGCGATACGTATTACGTTGGTCACCTGCCGTGGTGGGAGCGCTTATGGAATCTGCTCGCCACCCATCCGGTGTGGCTGGCGCTTTGCGCGGTCGTCGTCGTGGTGCTGTTTGCGCTGATGGCCTGGCGCTTGATGCGCATGGTGAGCCGTCGCCGTCTGGCCGAGCTGGATGACGATGAATAAACTGCGGCCTGGCGTGCTGATCGCCAGCGCGCTGGGTCTACTGGCAGGCGCGGGTGCGGCTCCAGCTGGCCCGCAGGTGGCGCCGGTTGAGTGGTTGCTGATGCAGATCCGCACCGGCGAATCGACCAACAAACTCGATTTGGTGCAGCAATCGCTCTATCGGCTGGAGAAAATCGATCCCGACAATCCGCAGGTGCTGGCGGCGCAAATCCGTATGGCGCTGCGCCAGGGCGATCAGGCCAACGCGCAAACCTTATTGGCGCAACTGCAGCGTGTGGCACCGAATGCCGCCGCCACGCGTGAATCAGAAGCGGGCTTACGGCTGATCACCGCAGATGGCCGCCAGCAGCTGCAGCAGGCGCGCCTGCTCGCCACCGCCGGGCACGTCGTGGAAGCCAAAGCCGCCTGGGATGCGCTCTTCCACGGCGTGTTTCCGGATGTGAACACCGAGCTGGAGTATTGGCGGCTGGTGGCGCGTCTACCCGGCCAGCAGCCGCAAGCGTACCAACAACTGCAGGCGCTGGAGCAGCGCTATCCCGGCAACATCGGCGTGGAGCTGCAGCTGGCGCGCATGGCGTTTGACAATAATCAGCCGGGCGCAGCCTTTACTCAGCTGCGCCGTCTTGCCAACCGCAACGGCGGGCGCGATGCCGCCTCCGAGCTGTGGCTGCAGCAAATCCAGAATCAGCCGGTGAGCGAACGCAGCGTCGCCAGCCTGCAGCAATATCTGCAAACCTTCACCGAAGGCGATGCCCAGCAGCGCGGTGCGCAAGAGCTGGCACGCCAGCAAAAAATGCTCGCCGATCCGGCTTATCGCCAGCGCATGCGCGGACTGGCGCTGGTCGATGCCGGTGGCGGCGCGGGCGCGATTGCCGCCCTCAGTGCGGCGCTGCAAGCCAATCCGCACGATGCCGAACTGATGGGCGCGATGGGCCAGGCGCAGGCGCGGGCCAATCATCGCGCGGCGGCAATTGGCTGGCTGGAGAAGGCGATTCAGGCTGGCCAGGCCAGCACGCAGATCGGCAAATGGCAGTCGCTGCTGCAAACCAACCGCTACTGGCTGGCGATCGACAGCGGCGATGCAGCGCTGAAAAAGGGCGAGATGGCGACAGCTGAGCAGTATTATCGCAGCGCGCAAGCGTTGGATAATCGCGATAGCTGGGCGTTGATTGGCCTTGGCGATGTGGCGCAGGCGCGCAAAAACACTGCTCAGGCAGAGAACTTCTGGCAGCAGGCGCTGCGCCTTGATCGCAGCAACAGCACGGCGAAAAGTCGGCTGCTACAGCTGCGTACGGATGCGCTGATGGCCGAAGCCGATGCGCTGGCGCAACAAGGCCAGTGGCATCAGGCGGCAGAGAAATATCGCCAGGCGATGCAGGCAACCCCCGACGATATCTGGCTGGCTTATCGGCTGGCGGGCGCGCTGCGCAATGGCGGCGGCGAAGCCCAGGGCGCGCAGGTGATGGAGGCGATGGTGCACCAGCATCCACAGCAACCGGCGGCGCTGTATGCCGCAGCGCTATGGCTGGCCTCTGGCGATCGCGATGACGCGGCGCTGGCCATGCTGCGTCGTCTGCCGGCTGGGCAATGGGACAGCAACATGCACGACCTGGCCGATCGTCTGCAGCAGAAGAAGGTGCTGGCGCGCGGCGAAGAAGCGCTGGGGCGCATCGAAGCCATGATCGCGCTGAAACAGACAACGGCAGCGCATCGCGCCTTGCAAACCTTGCCGGCAAGCGTGGCGCAGCAAAGCGTTTACAGCGGGCGGCGTGTGGCATTCGCCTGGCAAAACAGCGGCGATACGCAGCGTGCCCAACAGCTGTTCGATGAGCTGAAAATCCGCGCCGCGAAACTGGCCCCTTCACAGGAGAAAGCGCTGGCCTATCGCGATGCGGCGCGGCTGGAACGTCAGCAACAGCAGCCGCAACGAGCGCAAAAAGATTATCAGCTGGCGATGGCGGCAAGCGGTATCAGCCCGGACGTGCCACAGGATAATGAGGGTTATACCGCCCTAACCCGCAATCAACCGCAGGATGAGTGGCTGAAACGCAGCATCCGCAGTGACGCCGCCGATCTCTATCGCCAGCAGGACACCACGTTCATGCTGGAGCAGGATTACTCGCGCAATAAAGGCAACGGTGGTACCTCCGATTTCACCGCGCACACCACGATGCTGCAGGCGGAGACGCCGCTGGCCGACGGTCGTAGCTTTGTGCGCGTTGATCATGTGCTGGTTTCGGCGGGCACCTTCTCCAGCGCAAACGGCGGCCACAGTGAGCCGTTCGGCAGCTGTAACGATGCCAACGCCGGCGGATGCAGCCGCGATTTCACCCAGCGTGATGAAGGCACCGCGCTGGGCGTGGGTTGGCATAACCAGCGCTGGTCGGCCGATCTCGGCACTACGCCGCTCGGCTTTGCGACCAGCAACTGGGTTGGCGGCGTCAGCTGGAAAACCGACGTCGATGACATTGGCCTCACGTTTAGCGCCTCACGCCGACCGATCTCCAGCTCGCTGCTGGCGTATGCAGGCGCACGTGATCCAGCGACTCACGGCGGCAAAACCTGGGGCGGCGTGGTCGCGACCGGCGGCTCGCTCGGCCTAAGCTACGATACGGGCGATGCCCATGGCGTGTGGGCCGATCTCAGCGCGCATCAATTGACGGGCGAAAACGTCGCGGATAATAGCCGTGAACGCCTGATGGCGGGCTATTACTACAAACTGGTCAATCAAGATAATCGCCGCGCCACTATTGGCCTGAACAGCATGCTGTGGCATTACCAGAAAGATCTCAGCGACTACACCTTCGGCCAGGGCGGCTATTACAGCCCGCAGCAATATTTCTCGTTGTCGGTGCCGGTGACGTATCGCCAGCGCACGGAAAACTGGTCGTTTGATCTCGGCGGCTCGGTTTCCTGGTCGCAGTCGCACACTGATGGGCAGCCGCGTTATCCGCTCAATCCCGGCTTTGCGCTGGCGTCGAATCCCACTTCAGACAGCAGTTCGGGCACGGGTTTCGGTTATACCTTGCAGGCGCTGGTGGAGCGCCGCATAACGCCGCATTGGTCAGTGGGATTAGCGATGGATATTCAGCAGGCGAAGGATTACACCCCCAGCCACGGCTTGATTTTTATGCGCTACTCAATGTCTGGCTGGAACGGCGATATGGACATGCCTCCCCAGCCGCTCACGCCTTATGCGGATTTTAAATAGGTTAATTTAGGTAGTCGCCATAAATGGCGACCCTACAGGCGTTATCGCGATGGTTACTAAGAAATAAGCATTGATGCTGCAGCGCGGGTTTTGAGGCGACATCCC